>MQVI01000043.1 GCA_002002485.1 Pasteurellaceae bacterium 15-036681
GTAAACTTTTAACCATTATGAATGCGTTAGTTAAGCGCAATGAAAAATGGGATGCGACACGCCACTTATCCACAGAAACTGTGGGTTAAAATTGAATAACTTTTTTGTGTAGGAACACAGTTGCTACGTTTTTGTGAAAAATAAATTTTTAGAAAGCAAATGACAGAACAAATTCAACAACAAACAATCCCACAACAACCGCGTAAAAAATTAACGCGTAAAGGGAAAGATCCAAATGCACCTTTTGTGCGTGAAAAATTAGAACTTCCAAACGGGCATAACAAATTATTACTTCACTCTTGCTGTGCGCCTTGCTCAGGGGAAGTGATGGAAGCCATTCATGCTTCGGGGATCGAATTTGCGATCTATTTCTATAATCCCAATATTCACCCAATGAAAGAGTATCTACTACGCAAAGAAGAGAATATTCGCTTTGCAGAAAAACACGGTATTCCATTTATTGATGTGGATGACGATTACGAAAACGACCGCAAAGAGTGGTTTAAAAAAGCGGAAGGTATGGAGTGGGAGCCAGAGCGTGGTATCCGTTGCACCATGTGCTTTGATATGCGCTTTGAGAAAACCGCAAAATATGCTCACGAAAATGGTTTTCCTGTTTACACCAGCTGTTTAGGGATTTCTCGTTGGAAAGATATGAACCAAATCAACGGCTGTGGACACCGTGCCGCAGAACCTTATGATGATGTGGTTTATTGGGATTACAACTGGCGTAAAAACGGAGGTTCACAACGTATGATTGAAATCAGCAAACGTGAACGTTTCTACCAACAAGAGTATTGCGGTTGTGTCTATTCATTACGTGATAGCAATAAATGGCGTTTAGAAACTGGTCGTCAGCGTATTGAAATTGGTAAATTATATTATTCGCCGGATAAGGAGTAACAGATGGATTTTTGGCAAGGTTTTATCCTGATTACTGGTATCCATATTTTAGCGGCGATTTCACCGGGACCTGATTTTATCTTTGTTTCACAGCAAACATTAAGTCGTGGGCGTAAAGCTGGAGTTATCTGTGCGCTAGGTGTTGCACTTGGTTTTAGTGTGCATATTCTTTATTCAGTACTAGGTTTAGCTGTGGTCATTGCTAATGCAGCTTGGTTATTAACAGCAATTAAAATTATTGGTGGTGCTTACTTAGTTTATCTTGGTTATCAAGGTTTACGAGCAAAAGCCAAAAATGAAGTTGTTGAGATAAAAAAAGAAGAACTTGCACCAGAAAGTACTTTAAGAACCTTATGGAAAGGCTTTTTATGTAACGTATTAAATCCAAAAGCCCCCGTTTATTTAGTGTCGGTGTTTACGGTCGTTCTTTCCCCTGAAATGCCCCTTTGGCAATTAAGTATTTATGGTGGTTGGATGATGTTTTTACTGTTTGCGTGGTTTGCAACAGTGGCATTTTTACTTTCAATTCCGTCAGTTAATCGCCAATTCCAAAAGGCAGGACATTGGATTGATAGAGTACTCGGAGCAGTAATGGTTGGATTAGGTGTTAAAGTAGTTGCTAGTTAAGCAAGCGCTTTAATTTAAAAGAAATTTTACAAATTTAAAAAGGAACAATATATGTCTAAATTTGCAATGGTATTCCCAGGTCAAGGCTCACAAGCTATCGGTATGTTAGCGGATCTTGCGCCTGTTTACCCTGTGGTAGAAGAAACTTTCAAACAAGCAAGCGATGTGCTTGGTTATGATTTATGGAACTTAGTGCAAAACGGTACCGCAGAAGAATTAGGTCAAACAGAGCGTACTCAACCTGCATTATTAGCGTCATCTGTTGCACTATTTCGTGTATGGCAACAAAAATTCCCTGAGCAACAGCCAGCAGTAGTGGCAGGTCACAGCTTAGGTGAATATTCAGCATTAGTTTGTGCAGGGGCATTAGATTTCCAAGATGCAATTAAATTAGTTGAATTACGTGGTCAATTAATGCAACAAGCCGTACCAGCAGGTACAGGCGCAATGTATGCGATTATCGGTTTAGATAATGAAGCAATTATCAATGCGTGTACTAAAGCGCAAGAAGAAGTGGGTGAAATTGTTTCAGCAGTAAACTTTAACTCACCAGGTCAAGTTGTAATCGCAGGTACCAAAGATACTGCAGCGCGTGCAGGTGAATTATGTAAAGAAGCCGGTGCAAAACGTGCATTACCATTAGCGGTGAGCGTGCCGTCACACTGTGCATTAATGAAGCCAGCAGCAGAAAAATTAGCTGAAACATTAGCAACAATTAAGGTTTCAGCGCCTGTAATTCCAGTCATCAACAACGTAGATGTTGCTGTTGAAACTGATGCAGACAAAATCCGTGATGCGTTAATTCGTCAGCTTTACAGCCCAGTGCGTTGGACTGAAACCGTTGAAAAAATGGCGCAAGATGGTGTAACAAAATTATTCGAAATCGGTCCAAATAAAGTGTTAACCGGTTTAACTAGCCGTATCGTGAAAGAGCTTTCAGCGAAAGCAGTGAATGATGTGGCGTCGTTTGAAGAGGTGGAATTTTAAAATCTCCCCCAACCCCCTCTTTGTCAAAGAGGGGGCTATTTTTAGAATGATTGTTGAATAATGCTTGAGATATATAATTTTTAGCAGATCGGTTCCCCTCTTTAGTAAAGAGGGGCTAGGGGAGATTTGTTAAGGTGTTAATTTTAAGCAATAGATAAATTGGAGAAAGCAATGCAAGGTAAAATCGCATTAGTAACAGGTGCAAGTCGTGGTATTGGACGTGCAATCGCAGAAGAATTAGTCGCAAAAGGTGCTTTTGTTGTTGGTACAGCAACTTCTGAGAAAGGTGCAGAAGCTATTTCTGCTTACTTAGGCGAGAAAGGTAAAGGCTTAGTGTTAAATGTAACAGAAGCTGAATCAATTGATGCTCTTTTAGCTCAAATTAAAGAACAATTTGGTGATATTGATATTTTAGTAAACAACGCAGGTATCACCCGTGATGGCTTATTAATGCGTATGAAAGATGCGGATTGGTTCGACATTATCCAAACTAACTTAACTTCAGTTTACCGTTTATCAAAAGCAGTATTACGCCCAATGATGAAAAAAGGCGGTCGTATTATCACTATCGGTTCTGTAGTTGGTTCAATGGGGAATCCTGGGCAAACCAACTATTGTGCAGCAAAAGCTGGTTTAATCGGTTTTTCTAAGTCATTAGCTAAAGAAGTAGCTTCACGTGGTATTACAGTAAACGTAGTCGCACCGGGCTTTATTGCAACAGATATGACTGATGAATTGACGGAAGATCAAAAAAATGCGATTTTAAGCCAAATACCAGCAGGTGAGTTAGGTTCTCCACAAGATATTGCAAAAGCAGTGGTATTTTTAGCATCTGATGATGCGCGTTATATTAACGGTGAGACTTTACACGTTAATGGCGGCTTATATATGAATTAAATTGTTATCCCTATTTCAAACCGAATTCTACTGGTGTAGAATTCGGTTTTTTATTTTTCGGATATTCTTTTTACGGATAGTGGCACAATGGTGCTTAATATAAACTTTTAGAGGTTTTACTTATGAACAAAAATACCTTTGTGGTAGGGTTTATGCTATTTGCGATCTTTTTTGGCGCAGGTAACTTAATTTTCCCTCCAAAACTTGGTTTTGAAAGTGGAGCAGGGTTCTGGCCTGCAATTATTGGTTTCGTAACAACTGGTGTTGGTTTACCTCTTGTAGGTTTATTAGTAGCAGCTCGTTACGAAGGTGGTTATAAAAAAGCATTAGAAAATATTAACCCGATTGTATCGTTACTATTCTTGGTTGCGATTTATTTATCAATTGGTCCATTCTTTGCGATTCCACGTACCGCTGCAACGGCTTATGACTTAGCGATCACTCCTTTTATTGGTGGTACATCGTCATTATCATTGCTTGTATTTACTGCAATTTATTTCAGTATTGCATTATGGTTGAGTTTAAATCCAACCAAAATGGTTGATCGTATCGGTGCAATTTTAACACCAGTATTAATTTTCGCGATTATTGCTCTAGTAATAAGAATGGCTATGTTGCTAATTGGTGATGATTTCCCTACAACAGAAAATTCACTTGAAGCACCATTAGTAACAGGTTTCCTCGAAGGTTATAACACTATGGATATGCTTGCTTCGTTTGCATTCTCTGTAGTGGTTATTAATGCGATTAGAGCAAAAAATAGTGATACATCAAGCCATTTCAAACAGATGGCAATGGCAAGTATTATTGCCGCAGTTGCATTAGCCGCTATCTATATTTCTATCGGTTGGGTGGGTAATAATATGGCGATTACGGTAGAAACAGCTGCCGATGTTGCGGCTAAAGGTCAAAACTTAGGTACCTTTATTCTTAATAGTGCAGCTCATCAAGGCTTTGGTGAATTAGGTCGTACGCTTTTAGGTTTAATCGTAACTCTTGCGTGTTTAACGACGGCGATAGGTCTGATTGTAGCGACATCATCATACTTCAACAGTATTTTTCCGAAAATTTCATATAATATTTATGCGATTATCTTCACGTTAATTGGTTTCGGTTTAGCGAACCAAGGTTTAAATGCGGTAATCAGCAAATCTGTCCCTGTGTTATTAGTTCTTTACCCAATTTCAATGACAGTGATGTTAGTGTTATTAATTAACATTTTCAGCCCATTACCAAAACTAGCAAAATTGTTACCAATTTTATTAGTGGCAATTGTCTCAATCTTATCGGTTGCAGGCGCTGAATTGGTAGCAAATTTACCATTTAAAGCATACTCAATGGAGTGGCTACCATTTGCATTAATCGGTTTAGTTATTGGCTTTATTGGAGCAAAAGCGAAAGTATAATTTCGATTTGATTTAATTTGGGGCGTGCTTTGGCACGCCTTTTGTCTATATAGGAGTAAATAAATATGCCTGAATTACCCGAAGTTGAAACCAGTGTGCGTGGAGTATCCCCTTATTTAGTCGGTGAAACGATTGAACAGATTGTGATTCGTCAAAAACAGCTACGCTGGTTAGTCAGTGATGAATTGGAACAGATAGCAGGTGCTAAAATTTTATCGATTTATCGCCGTGCAAAATACCTAATTATTCATACCGACAAAGGCGATATTTTAGTGCATTTAGGGATGTCTGGCTCACTGGGTCTTTTAGCTAAAGATCAGCCGAAGGAAATCGGTAAGCATGACCATGTGGATTTAGTCACCACAAGCGGTCGAATTCTTCGCTACAATGACCCCCGTAAATTTGGTGCTTGGTTATGGGTAGAAAATGCAGAGAAAGCGGATTTACTCGCAAAATTAGGACCAGAACCTCTGTCTGATGAATTTAACGCTGATTATCTATTTAAACAGAGCCGTAATAAAACCTTAGCCCTTAAAAACTTTATTATGAATAATGCTATTGTGGTAGGGGTTGGTAATATCTATGCCTGCGAGTCGCTATTTATGGCAGGGCTTCACCCTGAAATTGCGCCACAAAATTTAACCCAAAAGCAGTGTGAGCGTTTGGTCACAGTGATTAAAGAGGTACTAACTAAAGCGATTATTCAAGGCGGAACAACTTTAAAAGACTTTATTCAGCCAGATGGAAAACCAGGCTATTTTGCACAGGTGTTACAGGTATATGGTAGAAAAGGGGAAGAGTGTAATGATTGTGGTTCAATTATTGAAGCGAAAGTGATTGGACAGCGTAATACATTTTTCTGCCCGAAATGCCAGAAAATGCTGAGGTAAAAATATGTAGGGACAGATAATATCTGCCCCTATTCTATCATTGGGCGGATATTATCGAAATTATGTAGCACTTGCACAAATCAAATATTTGAATTCATCACTCTCTCCCCTTGGGAGAGAGACCGCAAAAATTGCGTTCAGCAATTTTTTGCAGAGAGAGGGTAACAAGCTTGATATTTAAGGAATATTTAACAATTTCCCTCTCCCTGACCTCGGTGCTGAACGCACCTTCAGTCTGTCCTTCTCCCAGAGGGAGAGGGTGTAAATAAAGTTTGTGCAACTACTACATAATACTGGATATTATCCGCCCCTACAGTTATTTGCTTAATTCAGCGTGCAAATCTTGCACCGAATATACCCCAAACTCATTGATATGCTCAATGCCATAAGAGATAGCATCAGCACCAGCAATGGTAGTGTAAACGGGTACACGTTGTTGTAACGCAGTACGGCGGATTGAATGGCTATCCGCAACCACTTCTGGATCGCCGCTTACGGTATTGATAACTACCGCAATCTCACCATTTTTCAGTGCATCAACGATATGTGGACGGCCTTCACGTACTTTATTAATGGTCTGTACGGCAATACCGTTTTCACGTAAGAATTTCGCTGAACCAAATGTTGCACATAAGCCATAACCTTGCTCTTGGAAACGTTTTGCGATTTCCAGTGAAGTTGCTTTATCTTGATCAACCACCGAGATAAACACTTTACCCACTCTTGGAATACGCTCGCCTGCACCTAATTGTGCTTTAAAGAACGCTTCGCCAAAGGTTTCGCCCACACCCATTACTTCACCTGTTGAACGCATTTCAGGGCCTAAAATCGTATCAACTCCAGGGAATTTAATGAATGGGAATACCGCTTCTTTCACAAAGTATTTGCTTGGGATAACTTCTTTGGTTGCATTTAACTCTGCTAACGTTTCACCTGCCATTACACGTGCTGCGATTTTCGCTAATGGCTGACCTGTTGCTTTACTTACAAATGGTACGGTACGGCTTGCACGTGGGTTTACTTCAAGCACGTAAATCACATCATTTTGTACCGCAAACTGCACGTTCATTAAACCTTTAACGCCTAATGCAAATGCCATTTCTTTGGTCTGTCTGCGAATTTCGTCTTGGATCTCACCGCTTAATGAATATGGCGGAAGTGAACACGCCGAGTCGCCACTGTGGATACCCGCTTGTTCAACGTGTTGCATAATACCGCCGATAACTACATCAGTTCCATCGCAGATACAGTCCACGTCCACTTCGATTGCGTTATTTAAGAAGTGGTCTAATAGAATTGGGCTATCGTTTGAAACTGATACCGCTTCACGCATATATTTATTTAGCTCTTCATCGTTATACACGATCTGCATTGCACGGCCACCTAATACATAAGATGGACGAACTACAAGCGGATAGCCAACTTCGTTCGCTAAGCCGATTGCTTCCTGTGCATTACGTGCCGTACGGTTTGGTGGCTGACGTAAATTTAAGTCGTTTAAGATTTTTTGGAAACGCTCACGGTCTTCGGCGGCATCAATGCTATCTGCTGATGTACCGATAATGTTCACGCCATTTTCGTGTAGTGCATTTGCTAATTTTAATGGTGTTTGACCGCCGTAGTGTACGATCACGCCCCACGGTTGCTCAACACGCACGATTTCCAATACATCTTCTAAGGTTAATGGCTCGAAGTATAAACGATCTGAAGTATCGAAGTCTGTTGATACGGTTTCTGGGTTACAGTTCACCATAATGGTTTCATAACCTGCTTCACGTAATGCGAGTGACGCGTGTACACAGCAGTAATCAAACTCAATACCTTGACCGATACGGTTCGGGCCACCGCCTAAGATCATCACTTTCTTACGATCTGATGGATTAGATTCACACTCTTCTTCGTAAGTTGAATATAAGTATGCTGTATCCGATGAGAACTCTGCCGCACAAGTATCTACACGTTTATACACAGGTAAGATATTGAAACTATGGCGGTAGTCACGTACCACTTTTTCACTGACATTAGTTAATTGTGCGATACGTTTATCTGAGAAACCTTTACGTTTTAAGCGACGTAATTCTTCGGCATCTAAATCGCTTAACTGTTTCTTCTCAAGGGCTAATTCTTCTTGAACAAGATCTTGGATCTGAATTAAGAACCACGGATCGATTTTCGAATAGTGGTGAACTTCTTCAAGAGAGAAACCTGCACCGAATGCGTCTGCTACGTATAAAATACGGTTCGGGCCTGGATTTGCCAATTCTCTACGGATTTTTTCAGGCTCTTCTGAAAGTAGGTTAAAGCCACAGATACCTGTTTCTAAACCGCGTAATGCTTTTTGTAACGACTCTTGGAAAGTACGACCCATTGCCATTACTTCACCCACAGATTTCATTTGGGTTGTTAAGCGGTCATCTGCATTTGCGAATTTTTCAAAGGCAAAGCGTGGGATTTTAGTTACCACATAGTCTAAGGTAGGTTCGAATGACGCAGGGATTAAACCGCCAGTAATGTCATTGCGTAACTCATTTAAGGTATAGCCTACTGCTAATTTCGCAGCTACTTTTGCAATTGGGAAACCAGTCGCTTTTGACGCTAACGCTGATGAACGGCTTACACGAGGGTTCATTTCGATAACGATCATCTCACCATTTGCTGGATTGATTGCAAATTGCACGTTAGAACCACCAGTATCTACACCGATTTCACGTAATACGGCTAATGAAGCATTACGCATAATTTGATATTCACGGTCCGTTAAGGTTTGCGCAGGCGCTACTGTGATTGAGTCACCCGTGTGTACGCCCATAGGGTCGAAGTTTTCGATAGAGCAGATGATAATAGCGTTATCGGCTTTATCACGTACTACTTCCATTTCGTACTCTTTCCAACCTAATACTGATTGTTCTATAAGAAGTTCGTGGGTTGGAGAAGCTTCAAAACCACGTTCGCAGATCGCCATAAATTCATCTTTGTTATAAGCGATACCGCCACCTGAACCTCCCATGGTGAATGACGGACGGATAAGGGTAGGGAAGCCTACTTCTTCTTGGGCTTTTAATGCTTCTTCAAAACTGTGAGCAACGAATGATTTCGGGCAAGAAAGACCGATTTTTTCCATTGCTTCTTTAAAACGACCACGGTCTTCGGCTTTATCAATCGCATCTTCCGTTGCACCGATTAGCTCAACATTATATTTTTTAAGAACACCGTTTTTAGAAAGATCTAACGCACAGTTTAATGCCGTTTGACCACCCATAGTTGGTAGGATCGCATCTGGGCGTTCTTTCTCAATGATTTTCTCAACAGTACGCCATTCAATTGGTTCGATGTAGGTTACATCCGCCATATTGGGATCGGTCATAATAGTTGCCGGGTTTGAGTTTACCAACACGACTTTATAACCTTCTTCACGTAACGCTTTACACGCCTGCGCACCTGAGTAGTCAAATTCACACGCTTGACCGATGACAATCGGACCCGCACCGATAATTAAAATAGTATTTATGTCTGTACGTTTTGGCATATTATTTCTCTTTGTATTAATTCTTTTGACGGACACGGACACCGTATCCCTAAATTTTTTCTACGAATAACGCTCATTCGTAGGGACACGTTGCGCGTGTCCGCTATATCATTATTTACGCTTTCGCCTTTCTCATATCCGCAATAAATCTATCAAACAGATATGCCACATCATGTGGGCCTGGGCTTGCTTCAGGGTGACCTTGGAACGAGAACGCAGGTTGGGTCGTTAATTCAATACCTTGTACTGAATTATCGAATAACGAACGGTGTGTTACTACCACATGCGCTGGTAAACTTGCTTCGTCCACTTCAAAACCATGATTTTGGCTTGTGATTAACACTTTTTGGCTTACTAAGTCTTGAACAGGGTGGTTTGCACCATGGTGACCGAATGCCATTTTCTTAGTTTTACCGCCCGTTGCTAAACCTAATAATTGATGACCTAAACAGATACCAAAGATCGGTTTTTTAGTTTCAAGTAAGGTTTTGATTGCGTTGATTGCATAATCACAAGGTTCTGGGTCCCCTGGGCCATTTGATAAGAAAATACCATCTGGGTTATAGGAAAGTACTTCTTCGGCAGTGGTTTTTGCTGGAACAACTGTGATACGGCAACCACGTTCGGCTAACATTCTTAAAATATTCTGTTTTACACCGAAGTCATAAGCAACTACGTGAAATTCTAGATTGGTTTGTTGATTGAACGCTTTTCCGCCATTTGAAACAGGTAAATGCCATTCGCCTTCTGTCCATTCATAAACTTTATCGCAAGTTACTTCTTTAGCTAAGTCTTTACCTGCCATTGAGCCAAAACTTTTTGCTAGTTCTAATGCTTTTTCCACATCATCGCCTACGAAGATACAGCCTGCTTGCGCGCCTTTATCACGTAAAATACGAGTTAAACGGCGAGTATCAATATCAGCGATCGCAACGATTTTGTTTTGAACAAGATAATCTGAAAGAGAAGAATTAGAGCGGAAGTTACTATGAAGTAGAGGTAAATCACGAATAATTAAGCCTGCCGCCGCCACGCTATTTGATTCGCAATCTTCGCTATTTGTACCTGTATTACCGATATGGGGATAAGTTAATGTAACGATTTGACCAGTATATGAGGGATCGGTAAGAATTTCTTGATAACCTGTCATCGCAGTATTGAAAACAACTTCACCAATGGTGTGTCCTTGATATCCAATGGATTTTCCGTGGAATACGGAACCGTCTGCGAGAACAAGAATTGCAGGTTCAAACATATTTTTACTCCTAATAATGAATCTGTGTGTGCATATTTGATTCGCCATATCAGCTTTTCGGCTAGAAGTAGGCGACCAAGTCTACTAAAGCAATCGGTTGCTTTCAAGTTAAAGGTTGAAAATCCGATGAGTAGATGATTTATATTGAAAAGTTATGCATTTATTTTGCATTTTTATTCATTTTAATGCAAGTTTTTTTAAAAAATTATTTTTGCAAAAGCTCACAAGCGGTTAAAATAGCCTGCTTTTTTGCAAATTTTAGAATAAAGGACCGAGATATGAAACGATTTGAATTTAGCGATCAATTAATTACGATTGTAAAACGTGATGTAGCCCCTGCTTTAGGTTGTACCGAACCTATTTCACTCGCATTAGCTGCGGCAATTGCTAAATCTCACCTCGGTTCTAATTTATTAAAAATTCAAGCTAAGGTGTCCCCGAACCTAATGAAAAATGGCATGGGTGTAACAGTACCAGGGACAGGTATGGTTGGTTTGCCTATTGCTGCCGCGGTTGGAGCTATTGCGGGAGATGCTGAGGCTGGATTAGAGGTTTTAAAGAATATTCGTCCTGAAGATGTTGAGCAAGGCAAAGCAATGCTAGACCAAAATCAGGTCAGTGTAGATATCGCCAATGTTGATTACCCTCTATATTCAGAAGCATTATTGCTAGGCGAAAATGGCTGGGTAAAAGTTTGTATTCAAGATTCGCACACTAATGTCGTGTTGATTGAAAAAAATGGTGAAGTGCTTTATCAACAAGAGATTCAGCAAGTTGAATTAGAAGATGATTACCAATTTTTCAATAATCTTACGGCGGAGCAGATTTATCAATTTGCCATGGAGGTTGAGTTAGACAAAATCGCCTTTATTGCCGAAGCAGCTAAATTAAATAGTGCGCTTTCGAAAGAGGGTTTGGAAAAAGAGTATGGCTTGCATATTGGGCGCACACTGAAAAAGCAGATTGAATTAGGATTAATGTCTGACGATCTATTAAGTCGAATTGTGATCGAAACTACTGCAGCTTCTGATGCTCGTATGGGCGGAGCTTTATTACCTGCAATGAGTAATTCAGGGTCAGGTAATCAAGGGATTGCAGCAACGATGCCATCAGTGATTGTGGCTCGTTTTGTACAAGCTGATGATGAGAAATTAATACGAGCACTATTCTTATCCCATACTATTGCTATCTACATTCATAGCAAATTACCAAAACTCTCAGCACTTTGTGCTGTCACAACTGCGGCTATGGGCAGTGCGGCGGGTATGGCGTATCTACTGAATGGCAATTTTAACGCCATTAGTATGGCAATCTGTAGCATGATTGGTGATATTAGTGGCGTATTGTGTGATGGTGCAGCAAATAGCTGTGCAATGAAGGTGTCAACAGGTGTTTCTTCGGCATATAAAGCGGTGTTAATGGCATTGGATAATAGCCGTGTAACAGGAGCGGAGGGCATTGTTGAACATAGTGTTGATAAATCAATCAGTAATCTCTGTGCGATAGCAACAAAAAGTATGGTCTATATGGATCGTCAAATTATTGAAATTATGAGTACAAAAGAACAGGATTGTTAATTTTGGAGAGCGTATGGCAGGAAAAACAGAAACAGCATTGCCGATTTGGTCGGTAATATTACCTATTTTGGCGTGGGTAATCTATTTTATCGGGATTAAGGATAGTCTTTGGTTACAGCTTGTGGGTGGTGGCTTATTAATTGGTAGCGTATTATCAGCGGTTCACCATGCAGAAGTAGTGGCACATAAAGTAGGGGAGCCTTTTGGTACCATTATTTTAGCCCTTGCGATTACAATTATTGAAGTGGCATTAATTGTCTCTCTTATGATTGCTGGTGGAGATAATGCAGCATACTTAGCCCGTGATACTGTATTTGCGGCAATTATGTTGATCTTAAACGGTATCTTAGGTGGATGTTTATTGATTGGCGGGATTAAACATAAAGTGCAATTCTTCCATAAGAAATCAGTCAGTACCGCATTAGTCACATTGATGTCGATTTTAGTGCTAACGATGATTTTACCAAATTTCACGACAAGCTCAGTGAGTGGAACCTATACCGCATCACAATTGGTTTTTGTCGCTTTGGCATCATTAGTGCTTTATTTCTCATTTATTATGATGCAGACAGTACGCCACCGAGATTATTTCTTAGCAGATGATGATAACCCTCAACATCATGCCGAACCACCAACAATGAAAGTAGCATTAATTAGCTTACTGCTATTAGTCGTATGCTTAGGTATTGTTGTTTTACTGGCAAAAGGTTTATCACCAACTATTGAAGCTATGGTGGTAGGAGCTGGTGCGCCTTTAGCATTAGTAGGGGTAATTATTGCGGCAGTAGTATTAATGCCAGAGGGATTAGCCGCTTTAACCGCAGCAAGTCGTAACCGTTTACAAACCAGTGTAAACCTTGCATTAGGCTCAGCATTAGCCAGTATTGGTTTAACAATTCCTGCAGTGGTTATTGTTTGCTTACTGTATGATATTAATATGGTGCTTGGTTTAGATTGGAAATCAATGGTGCTATTAGCGTTATCAGCATTTGTGGTGATGGTGTCTTTAAACCATGGCAAATCGAATATGCTATATGGTGTGGTGCTATTAGTAAACTTAGCTGCTTATGTATTTACGGTAATTGTGCCGTAGCATAACAAAAAACGGACGTTTAAAGCGTCCGTTTTTGCTATTTATGAATTAAGCCTTTTTCAAGAACTCAGATTTCAACATGATTTTGCCACAATCTACGTTGTGATCACCGTTTACTAAACGGATACCTTTGAATTTTGAGCCTTTCTTCAATACTTCTGATGAACCTTTTAATTTTAAGTCTTTAATTAAAATTACATCATCACCATCTGCTAAAAGGTTACCATTGCTATCTTTAACGATTAATTGATCTTCATCGTGTTCTTCAACTTCTTCGCCAGTCCATTCGTGTCCGCAATCTGGGCAAACAAATTGAATTGAATCGTGGTATGTGTTTTCACCTTTACAAGATGGGCAAATTGGATATTCCATAGTAGTCCTTAAGTATTATTAAAAGCGCTATTATAGCCGAAAAGGAGGAATTTGCGTAGATGTGTAAAATTCTGGGGAAATTAGACCGCTTGCGAATAATGATAAGGGCGACTATTTAGTCGCCCATGTGATATTAATTAAGTGCTGCGATATACTTCAACATCACCCCAGCAGCAATTGCAGAGCCGATAACGCCTGCAACATTTGGACCCATTGCATGCATTAACAAGAAGTTTTGTTTATCCGCTTCTAAACCAACTTTATTTGCAACACGTGCAGCCATTGGTACGGCAGAAACCCCAGCAGCACCGATTAATGGATTAATTGGTGTTTTACCAAAACGATTCATTAATTTAGCCATAATCACACCGCTTGCAGTACCAATCCCGAATGCGATAATTCCTAATGCTAGAATTCCTAAAGTTTGTGGTTGTAAGAATTTATCCGCAATTAACTTAGACCCCACAGACAACCCAAGGAAAATGGTGACAATATTGATTAACGCATTTTGTGATACGTCACTCAAACGTTCTACTACACCACTTACTCGCATTAAGTTACCAAAACAGAACATGCCAAGTAATGGCGCAGCATCTGGTAACAATAGCGCAACTAAAATCAATAATACGATCGGGAACAGTACTTTTTCACGGTTGCTGACATTACGTAGTTGTACCATTTTGATTTTACGTTCTTGTTCAGTCGTTAATGCGCGCATAATTGGTGGCTGAATTAATGGCACTAATGCCATATAGGAATAAGCCGCTACAGCAATGGCGCCTAATAATTCTGGGGCAAGTTTGCTTGCGAGGTAAATCGCCGTTGGGCCGTCAGCCCCCCCGATAATACCAATAGCAGCCGCTTGTGGTAAGGTAAAATCAATAATACCTAACCAATTCAATCCTACAGCACCAAGTACTGTTGCAAAGATACCAAATTGGGCTGCTGCACCAAGTAATAGCGTGCGAGGGTTTGCGAGTAACGGCCCGAAGTCCGTCATTGCTCCTACCCCCATAAAGATCACTAATGGCGCAACACCACTGCCAATTGCTACGGCATAAAATTGCGCAAGTACGCCAGAGGTATAGCCTAGATCCCCAGCGACAACTTGCAATTCATTTTGCAATGATGGTATTGCCATGGCTAACGCATCTTTAATTGCGTGCGGTTCAGCTACCACCCCAAGTTTAGCCGCGATAATATCCAAATGTTGTGGCGCGGCTTGGTGTAGCAAATTATCTAACGCAGTCATTGCTAACCCTGCTTCGGGGATATTTGAGAGTAATCCGCCAAAACCGATAGGGAGTAACAATAGTGGTTCAAATTTTCGGGCAATGGCGAGCCAAAGCAGCAATAAACTAATCGCAATCATAATTGCTTGCCCTAGTTCAAGGTGCATTATCCCCATCCCCTGTATTAATGCAGAAAGACTTTCCATATTATTCCCCTTAAGCGAGGCTCATTAAGGTATCACCCACAGCCACCACATCGCCTGTTTTGACTTGAATACCTTGTACTTTACCTGCTTTCATCGCACTGATTTGAGTTTCCATTTTCATTGCTTCAAGAATGAGTAGTGGATCGCCCTCTGCAACTTGTTGCCCTTCGCTGACTAATACTTTAAGAATATTACCAGCCATTGGTGCAGGAACAGGTTCTGCATTCGCACAAGCGGTTGGTTGTGGCGCTGGATTTGCAACTGGTGCTGCTGGCACAGGACTAATATTGCTAATATCACCACCTTCGCTCACTTTCACTACAAAGGCTTTGCCCTCTAATTCAACTGTATATACAGAAGGCCCAACCGTTGGGGTTGCTTTTGGTGCAGGAGTTGCTTTTGGTTGTGCTGCTTTTGCATTGGGAACTGGCTCAAACGCGTCGGGATTATTACGGTTTTCTAGGAATTTCCAGCCAACTTGTTGGAACAGAGCAACAATCAATACATCATCGATGGCATTTTCACTGAGTTTGATGCCTTTTTCTTTCGCTTGCTGAGTGACCTCTGCAACTAATTTATCCATTTCTGGCGCAAGGTGATCTGCAGGACGATCAGTTATTGGTTGTGCTCCTTCTAATACTTTCGCTTGCAATGCGCTATTTACAGGCGCAGGTGTGCGACCATATTCCCCTTTTAAAATGCCTGCAGTCTCTTTGGCAATGGTTTTATAGCGTTCACCCATTAACACATTGATTACTGCTTGAGTACCTACAATTTGTGACGTTGGGGTTACAAGTGGAATATAGCCTAAATCTTCGCGAACTTTTGGAATTTCTTGCAAGACCAAATCTAATTTATCTGAAGCATTTTGCTGTTTTAATTGGCTTTCTAGGTTAGTCAGCATTCCGCCTGGCACTTGAGCCACAAGAATACGGCTATCCACGCCACGTAACTGACCTTCGAATTTTGCATATTTTTTACGAATATCGCGGAAATAAGCAGAAATTCTTTCTAGGTGTGGAATATCTAAGCCTGTATCGAATGGGGTATTTTGAAGGGTCGCAACAATAGATTCTGTTGCAGGGTGACCGTAAGTGCCAGACATAGATGAAATTGACGTATCTACACCATCAACCCCTGCTTCGATTGCTTTTAACAATGCCATTTCTGCCATACCTGTTGTTGAGTGGCAGTGTAAATGAAGCTCAACATCATAACGATGTTTAATTTCACTGACTAATTCATAAGCAGCAAGTGGAGTGAGAATACCTGACATATCTTTGATAACCAAAGAATCAATACCGATTTCAAGTAATTGTTCAGTGACATTTAACCAAGTTTCTAAAGTATGCACAGGGCTTGTGGTATAACTCAATGTGCCTTGTGCATGCCCACCTTGTTTACGTACTGCTTTTAGTGCTTGTTGCATATTGCGAGGGTCATTTAATGCATCGAATACACGGAATACTGACATGCCATTTTCAACAGAACGTTCCACAAAACGGTCAACCACATCATCAGCATAATGGCGGTAGCCTAATAGATTCTGCCCACGTAATAACATTTGTAATGGGGTATTTGGAATCGCTTTTTTCAATTCACGTAAACGGACCCAAGGATCCTCACCTAAAAAGCGAATACAAGAGTCAAAAGTTGCGCCCCCCCAAGCTTCTAATGACCAATAGCCAATCTTATCAAGTTCAGCAGCAATTGGTAGCATATCATCAAGACGTAAACGCGTTGCAAAAATAGATTGGTGAGCATCGCGAAGAACGACATCGGTAATGGCAATTTTTTTAGATTGAATAGTCATAAAAATATCCTCTAGTTTAGACCTTGCTGACGACGATGGTGTGCAATAGCTGCTACAATAACAGGGCGTAAATGTTCGAGATCGTCGGAATCAGTTTTAATTGGAATCGTTGGTTGAGCTTGCGCAGGGGCTGGTTCAGGAAAGAAACGGTTGATTAGGTTAGACATCAGCGAAATTGCTAAAATGAGCAAGATAAGGAATCCTATAACGAACCCCATTCCTGCAAACATCAGATTTAGTCCTTCCATAACAAGTTCTGTACTGTTCATATCCATTCTCCGTTTAAAAATTGGAAAGGTTTGAATGTAAAATAATTTTCAGTAATTTTCCATAACTTAAATCAAAAAAAGATAGATAAGTTATTTTGATCTGCCTTAACTACTTTACTTTCTGTATGAGAGCAGAGACATCTTCAGAAAAATTTTCATTCTCAGCCATTTCTACAATTTGCTTATGTGAATATATTTGAGCATTATAGACTGCAACAATACTGGTATCGTCAATTTGTAGAAAATTGGTTTCACCAAATTCAGTATAGCGAGTTGCTCCAATACTGATAACAGCCTTAGTTGGATAATTCGCTTGTTTTAGCATTTGCGCGATATGGTTCATTGGACCTTCGTCAGGCTGATTATTCATTCTATCTACGATCCAATCTAATAACTTTTGATGGAAATAGCTATAACCAACAGCCGGGCTATCAATACCATATTCATTGAGTTTACCACCACGTTTATGGAAGCAAGCGATATGATAGCCATCTAAATTTCCGCCTTGTTCAAATTTATCCAAAGCAATTTGCGTTGTTGAAATCCCTTTTGAGTTCTCACCCCAGTTTTTCTTTTCGCAGATCTTACTTGCATTAGGACGGCGGATAGAACAGTCGTTATAAGCCGCAAAGTGAGTCGGTGTTAATTTAATAACTTGAGTGCCTTGATATTCAATATCACAAATAAGTGCAACTTCAGGTTCAATCTGTAAGTTATCAGCATCATTAGGGAATTGAATAGTATTGTGAGAAAGCGGATAAGTATTTAGAAAGGCATAGCTTTTTTCAAGAGTAGTACTAGGGACATAGAAAGGAAAAATTGCTTTAGGTTGAATGGCTTCTACTGTTTTTACTTGTAAGAAATCAGCAGCTTCACCAGCTTGCTCTAAATGCCCTGCAAAGTTGCCAGCAACGCCTAAACCGATAAAATGTTGTGTTTGCATTATTAAACTCCTTTATAAACATATAGTTATATTATTAAGAATTGAGTTGAGCTATTCTAAAACAGCCTTAGAATCATAGCATATAAATAGTGTTTTTGAGTAAATAACATGCGAAAGATAAAAAAATTAAAATTTTTTGCAAAAAACACTTGCAAGGGTTTTAAAAATCTCTATAATGCGCACCACACAACGACGCGCTGTTGTGAAGAAGTTGAAATGCAGTGCGTCGTTCTTTTTTGTTCTTTAACAAATTATCAGACAATCTGTGTGGGCACTTGTTGATGATTGATTTTGAAAATATTATTTAATTTTGAAGTCTTGATAAGTGCTTAACTTAGAAATTCATTTACTTTTAGTAGAAATATTAAGAGTGCGATT
>MQVI01000044.1 GCA_002002485.1 Pasteurellaceae bacterium 15-036681
CGGGCTAAATCGCCATCCATCTTGACCCCCGATAGCTTCCCAGCACCACTCACTACAAAAGAACTTACTTTTGCTTTGCTTGTTGCCAAGAACTGCCCCTATCGCACCAAGTAAATCGTATTTTTTGCCTTTTGTTTTCTCGAAGAATGCTTTGATTTGTTGCTCTGAAACGTCATTAAGCAGAATTAAATCCCACTTTTTACTATCGCCAATGTTAATCTGTTTAGTGCGAACACCACCATCACGAGGGCTTGATGTATAGCACTCATATCGTTCTTCTTTGCTGTATCTGTCAGTTAATGTGACCTTATGCACTGCAAGTTCGCAATGTGAGTATTTACCCCGAGTAAAAAAGCGAATGATACGGTCTTTCCAATTTCCTTGCCCTTTATACAAAGCTAAATAGACAGTTGCCATTGCTCAACCTCCTGCTCGATAGTATCTAATTGCTCAATAGTTTCTGCTGATAATGTACTGTCTTCGAATTTTTGTCTTTGCCCGATAATATCCCCCATAATTGCAGCGAATTTTTCAGCTTTTTCGAGGACTTTATCAACCAATTCAACAAGAGATACACCTCTTGCTTTTGAAATAGATAAAAGCATCGGAGTATCTGCATTATTATCAGCTTTATATGCCAACGCTTCTTTTTCCTGACGATAAAAACTATCAATTTCAGCTTGCGGATAACCAACTAAAATTTGTTCTTTTAGCTGATCTGTTTTTTCTGAAATTTTATGAATAATGCTTTCTTTTCGCTGAGATATAAGCTTCGTGCGTTTTTCTGCAGAAAGCCTCCATTCTGTTCCATTCCATTCATGTAAAAGACTAGGACGAATGGGCGTTAATGTAAGACTTCTCCCCATCATAATAATCTCTCTGCCTTTCGCACGCCCATTTATCAAATGAGAGTATTCTGTTTCAGACACTGCAATTGCATCGACAGGGATTACATGAATACCCTCAACCAAAAAACATTTGTTTGCTAAATCAAAAAAGTATTCCATTTTTATCTCCCAATAGCTCTCATAGTAAATGCACCGATTGCCGAATGCGTTATAACACTAAAACCTGTTGATGTTACATTTCTCACGGTAATTGCATACACTTGGTCACCTGTCGCATTGTAATCTGCACACTGAACAACATAAGGGACATCTGTGAATGCAATTGGAAAGTTGAACGTTGAGCCATTATTAATATCAAAATGCCCCCATTGCTCAATCGTTCCGTCGGGTAATTTACGCCAGCCATTACGAGATAATTGACTGCTGAATCTACTGTTAAACCATTCAGAGTTGATGCCTTTTTTACTATTGTCGCCCTGGCTAGGTGTGTCAATGTAAATAGCTGACCAAATATTAGTAGATTGTCCCAATTGATAAGTGTTATTGGCATATGGAATAAAATTGCCATTGCTGTGTAAACCGCATTTGGGAGTTTGATTCCCACTTGCATCAAATGTACCCAACCATAATGCTAATCCATCTTTTGTTAAATAGCGGATACTATTCGATGATGATGCTAGCTTGTGAATACTATCTGCATAGTTTTTATAATCTTCCCAAATCGCGACACCACTTGTCGAAATCGTTTCGGATACCGCTTGACTATTTGAAGCCTCTCCCATTACTGATGTCCGTTTCCGATATGACTGAGAATTTAATGCCACTACAGCACCAAATTTAAAAGCTCCCGCATAATTCTCGTAGCGAACACTGTTTAAATCAACACGCTTGATAATATTGCCCATTGCAGAACCTGCAAATACATAATAATTTGATACATCATATTGGCTAGATGCTTGCACATTACTTACTGACAAATCTGTAGGGCAATCGCTTGGCACACCAATTACATTAGCACCTGAGCAATCCACTGCATTAATATTTTGCAGATTAATGCCTTTTACGCCTTCAGTTGCACTTAACATATATACGTGTGCATTAGTAGCCTGACAGCCAATTAAATTGAGATTATTAATAGATATATTTCGGCTATTTACTGCAATAAATATATTAACAGTTGTTTCTTTTGTGACATCTTTGCCGTTATCAAACACTTGATTAGAATAAGGTAGCATTGAATCTGAAACTTTATCTAAATTTCCTGAGCTATTCGTATAAAGTGGTTGATAATCACTAACATCAATCGCTTTGATTTTACCCTCTAAATGCCAACCAAAGACGGTAAAGTTGTTAATGTTTATCCCTGTAAAATCCTCAATTATTAAGTCTCTAATCGCACGCTGATTGATTCTTTCTTGCTTCCGCGTAAACATTGATATGCAGTTATTCATATCAATGCCGTAAGCATCTGAGTAGTTACCGTTTTTCACTGCACCAGCATCAAGAGTCTGGATGCCGTAGAACCAATAACCATAGCCACAATACTGAGCCGCACAATTATTTAATCTGACTGATTGAGCTGTTTTAGCGTTATTATGTCGCTTTACTACGAATCCACATTGCTCTCTTACGGCAATGCAATTTTCAATGCATACATTCCTTGAACCATCGTCTATTTCAAATCCATTTTCTGCACTAAAAATCTGTGCTCCATAACGAGCAACACAATCTCTAAATGTTAAATCAGTTGAATAGCGTGTGGTGTAACCATCGTCACCGTGATATTCAACCAAACATTTTTCAATCAAAACATTTGATGACGGTTTATCTTCCCAGCTATTTCTTAAACTATCGTAATTAACTAACTGACCTTCAGTCGCATCTGCAATATCAATACCGTGATAACCGACCCAGCTTACTTTAACATTTGAAATAACAGAGTTTTTAACATTCTTAAAACAAACACCTGAGCGAGTCATTATTAAGCGTGTATCTAAATCGCCTCTTAACGATAAATTTCTAATTTGTATACCATGATTACCTTTATTATTTTTAATCGCATTGAGCATTTCAGCTTCTGAGATGTTATAGGTAATATAATCACCCTCTGAATTCACAACCATGTGTTTATAACGAGGCATATCATCAGTGCATTTAATAACTGTATCCCAACCACTGCCAACTAAAGCGGTATTTGATGGGATTGCAATTGATGTATTAATAAAATACTCTCCAGCTGGTAAAAACACCGTCGGACAATGTTTTAACGCATTATTAATTGCTGAGACATCAAATGTTAAACCTTCCGTATTTAATTCAGAGCTACATTTGGCTCCAAAATCAAAAGGTGTAATTTCGGTATAAATACGCTTCCAACGCTTCCCACTCGCAGTAACAATCACAATCCCACTATTATCTGCAGTTGTTGTATCAGACAAATCCGCAATAAAATAACCACCGCCTTTATTGCTACCTGCGTAATATCCCTTAACAAAAGCAATTTGGCGGTCACGTAGTGGCTCAAACTTTCTCAACGCATCAATCGACTCGACTTGCCCTGCAATCATTTGCAACGCTTGCCATAGCTGAGTATTATCATCCGCATTAACAGTAATCCCAGCCTCATTCAATACAGTAATAATTTCATTCTGCATTGAGATCACCGAGTCTTGTACATTATTCATGTGTTGAGCAGTAACAACAGTGCCGTATTCGCCCGTTGCAGGATTTCCGTCTTTAAAGCGACCGTTATCTGTCGCAATTGGGTTCATTGTTTTTCTCATCTAAATACCTTTAAAATTTCTTACCCAGTAACGCGTAAACGCTGGCTTAATTTCATCTAACAATAGTTTCAAATCTTCAGGGGTTTTAATAATCGGAGCGGGATAATCTGCATCTGCGCTATCTGAGCGGTTAAAATCAACAAAAAACATCCAAATAACATCTTTGTCCCATAATCTGTCGCCGCAGCGGTTGATTCCACATCTAAACGGCTCTGGCTCGTGGATTTTAAAGTTATACCCAAGCACCTTCGCTTGCTCTAACAAATAACCAATCGACAACCCACCAAGCTGATTTAACTTCGCAATCACTCGTTGCACACGAGTATCTAAATCTAGCTTACTGTTTGCGGTTAAACCGCAGACTCGTTCCCAGTCGTCGATAAAAATCCCAGTTTCAACATCAACCGCATCACGTAGCATTTCTGCTTTTGCAGACACTCGGTCTAGTGTTCGCCCTTCGACTTCAAGTGATAATGCTAACCACCGACCGTTAGGATCGTATGAAACTGGCGGTAATAGCCCTGCTAGAGCCTGACCGTGTTTAGATTCAATCGCCATTACATTTTACTCACAATAACTTTGCCAAGTCTAAACCACCCCATTTCGCGGTAAGCATCAATCGTCTGATTACGTGCAGGCTTAATCACTTCACGATCAACTACGCCGACCAAATCGCTAATAACCGCTTCAATCTGTGAAATAATTAAGGTGTCAGCAGGCTTGAGTGATAAAAAATAACCTTCTAAAGCGTTTTCGATTTCAGACTGAACGCCTGCGAGTGTTGTATCTGAATCAAGCTGTACTTTGATTTCAAAATCAACGTACTTTTGCACAGGCTTTAAGACATAAACCGACTTAGCAGTCACAGGACGAACATTATCAATATAATCTTGCGTAGCTTGCACAATCGCATCACTTGGCACGGTATCGCCTGATGTAATAGCAATATCAACTGTTCCTTCTCCACGTCTAAGAGGGTAAACATAAGCAGATGTAACACCATCAATACTTTCAGCCCACTGACGAAAGTCGTTTTTATTACCGCCTGAAGGCGGTCGACGAATACGTTCTAATAAGCGAGCTAATAGTGCTGAATCGCTTTCTGCATCTGTGCCGCCTGTAACATCTTCAAGCAATTGGCATTCTGTAGATATACTCACAGGAGCTGCCATAAACATAGCAGTCCTATCTGATTTAATATTGCTAGATGCCCCTGTTGCCAAAGCAATAACTTTTACCGTTGCAAAACCTTCCGCCCCAATAACCGCACTAGATTTTGTAACGTAATAAAGATCACCATTTTTAATCTGCAAATCTTCAGTAATAGTTGCCCCTTGTTGCCCAAATACTTTAAGCGTACCGCTCGCATAGGTTGCATTTTTACGATAAATATTTCTCAACGCCGCGTGCATCTCCAAGTATTCGGAGTCAGCTGTATCAGGAAAATATTGCCGAACAATCCAGTTCTGATGCGCATAGAGCCCCACTGCGCAACTTGCTAAAGCAGATGCTCGGACATAATAATCTGAGTCCACATCAATATCGGCAGTAGGTTCAAGAGAGCGAATATCACGTAAAATATCTTTACGGACTTCTTCGAGAGTGGGTGTAGCAAACGCCATTTAAAGCCCCTTTAAATTACTTTTACAGGGTGTTTAAAGGTTACGGTTTCGCCCCTGTTATCGGTTACAGTGATGAAAAGATGTAAGCGTCCGTTTTTCGGCTGTTCGTGAGTAACGGTGATTTCTTTAGCTCTGCCGTCATTTAATAAATCTTGCAATGCTTCTTCGGCATATTGTTGAGCAATCAATCCAACACGGCTCACATCTTTTTCGCGAGAAATAGTATGGAGCAGAGAACCTACACGCCCATTTGCCCACCAAGAGCCTAAAGGTGTGGTTAGTCTGATATACACCGCATTTTGTAGTGTATGAATGGTGTCACTTGTATAGTCGCCAGTGAGCGGGCTGATTTCTCTGTCCATAGTGCTATGATAGAGAGATTAAGAAAGGAGAGAGAGGCGAAAGACTTCAACAAAAAAGCGGTCAAATTCGACCGCTAATTTACTAAGCAATAGGTTTACCACGCCCATCATTTTCGTGACCGTGATTTTTAAGTGATACAGTTCCTGCTGTTACATCACCATCAGTGGTAAAACTACCGCCTTGTTGTTTCACTGAACCGCTAAAGCTTGCGCCACTACCACCTTGCACAGCCATTCCTCCGTTACCGTTAATTTGACCTTGTGCCGTGAATACTTTATCGGTTTCTAGCTGTGGCGTACTGAATTTCGCAGAGTCTGTTGCAGTGACTTGAAAGCTTTTGCAGTTAAGCTTGAAAGTATCGCAATCCACCTCAATCACTCGTCCATTTTTAAGAATGATGGTTGAGCCGCTAGAATCATACAAAGCAACTTCACCATTCTTTAGATTTTTAACTCTGAATGAGCCGTTTTCAGTCGCAATCACAATACTATGGGTCGTCTTACCGCCCACAGGAATAACAACGACCTCTGTCCCAGCAGGTGGAACGCTAGTAAGCCCAAATTGCTGCATAAACTCCACATCTGAGAGGGTTTCATCAGCAAGCCCAGTTACCTGAACATGCTGAATATCACCACTGCTTTTAACAAGCGTAAGTGTTCCCCGAAATGCAGAACGCACACCATCACTTATGCCTTGAGCCGTTGATTTAACTCTCTGTAATAATTTATTCATGTTATTTCTCCGAAGATAAATCAATACGTTCAGCTTTAACTTTCTTTTTACGTCCTTTTTTAGCTTTTGCTTTTTTCTCCTTAACCTTTTTACCTTTTTTGCCCTTACGTTTTTTCGCTTTTTCGGCTTTCGCTTCATAAGCATCAGGAGTCCAAACACCATCCTGTTTTAATCTTAGCTCTGTTTGAGTACCATCCATTCGAGATAAGATAAAACGACGCCCCATTAAAAAGAAGATTGCATCAATATCATATTCTTCAATGATAATATGTACTCGTTGCCCTGGCTCCCACAAAATGCCGTCTTCAGTTTTATGGTCAGGCACTGTAATTGTCAGAGTAAAGCCTTCCAGTTCCCAATCAGAAAGCTGCTTTCGTGCTTGTTTCTTTAACGACTCAAGATTTTCAACATCACCAATAACAACCGTTTTCGGCTTATAAAAATCAGCTTCTTCATCTTTATAAACCCACTTTAAGTTGTTTTTATTTTTATCAGAATCTGTACCGTGCTTCTGCCCTAAAAAAGTCACTTCACTGTACCGCAGTGATACGTCATAGCTTAACTCAACATGGGTGAAATTGTTTTTACTACCATTCTTCATACAACATAAAGTTGCAACAGGGGCTGAACTATAATCTGCACCACCGACGATTAACACACCTTGCGGATCAAACCAACAATGTAACCCTGCTGAGTTTGCACAGCGTTTAATAGCCTCCCACGCAGATTCCCCCACATCAATATCAACCTTACTAAGTTTAGGATTTTGCTCAGCTCTTAATTCAACTTCATCAATCCCGAGTGGTTTAACAATTTTCTTCACTGCTTCGAGTACTGTTAAGCCCTGAACATTAGTGATAGGCGCAGAGCAATCAATTAAAATTGAGGCACGATCACGCCCATTAAGTGAAAATGAACGCTCCCCTTTACGTAAATTATGGCGAGTTGTATCAACAATCCCAGTCATCACAAGCGTACCGTTAATATAGACTTTTGCCTCTTCTCCCGAATAGTCGGGGATAATGCCATTATTAGCAGGCACGCCTAAATCAAAGCTAAACGCATCAGCAGGAATCAGAAAATCACTATCAATATTGTACTGTTTCCAGTGATTATGCTGTGCGCCATTAATCTCAACCACAATATCATTCTGAATAGGCATTTAATAATTCCCCTTGTGTAATAAAATTAGGTTCTCTGATATGTGGATTTAACCGCAATAACTCATCTGCACGGGTATAATCACCATAAAACGAGTGAGCAATCTGATGAATTGTGCCGTTTAATTCGCTGGTTCTAATCATCAACGGCGGCTTACGGTTAATAGCTGAAATAACTAATTGCGTAAAACCATGTGTAACTTCACGCACCATCTCAATTAGACTCTCACTCGCTTGATAAACTGACGTTGTTTTATTTTGCGAGTTACCAAGTTGATCTACACGCTGGACCTCTCTTAATTTATTCACCAAATTCAACGCATTTAAACGCACTTCACGGTTTAAAGCCTCTAACTCATAAGAGATTAACGTATCTTGCTCATCTTCAATTAATAACACCGCAAATTCAGTTAATTTAGCGAATGCAATTAAATCAACCATAATAGAAAGCTGAGCCACATCTTCATTACGCACTTTAACAGTCTTAGAGCGATTCATTCCCTCATCATTAGCAACTTTATTCGGCACAGCCTTAACATTTTCGACCACTTCAACTACATTACGCAATTTAGCCGCAAACGTCATTGCATAGCGTTCAGATGCACTATCCACTCCTTGAGTAATCATCTCTTGCAATTGCCAAAGTGCTGCATTACCTTGAGTTACATAGTGTTGCTGAGATACCGCAGACGAAATTGCATATTTTTTCTTATCTAACCCAAACAACTCACGAATAGCATCAAAACTACCATATAAACCACCCCAAATTCCCAATAAGCGAGCTTTCCAGTTATACACAGCACTCACTGTTGTCATAATAGAATTCCAATAATCATCACTGCCATTTAACAAATCTTCGAGCTGATTAATTAACTGATCAATTTGACTAACTAAAGCTGACTCAAACACAAAAATCGGCTGCATCTCGCTTGCTTCTTTAAAAGTCAGATCAAGGCTAACGTAATCAACAAACTCAGCTTCGTGACGTAAATTAGCCGATGCTAACAGCATATTCGGCATACGCCCTAAAATAGGGTGAACTAAAACATCAGCCCCTTGTTTTTGAATCGCATTTAAAAACTTTTTTAAATCAGTGTAATAGCCATCACCAAAAAAGACCGCTTGCATTTGCACTGTATGTGGGGCAAGCCCCATGTCTTCCAAGTCAGCCCCATTTTTAAAAGGATAAGCATGCTCAACAATCGCTCGCTCAAACGAGTCTGAAACATCAATTACATCAAACTTCACACCACGATACATCGCCTGCTGAATAGGCATAGTCCAACCTGTCATCTTTACCCCCTCGCAAACTCACGGAAAATATGCTCACTGCTATTTTGAGCAATTACACGACCATCCAAATCCACTGTATTATGAATTTGAATCACTTTTTGGTGTGCATCTAAAGAGGCTTGAATTGCAGCAGGAATCGCCTGTGACAACGCTTGAATCTCAGAATGATACTGAGAGAAATTTGTTGTAATTGAATCAAACTGCCCATTCATCGTGCCTTGTTGCGTAGTTAAGTCCCCCATATACACTGCAAGACGAGCCGCTTCTTTAGCAATACTGCCAACATCACTATTCGGTTGAGCAGAGTAACTCTGTCTAAGCGCATTATTCTTATTTACTCTAGCTTGATATTGTGCTTCCGAATATCCTCCCATCTCATAACGAGCCTTAGCCACATCATTATCTTGCTGTAAATGCGCAAGTGCATAACCACCATACAACGGAGTCCCCGTAGTTTTAATTGCTTGTCCACCATACTTAAATTCTGTCGTTTTAGCATGATTTGCAGTATATCCCTTAGCAAAAGCCAAACGTGCACCAGCTTGTTCCTCTCGTTTCATTTCATCACGAGCTTGTTGATAAGGCTGTTCTTCACCTATTGCTTGTGCCGTACTTAAAATACTGTAAGCACCTAACCCATAGCCTGCAAATTTCAACGCAGAGCCTAAACGCCCACCTCCAGCACGCATACCGCCATCTACTGTACGTCCTGCAACAGTACCTTTTGGCATTCGCCCAAACAGATCACCAATACCTTTACCACCACCAAAAATAGCCATAGCACCCGCAGCAGCCATGGCAGCACCACCTAAAATCTTAATCCCTTCCGTTGCGCCCATTAGCGCAGTAGTTAATTCAGGATATTGCGCACCATAATCAGCCATTTTTTGCGCTAAATCACCAGTAAGCTCTGCCGTACTACTAAAAGCTTCAATTTTCCCCATCTCTGCAGTATTCTCAGCTTTTTGGTATTTAATCGCTGCTTGTGATGCGATGAATTCTCCGTCTTTTTCAGTACCTCCTACGGCTGTTTCATAGCCCTTTTCTACATTTTCTCCAGTTTCAACTTGTGACCGAATACCGTGTAAACCTAGCCACGCTTGACGGTCAGCCACCAATTCAGCCACACGAGATCCCATCATATAATCCGCAATACGTTCTAGAGCCTCTCGCTTCTCCCCTTCATTCTGTGCGCTATTAAGTCGCTTTAATGCTTCCTGATAACCTTTATCACCAGCTAAAATATCATCCACCACAGCTAGGAAAGAATCGACAGTATTTTTGCCTTGCCTCATATACCCAGCCATTGACGCTTTTAAATCGACCTCACGCAATTTTCCTTTCTTATCGTAGTATTCAATTTTCTTTGCTCGATTCAGTGTGTCTTGTGAATTTAACTTACTCAAGAAGTTCATGGTATTTGTTGCCGTTTCCGAGCTACCACCTGATACGTTATAGATCTGTTGCAACATCTTGAACATCTGTTTTGCACCGTCCATACCTGTAATACCTGCGCCACTAGCAGCAGAAAATAGCATCGGTGCATACTGAGCCATGTCTTTTAATTCAAAGCCACCCGCCTTACCTGCAGCATTCGCATAATCAATAAAGTCTTGAATTTGATTGCGTTCAATACCATAGCCCAAACCAGCATTAACAAGTGAGGCAATATCTAATGTACTTGCCCCTGTTGCAACAGCATTCATCTGAATGGACGGTAATAATGATAGAGCATCATCAACACTTACACGCCCTTTGGACACAAGTTCCCCCAATGCCTCCATTGCGGTTTCTTTTGAACCACCATATTTTGTTACCGCCTCTTTAATTGAGTTATGAATAGTCTCCATGCCAGCTTTACGCCCCGCAAGGTCTTTATCTGAGTAGGCGGTATTGGCTAAATAAGCAAGCTGTAAGTTATAATCTGCGGCTGTTTTAATGGGCTGTTTAGCTAATTGGTAACCAACTACTGCACCTCCTGCCAAACTCATTGCGCCTCTGCCAAAGTTTCCCAACCGTTGCCCCGTTGTCGTTTTACCCATTTCCGCATTCAGTTCACGAATACGGTTACGAGCAGCATCACTTGCTCGAGCAAGCTCACGACTCGTTGCCGTGCCACTACGTGCCAAGCGGTTATATTGCGCAATAGTGCGTTGAATTTCACGTTGAATCTCACGCTCAGAACGCACCCCTAAACTTTGACGAACCTGTGCAGTACGTCTTGCAGAGTTGGTATTTGTTCTAGCCGCTTGTTCTGTTACTCTTGCAGTCTGTTCAATCTCTCGACGTTGCGTTTGATTGCTACTTCTTGTGGTTCGCTCCGTATCTTGATTCGCACGTCTTACATTTTGCGATAGACGGTCAATTACACGGCTTGCATAATCCTGCGCTTGCAAACGCATCAGTAAGGTTAAATTGCCTGCCATTTAAAGCCCCTTTAAACCCAGTTTAAATCTACAAAAAAAGGGCAACAAAGCCCTTTGATTAAATCATTTTCTCGGCTTACGCCTTGAGATAATTATCGCCCCTGTTTGTGTAATATCATTCTGAACCTTAGGTTTAACCCCTTGCGACTCCAAATAACTACGCAACCAAGCGCCCGCCTCTAAGTGCGACATCGCCCACACATCTTTCGCCGTAAAACCCATCTTAGCCAGTAAAATCGCTGTGCGTTGATAATTTGTGTAGGCTGCTTTTAGCCCATAATCCGCAACTATTCCGCTAGATTCGGCTGCTCCCCAGCGTCTTGTCGCTTTTTTCGTAACTCACTAATCAACTTCTCAATCAAAATAAAATCATCGGTTGCAAGGTTTTCAAGTAAGTATTCGGGAGTCATTGCCTCCTTTGGTACGCCGTCAATCTCAAATTGCTGAGCCAAGTAAGCCAAATCAATTAACGATTTATCTTTGCGAGAGGGCTTATCAGTGTTAAGGTTTAACCCCTCAACCACTTCAAGAGCCGCACATTCACCGCCCATCGTTAAAATACTTACCTTAAAATCAAAGTAATATTTACCTTGATACAATAAGCCCAACAACAGGCGACCAGATAAACTAAGCTCCATTATTCAACCACCTTACGCAATGCGCTCATCTGAATATCTTGAGTCGCCTCATTATCCACCGTGTAACTTTGCCCCACTTCGGTAGTAAAGCAGCCTAAATAAGAAACACGCTTATCTTCTTGATTAAGCGGATAAATCGTTAATTTTGCATCTTTAATTGCAGCCCAATCAATTTCAGTACCATCAATTGGCACAACAGCCGAAATTGCCAGAGTATATTCTGCAACACCTTGCGCAAAACCACGTGCCGTACCGCTGCTATTCATGGTTTTCACCAATTTACGCCCAGTGTTTTCTTTCGGATCAACCTTAACCACTTCAATCTCTGTGCCATCAACCTCTAGCACAATAGAGCCTGCATACGCTTCAGCCATCTAAGCCCCCTATAAAATTAAATCAATACGATTTGCCATAATATGCAACCCGTTCACCACATCCGCAGGAATTTGTGCATCTAAACGGTTCACATCTTGCGCATTACGTGTCACGATTAAGCGAGCCTTATGCACATCAACATTTTCGATAATCTCCGCATTTCCTAATCGATACAGCACATCTAAAATCTCAGAGCGCACTTTTTTCGCAATGCGATCATTTAATTTTGAACGTGGGAAACGTAGCTCAATGCGTTGCTCAATCGCTTTACGCACATAGTCCATTGAACGAATTGTGGTTAAATCTAACCAACTCGGGTCATCGGTATTTGTTGCCGACTTCGTATAGGTCGTAATCGCACGCATAACACGCACACGGCTATTAACCACTTCTAACGGTGTCAAACCGTTATACAAAGCCTGATCAAATTCTGCAAAAGTTGGGTATTGTGAGCTATCTACTAGCGTTAGCCCCTTAACTTCCAATGTGTTTAAAGGACGAGCAGGATCTTCTTCACTTGCAATCACAGCCGCATAACCTGCAGCCAACATTGCATTTGACTCAATCGCCCCACGATACCAAGCCACCGTTAAACGCTCGTGGTTTAATCGGCTGGTAAAGGTTGTGCCTGTTGCCATAGTGCCACGCCAACCCATCACACCAATTGCAGGTTTCTTCGCAGTTGGGGCAGACAGCGCATCTAAATGTTCACGCAATGCTGTTGCATTCGTTTCATCAACAAATGGCGAAACGATAATATTAAAATGCGAACCCGCCACGCTTGCCAACGCACCTGCAATTTCTGCATTTTGCTGGCCATTTGTCATTGCCGTAACACTTAATGCCATACCTGTCGCGGTATTTTTCGCACTCAACACAATTTCATTGCCGATCTCACCTTTGCTTTTTGCCAATAACTTCAACGCTTTTTTAGAGGTATCAAGGCTAGCAACCACAGGGCAATCATTAGCCGCATTAATCACCGCCATTAAACGGCTAGCCAAAACCGTATCCGCTTCACCTTTTGCCACAGAGATCACATAGCTCACACCAGCAATCGTTGCCGTCACCACCCCAGCCGTATTTGCTGTACCTGATAGCGCAATTTTGCCCTCAGCAGCCACACCTGCGCTATGGTCTTTTAAACCAATCACCGTCAAACGCATATTGACGTTATTCTTTAACGCTTGTCGCACCATTAAATGCGCCCACGATCCCGCACCAAAGGTTGTTTCCGCTTCTGCATCTGAAAAGATTTTCACAGGCGCAGAAAAAGCACTTTCCAACGTTGCCGTTTGCGGTGCCACAATTAACACTTCCTGCGGATTAACAGGCAATGCAGTGACTGCATCTTTGTTGTTATATTCTGAATAAACCCCTGGTTTACGCAAAGAAGACGGAATCTTTTCAAACTCAATATTGGTCGTCGTCATTATTTACCCCCTTTTGCAGATTTTTCTGCAAATTCGACCGCTTGTTCTTCAACAATCACCAAATCGCCATCGACAATACGGCGTTGATAATAGAGCGAATCAACCACCTCAACTGCCACATCATCTGTAATGTAATTGTAAGGCTGTTCTTCACAAGGCACTCGCACGCCTTTAGCTGCTTTCACTTTCATCTATGCTTACCTCAATCCCAACCTGTGCAGTATTGGTTGGGTCAAAAATCTGACTGTTTACTCGTAATAGTTCGGGATCTGCTTTCCCTAATTGCCCTTGATAATGTTTAAACGCCCATTCAGGATGTGACTTATCATCAGAGCCGACAGGGAACAAACCATCTCCAAGACCATCGCTATCGGAGTAACTAATCTCAAACTCAACCGCATAAGCAGAGAGCTTTTCACGCTTAATTTCTTGATTGTTCCACAAAGTGCGGACTCGTTTTGGCTTAATCGGACGAACCATTGCGCCTAGCGTTTGATTGGTGAGTAAGTATTTCACCGCACTCACCAACTGATTCACCCCAATCTCACTCGATGCAACGCCACCATGCCGTCCGCTGGCATCAGCTCGCAATGAGCGAGCCATTACAATCACCACAAACACATCACTGCTTTCAAAGCGAGAGCCACGCCCACTCATTGAAAGTGGTTTAAAACTAGAGCCGCCGTAGGAAACCAAAGCACAAGGTAAACGGCGAATATTAAGATTCTCATCATCAAACTCCCCGTTATAACTTGCCACATCAGTAACCAATCGCCCAAGCCCACGTTTCAATCGCTCAATTAAAGCCAGTTCAATCTTTGTTATCACGTGAAAACACCCTTGTATTACCGTTAGAGAATATCACCGCATCATCTGCTTCTTCGTTATTATCAAGGGCATCAATCCCAAGCGACACTTTGCCACTTGCCAATTGCTCAAGCTCTTTCAAGCTCAATTTATACCGCTCAATAATTTCTTCAGTAATGGTCACATTTGACATACTGCACAGACGATAGCGGGCAATATCACAACAAATTCGCGTTAAGTTTTGCGGAATCATGCTTAACGGCAGCGTATAGCGACTTGCTAAATAGCCGTCGATTTGAGAGCTACTATCAGAGAGCGCAATATTCAGCACATCCTCATTCACATAGCCAATATAATCTCGGTCAGTCAGCTCAATCGCTTGCTTTTCCCCAACACGTAGCACAAAATCTTCAACGCTGGCGTACATACCTTACCCCTCAACAACGGGGACAAAATCCAAATAAGGATCTTCTGCAAGAGCAGCTACTTGCTCACCAGTCAAATCATCAAACGGAATTTGCACCGCATTTTCTTTGTTAAAACGATAACCACAACGCCCATAAGTCAATTGCGGATGAATTGATTTCAATGTAACGTCAAAAGCAATAGGCTGAATCACATTGCCATCTAATTCTGCATCTGAAGCCCCTGAGTCAACACCATCTGCTTCTGCTGTTTTAGCTTGTTCAGATTCTTGTTTAACTTGTTCAGCTGCTTGCTTAACTTGCTCAGTATCTTGCTTAGCTTGTTCAGATTTTTGTTTTCTTGCCATATCCACCTCATTAAAAGGCGTATCACTACGCCTAATTAAACCTATTCGACGATCTGTGCACTTACTGCAACTTTCAACACGCCTTTTAATGGATTGCTTGTCCCGTTGATGATATCCGATTCAAACAACTGGCGAGCTTTATATTCCAGTGTTGGAGGCACTAAAATTACGCTTGGGCGAATATGTAACAATTTGCCACCATCACCTTTCAACATACGCATCTTCGCAAGTACAGCCATCACTGTCTCTGAATTTAACTCAGATGCTTCGACACGGTGCATTAATTGCCAGAAACCGAAACCAGCATTACCACGAGCACGCACACCCCACAAATACACATCTTCCATAAAGGTTTTGTCTGATTTAGACGGGTCAAACTTCGTCTCAATTTCAGGTGTTGTACGTTCCTGCCAAATCAACGGTTTAATCGCATTCGTATCATCAAGGATGTAGAATACAGGATTGCCTGATGCAGAACCTGTGGTAATGTTACTCTGTTGAGTTGCATCACCAGTACCATCTACATTCGCATACAAAGGGTGATCACTATCAAAGAAGTTCTGACCGTCATAACAGAGTGTTGATTTACCTGATTTAAGTAAACTAAACACTAAGTCATCTGGTAACTCAGCCGCACTTTGACCCGCTTGCTGTACCATCGGCGTAAATAAACCAACCTGATCATCTTCAATATCAGTGCGTCTAACCCCCACAGTGGATTCAAACAGTTTATTTTCAATCACCATTGCTTGCGCTTGCATCTTTTGAATCTGACGCTCACCCACCCATTCACGCAATTTCGGGAATGCACCAAGCCAACCGTAGGTATTTGTTGCTGTAGAAGAACTAATCTTCATCGCCACTAAATCCCATTGCGGTTTAATTAAACTTAAACCTGTTTTAAATTCTTTTTTAAATACGGTATCTAACGCATTTAATAATTCTGACTTTTTAAACTTATCCATTATTCAGCTCCTTTATATTTAGCTGTAAACTCTGCCACACTTAACCCAAGTGTTTTTGCAGTTGCTTCTTCTGCCGCACTTAACGCTACCGTTTTCTCACCTCCAGTAGGATCACCTTTCGCCTGCTCACCACCTAACGCAGCAACAGGTGTCGCATTTGCGATAAATTGCGAAAGAGCTTCAACTGATAAGGTTGTCGCCCAATCTTTTAACGCTGGTGTCAGCTTGCCAGATGTTAATGCAGCTTCAATTAACTGCGATTTCTTATCGGTTTCTATCGTCTGCTTTAATTGATTAAAGGAGGCTTGCAAAGCAGCCACTTGCTCAACAGGCACATATTTAGCAGGATCAACCGCACCAGCCTGAGCTGTTAAAGCTGCAACATTTTGAGTCTGTTTTGCTAACTCACCATACACATTTGATAAAGCCACCTGCGAATCACCCTTTGCTTGACTCAACGCAGCCACTTCAGTTTTAATCTCCGCTTCAGTTGCGTTAGTCTTACCAAATAACGCACTTAGCATTGCTAATAATTCTTTATCCATTTCGGACTGTTCCTCTAAATTTAAAAGAAAGTGAGAACTTGCTGCCACCATAGCCTCATCCATACCATCAAGAGCAGGGAAGTTAGTCAGTGCAGCGTGAAAGATTTTGCGAACATAGCCATTGGTGTCATAAGCAAAAACGGCAGATATATAACGATACTCACCATTCTTGATATACTCCGCAGCCTTATCCGTCCAGCGCACATCAGCAAAAATGCCTTGAGGGGTAAAATAGAGATATTCCATCCACCCCGCACTCGGCGCTTCTTTGCCATTGCTTTTGCTGTGAATAATCTGATGTTCATAATCAATAGGAAGTGGGTTACGCTGATTATTTGCAAGAGCAACCACATCAGCCCCGTTTGTGTCTGTTACATACCAAGCCTCCACATCAGTCGGTCTGCCATCAGTCGCTCGGAATTTGCCATAAGGCAAAAGCTGAATACGTCCAGACTTCGCACGGTCTAATTCAAAGCTCGTTGCAGCAAGTTTTAAGGTCATACAAAATCCCAAAAGCTAAAAATAGGATTGCAGAATAAAAGAAAGAGGGTAATAACAGGGAGGCGAAAAGGTTCAACATTTCGCAAAATTAAGAAAACAAAAAAGAAAGGACGATTAAAATAAATCAAACCCATTTTAAAACGTTTTAAAAGCGGTTTAAATTGTTTTAAAAATTATTTATCGTAAATTGACACCAACAAAAAGAAAAGCCCGCCCAATTGCATTTTAGGCGGTATTTTGAGAGGTTATTAACGAAGCGAAGTAATCCTGTGCATCTTCCAATAAATCATCCTCATCTTCAGGGGTTAAAACTAAGAAAGGGCGTGCGGGGATATTCACTTCTTTAGTCGTAACAAATCGCCCACTCGCTTTAAAACGTAGCCATTTCGCTTTTTTGGGTTTAATCACTCCACCATAATGATGAATAGGGGCATAGATAATATTAGTCCCCACCACCGCAGACTCACTGTCACTATAACTGTTACGTTTAATACTATTACGCAAAGTACCTTTATTAATTAACGGAGTACCCGAGCGATATTTAATACCAAGCCAAGCAGGGCGACCGCCTGCTTCAAAGTTCTGATCAACAGCTGACTGTAAAGTGCCCGATAGCCTACGCATTAATCAGGGCAACCGCATACTTTTACTTAGCCCCAAACAATAATTCTTCTCTAAAACTATCTGACCAACCTGCCGATTTCAATTTACCGCGCATACTGGTTTTGCTCGGATGGAGGCGTGACAGATTAAGA
>MQVI01000045.1 GCA_002002485.1 Pasteurellaceae bacterium 15-036681
ATATTCAACAATCCCATAAGTGCTATCTAAATGTCAATGTATTGAAACGAAGAACAGGTTTTTATCTCTACTGTGTTGATTAACACCGTAAGCACCACTATATATAATATTTTCATAAGTTTCATCCGTATTTAATGCTTTGTTTATTTTGAATCATTCTGGTAATCTAAAACTTTGAGTAGAATTTGAATCGCCAGTTGTTTCATTATACCATAATTTTACATGTTGTGTTAATTGTTTTTTTAAATTATTTAATTCTACATCATTTTCTACATCATAACTCCCTTTTTCAACAATTTTTTTGGTAAATGGTGTTGTTTCTGTTGATACTACCTTTTCAGTATTATCAGAAAATTTTTCTACTTGTTTAACTTCTTGACCGTCTTTCCATTCTTGAACGACTTTTTGAGTGCCTAAAGGCAAATTATCTGTTTCGATGATTTGGATATGATCTGGGTTATTTGGATCAAATGTAATTGTTTTTACTTGAATGTCTAAAGTTGGTTTTTCAAGAGTAACACCTTCGCCGTGTCAGATTTCTAGAGTTGGTAATGCTTCAGCTTTTACTCATTCTCCATTTTGAGTTGTTACAGATGGTTTAGGTTGTGGAAGATTTGTTGTTGTTTGACTTACGATTTGTGAAATTTTTTTATAATTTTTTTCAGCTACTTGAGATGCTAAGAACTTAGGTACTTCTGGCGAAGTTGGGTTAAATTGGTTCATTGTATCATTAAGATAGCTTTGTGCAGGCGAAAGAGTTGGATTAGCCGTGTGTGTTGATTTGGCACCACCAAAGGCATAATTCAAGCCAATGTAGCCCATTTTATCGCCATTTTTAGTATCCACCACACCGCTGATTGTGCTACTTAGATTATCTGTGATAGCGATATTTGCCCCAGTATTTACAACACCGTTTTTGCTTCCTGTGGCAAAAATTGTCGAACCGTTGTTAGTTTTGTATTGCCCACCAAGATAAACATCTGTTGAAATATTTTGCGGATTATGCCCAAAACGATGATTAACACCAGCTAAAGCGGTTAGATTATCGTTAATTTTTGCACCTGCATGTAGACTTGCAGTTGTTGAGCGACCACCTTCCAATCAGCGAGTTGTATCGGTGATTGTCGTTGTTGTGGTTGTGATTTGTTGATTATCTCTGATTTCAACACTTTGAGTTGGATTAGAGATTGTGCGAGTTGTACCTAAATTCGCAGAGCTGATATTTTGATGTGTTACCGCCCCACCAACAAAACCTTTGTCCGTTACATAAGTGGCATTACCAGAGAAACTCACTCCTTTGATATTCGTATTTTGCACTTTTTCTTTGGTTTGTGCCGCAGATGCTGAAACAACGATATTATCGCCAGCCGTTGCAAGTTTGATACCTTGAGTATTGTTGTTAGCAATAACTTTGGCAACAATGTTGCTAGTGCCAGAGTGAAGGGATAGGGTTGGTTGAGTTTTATTTGGCGAAGCCGAAACGCCCACTTCAACAGCAGTGCTGAAATCAGTCGGGGTATTCGCATAGACCGCATTTGCAACAAGCAATGCAATCGCAGAAAATGTAAATCAGAAATGTGGGGTTAGGTGTTTTTTCATAATCGCTTGATTAAACCGCTCTTTTATTAAAACCGAAAGACAGTGCCTTTATCATCGCCTAAGTCAAGGTAAGTGTGCTAATGTGTTTAACTGTTACGGCCTTGTTTGCTCCCACTACGCTTGTATGACGGGGGTCCAAACCCGAATTTCGACATAGTGAACCAAACGCCGTTAAACCACATAAATATGCTATCCACCGTTTCACCTAGTCTGCTTTCCCTAGTTTCTCTATGTGGGTTACAAACCTAATAGGAAACTAGACAAAAGGGTATCAACGTTTTTAATAACTTTTGGGGTTTAACCTTTTATCTGTAAAAAATTAAAACGGCGTTATTCTAACCGTTATTTTGAAAAGAAAAAGGACATTTTGTTGAAAATGAGAGGTAGATCACATTTTTGTGATAAATCTATTACTCATACCTTCCACTTTCTGCCAATTTTCGCAAAAATTTCATCATGGGTTCCATTTTGTTGGTGTCGTAAAAGCGGGTCATTTTGCTGTCATAGCTACGTTTTAGGCGGGCAGGAATGCTGACAACAGCTAAACCATGAGAGAGCAGAAAGCCATTCATCATTAATTGTGCCGTGCGTTTATTACCATCGTAAAAAAATTGATGTCTTGCACATTGTAAAAACAACCAAAAGGCTTTGTCGTGAGTATTTAGGTCTAATTGATGAAAATCATTGAGCATTTGTTTGAAAATATTATCAAGTTCCTCAGCTTTTGGAGGAACATATTTTTCAACCCCAGCAATATAAACTTGCCCTTGTCGAAATTGTCCAACCATTAACGCCTCATTTTCAGCAACAATTTTATTAAAGTGGATAAAGTTTGCTTTGGTGAGAGTAAAGGTATTTTGTGAAATTTGAGAGCGAAGTTCTTCCCAGCCACGAGAAATGCGTAGTACTTGCTCTTGATCTGAGAGTTTACGACCACCGACAGTAATGCCATCAAGTAAGGTTTTTACCTCGCTATACGTGTAGGGATTGCCCTCTAATTTGGTCATGTTATAAACCAGTTCAGAGTGCATTCTTATTGAACCAAATAGTGCTTGTTTTTGTTCTTTAGTCATTGGAAATCTCGTCAAATCAAAAAAGAAAAGGACAGAAAAGCTGCCTATTCAAACTGCTGGCAAACCAAACATATTGATATATAAGTCATTATAACAATGGGCGAGAATAAACCTCGCCTTGCGAAATACTTTGCTAATAATCAAACTAGCGACATTGCGCTTTAAAACGAAGTAGGTGATCCAATAGCACTATTGCCACCATTGCTTCTGCAATTGGCACAGCTCGGATACCTACACATGGGTCGTGGCGGCCTTTTGTCACCACTTCGACAGATTCATTGTTTAGATTAACGCTACGCCCTGGAACGGTGATACTTGAGGTCGGCTTAAGTGCGATATTGGCAACAATTGGCTGACCTGAGCTAATGCCACCTAAAATGCCGCCTGCATGATTTGACAGAAAACCTTCAGGAGTCATTTCATCACGGTGTTCACTGCCCTTTTGGTTTACCACATTAAAACCATCCCCAATTTCAACACCTTTTACTGCATTAATTGACATCAATGCATGCGCTAAATCTGCATCTAAGCGATCAAATACAGGCTCACCTAAACCAACAGGCACATTTTCTGCAATGACTGTTAATTTCGCGCCGATTGAATCACCCTCTTTTTTAAGCTCGCGAATCAATTCATCAAATTGCTCAATTGCTACAGGATCAGGACAGAAAAATGGATTACTATTTACCTGTTCCCAGTCAATTTTACCAATATCTGCCACTGTTTCAGGATTGATCTTAACCGATCCGATTTGAGACAAATAACCACGTATTTCTACCCCGAATTGCTCACGTAGGTATTTTTTGGCAATTGCGCCTGCAGCAACACGCATTGCTGTTTCACGTGCTGATGAACGACCACCGCCGCGATAATCACGAATTCCATATTTTTGTTGGTAAGTATAATCAGCATGTCCTGGACGAAACTTCTCTGCAATATCACCATAATCTTTTGAGCGTTGATCGCCATTTTTGATGATTAAGCCGATGCTTGTTCCTGTTGTTTTACCCTCAAAAACGCCAGATAAAATTTGCACTTCATCATCTTCACGTCGAGGCGTAGTATAACGAGAAGTGCCTGGTTTGCGACGATCTAAATCAGGTTGTAAATCAGCTTCTGAAAGCGTCATGTTAGGCGGTACGCCATCCACGATACAGCCTAATGCAATACCGTGAGACTCTCCGAATGTTGTTACCTTAAAAATTTGTCCAATGCTGTTGCCTGCCATATTTGTTCCTTGTTATTGTTTTAATTTACTTTTGGGAATTTTTCTGTTGCCCATTTTACTTCTTCTTGAGTATCTTGGTTTTTGATGAAAACATCAAGCTGATTAAAGGCTATTTCAATATTATTTTCAGCGAATAGCTCATTAATACGACGATTCAATGCATCCGTTGTTTTCATTCGATCACTCAGCTGGCCAACAAATACACGTAATTCATGATCAAGTGTGCTTGCGCCAAAACTTAAGAAGAATACCGATGGCGCAGGATCTTTTAAGACTAGCTCATTTTCCTCTGCTGCTTGGTGTAATAATTCTCGAACTTTTTCAAGATCTGAGCCATAAGCCACGCCAACACTAATCACTAAACGAGTGACCGAGGTTGTTAATGCCCAGTTTACAATTCGCTCTGTGATAAATGCTTTATTCGGCACAATGACTTCTTTCTTATCACCATCAATCAATGTTGTAGCACGAATACGGATTTTAGACACTGTTCCACTGAAGTTACCAATTGTAATCATATCGCCAACACGTACAGGACGTTCAAATAAGATGATGATACCCGATACAAAGTTCGCCACAATCTCTTGCATACCAAAACCGATGCCAACAGACAATGCAGTAAATAACCATTGTAGTTTAGTCCAAGACATCCCTAGCGTTGAGAATGCAAAACTAGCACCTACCACAATAAGAATGTAGGTTAATAAAGTTGTAACGGTATATGGTGTGCCTTGAGAAAGTTCCAATTTAGAGAAGATTAATGTCTCTAATAAACCACTTAAGTTGCGAACGAGTACATAGGTAACAAGTATTATCACAAAGGCAATCAATAAGTTAAGTAACGTGATAGATTCCATCACGACACCAGCTTCAGTGGTAATTGCTTGTTGCCATAACGTCACGCCATTTAAGTAGTAAGCGACAGTAATGAGATCTGACCAAACACCATAAATCAGTGCAAATAACCCTATCCAAAGTAAAAAGTCAGTCACTTTTAACATTTGGTCTTTGATTTCACTCACCGCAATTGAGTCATCAGGTAATTCCAATCCAACGTCATCTTCGAAAGCGACCGCTTTTTGTTCCGCATTTTGCAATGCTCTTCGCTCCTGCAGGCGTTTATATGCGATTCGGCGTGAAGATACCGTAAACATGCGGTACAACATATTGCGGATAATAATCCATGTAATCACAGCAAAATAAGTTGCAATTAAATGTTCGATCAGCACTAATGCCGTGTAGTAATACCCCATTACAATCAATGCGATTAACACGATTGGCGCAAGCAGTAATACAATTCTCACTAAATTGAGCAAGATACTATGCGATTTTTTCTCTTTCCCTGACACATGTTGGTAAGTTGAAATCGCTTGTCTAAATCCTGGTGCAACAATAAACACTGTCATAATCAATACAGTAATAGTTACAGTTTGACCAATCACATCATAGGCTAGCCCCATTTCAATATTACTGAAAATAGAGGTATTCAATAATAGTGCAACCACGATCCCAGAACGCTTCAACATGTTATGGAAAATTTGGTTACTTTCTTGTGGCATTTTAAAATGACGATATGCAATCCCAGCTGGACGCAACATCGAAATAATAAACACAAAATAGAGCCAGTAACCTGCCATCTTTAAGCCCCAAGGCCATACAGCCAAAGGATCTTGGAAACAAATATAGGTGATAGAAATAAAACAGGTCAAGAACATGATGGTGTTCGGCAAACAGAGCACGACTGTCCAAAACATTGCCACAGGCGTATGCCATTGGCTATCTGTTTGTACCGTTTTCATCTGGTTATTAATAAGTGTTAATTTCTTCTTAATCGACTCTTTACTGCGATTAATCAGATAAGCAATCCCTGAAAGTAACGCAATTAAAAATAACGCAATGCCAATGTTGTCTTGCCAATTTGAAAAATCAAACTTCTTCGCTAACTCTTTAACTTGAAATTGTACGCTAGAAGGGTATTTTTTCAGCCAATCCAAATCCATTGGATTATTACTTTTTACCCAGAAACTCTGTTGCTGTAATTTTTGTTGCAACTCATCACTGATCGTTTCAACTTGTTGTTGGTTCAATTCAATATTAATCGACAAATTAAGCTGATTATTCAATAGCTTAATTAAGTCTGAGAGAATAGTCGAACGCTCTTGTAAGATTTCTGTGATCTGACGTTTTTCTTTATCTGTAAAACTAAGCTTATTATCTTTTTCCAATTTAGAGATATAAATCGTGCTATCTGCAATACTGTCCTTAAACTCACTCATATCAAATACACGAACGCGAAGATCAGCAATCTGTTTCGCTAGACCTTTCACCATTTGATCTTGTGGTAATAATTGACGATGCTTATTGATAATACGTGATAGTACCAAGGTTCCTTGCAATGAACTGATCTGTTCATCAATGTTACGCTGAGTTTGTTGAAGATTGTCTAAGATATTTTTGACACGCAGATTATCCTGAGACAATTGACTCATCTCCGTTGTTTGTGTGAGTAAATCTTGGCTAAGACGAGTATTCAAACTGATCTCATGCAAAATGGTAGGGTTTGTCGTCGTTTTACTTGTTTCTTGCTGAGTTTGAGTTGCCTGCTCTGCTTTTGTTTTGGATTCTGCCACCAATTGGTTATTGATTGTAGTCTGCACATCCGTTAACTCTGACTGCAACTGCTGTTGAGCCATTTTTTTCTCATCTAACTGAGCGGTATATAACGCTAATAAACTGTCGTTACCACGCAACAATGTTTGGTTGTAGCTATTTTGCAAATCAAGCAAGCTACTTTCAGCTTCATATTTTATTTTATCCGCATCGGTTGTTGCATTGCTAAGCGCACTGCTAATTTGTTGTTTACGAGCAACAATAGTACTTAATGTCGATTGCGCTTTATTCGGTACCGCATTTTGTGTCACAACTTGACCATTGATTTGCGCAAGATCCTGCTGAGTGTGATCAAGTTGTTCCTGTAAATCCTTCGCTAACAATTGCAACTCTTTTGACGACTTTTTAGCTAACTCCTCTAATGTCGGTAATACCGTCGCTTTCAGCTTAGCCAAACGCGTTTTACTTGCCTCAATACTTGCCTGAGAATCACTGATTGCTTTTTCTAAAGCATTATTATCACTTTTTTGCTGTGCAATTTGTGTTAGAAATTGTTGAGTATCAGTAAGCGTTTGCAATAATGCTTTTGTGGCTTCTGTTTGCTCTAATTTTTGCGTTGCCTCAATCTGAGTTTGTAGCTCTTTATTACTAGGGAGATTAGCCCAAAGTGAGGAACTCACTAAACCAAGAAGGAGAATAAGAAGTGAATAGGGTTTTGTTATCATATTTTTGTCCTATTTTATGTGAGAGTACGTAATGTTGGTGGCTAAAGTCCTCCACCACCAACACACGTTGAGATTATGCCTGCTTTAAACGCGCCTTAAAGCCAATTCGGCGAGGAGCAAGCGGTTGTTTTTCTGGATTAATTTGCACATCCAGTTTATTAAATGCAATCTTAATATCATGCTGATTAAACAATTCATCAATGCGTTTATATAAGTAGTTACGCGTATCCGAACGATCATCCAATTCTGGTACAAAGACCGTTAATTCATGTTCAATCCAGCCGTCACCGAAATGCAACAAATTCACACTTGGTGAAGGATCTTCCATCACTTTTTCAGCCTCCTGTGCAGATTGTAATAATAGCATACGCACTAATTCTAAATTCGCCCCTGAGGCAATTTTTAACGTGATTTGTAAGCGTGTAATCGTATTATTATAAGTCCAGTTAATAAAACGATCTGTCACAAATGCTTGGTTTGGTAGCACCACTTCTTTATGTTCATCATCAATTAAGGTCGTTGAACGTAGCTTAATTTTAGTAATAACTCCGGTGAAGTTACCTACTGTCACCTTATCACCAACACGAATTGGACGTTCAAACAACAAGATTGAGCCCGATACAAAACTACCAAATATTTCACGAACCCCAAAACCCAAACCAACAGAGAGCGCGGTAAATACCCATTGGATTTTACCCCACGAGATCCCTAAGGACGTAAAGGCTGAAATACTACCAAAAATCACAATAAAGTACGTTAGAATCGCTGTAATGGTATGTGGCGTACCTTTTGATAATTTCCAACGAGAGAAAAAGGTCACTTCAAGAATACCTTTAATATTCTTAACCAGTACATAGGTAATCGCAATGTAACTTACCGAACGTAAAATATTCAATAATGTCACAGACTCAATAACCGTACCTTTCGAGGTTGTCTCAACTTGCTCCCATAAAACAACCGTATTTAGATAGGTCGCAATACTTAGGAGATCAGACCAGATTGCATACATGGAGCCAAATAGTACAACCCAACCAACAAGATCTGCCATACGGAAAATCTGCTCATTTACCGTCGCAATAGTAATCTTCTCTTCTGGTTTCTCTTTAGTCACATCTTCGCCATTTAGTAACATCTGCTCACGAATTTTTTCACGTTTTTTCTGTAAACGACGATATGCCATTCGACGTGATGAAATAGTCAATGAACGATAAGCAAAGTAACGACCAAATACCCAAACCAATGCAATCGCATAGCTTTTAATGATATGTTCAATTAGATAAACTGCAGTATAGTAATAGCCAAGTACAATCAGCACAATCAAGGTAATGGGTACAACAAACAACATAAAACGTACGAGCTTAAATAAGCCAATACTGCGTTTAGTCCCATCCTCATTTTTAACCTTTTCATACGCCTGCATCCCTTTATTCAACCATGGGCGCACCACGAATAGACACAGAGACAGGGCAACAATGGTCATTACTTGCCCAATCACATCATTGGTAAAACCAATTGCATCTACTTGGGAGAAGATTGACGAAACCAACAGCAATACCACAATCCATACTGATTGCTTGATAATGCGCTCAAAGGTTTCATTACTCTCTTGAGGCATACCAAAATGGCGATACGCTAACCCATTTGGGCGCAGTAGAGAGATCACCGTTGCAAAAAATAACCAATAACCAAAGCATTGCACCACCCACTGCCAACCGGCTAATGGCTCTGGGAAAAACAAATACAATATCAAGGTTGCAATAACCAGAAACAATTGAGCACTCGGAATCGCAAGCACAATTGTCCAGAACATCGCTTCTGGTGTATGCCAATGACTGTCGCTTTTTAATGTATTCACTTGGTTTGCAATAGTGGCCAAACGCTGTTTTATGACCGACTTTTTCCAGACAATAAGCCCATATATAATCAATAAAAATACAACAAAGCTCAAGGTACTCACAAAGTTTTGAGCTAAATTTTCGAAACCAATAAATTTTGACAATTCAGCAATTTCGAGTACGACTAAACGAGGAAACTCCTCAATCCAATCAAGGCTAAAAGGACTATTACTTTTTACCCAGAAGCTTTGTTGTTGTAATTGCGTCTGTAACGAGTCACTCAAAGAGATAATCTGCTTTTGAGTTGCTTCAATTTCATTAGATAATGTCAGTTGTGTATTGAGAGTCTTGATAAGATCAACGAGGATCTTCTCACGCTCTTTCAAAATCATCTCAAGCGTTTTGGTATCTTCTTCATCAAGCTCAACCTTACGCTCTGACTTCATTTTTGCAATTGCATTGGTGATGTTATAAAGTTCGTCACGTTTTTGTGATGTGTCGAAAATTTCAACGCGCAACTTAGCAATATCCGTTGAAAGCCCCTTTACCACGCTTTCTGTTGGTAATGCTTGTTTCTGCTGATTGATAATGCGAGAAAGCACAAGAGTACCTTGTAGTGCACTAATTTGTTCTTCAATATTTTGCCGCGTTTGGGTTAAACCATCCAATACACTTTTAGCGCGTAAATTCTCTTGTGATAGCTTATTTGCTTTTTTGGTTTGATCGACTAAATATTGACTTAAATCGGTATTCAAGCTCAATTCGTCAAAGATTAAGGTATTATCAGCCTTATTAGTCGCTTTTAATTCTTCATTTTGTTTTGCTTGTGCTTCATGTTCTTTTAAGCGTAATTCATTTAGCTGATCTTGCAGCGCTGTCAGCTGTTTTTGTAACAATTGCTGTTTGAGATAAGCTTCATTACGCTTCGCCTCGTCTAGCGAAATAAGCAAATCAATATTCTGCCCTAGCAGTTGATTATATTTATTCGCTGTTTCAAGGGATTTGATCTCTGCATTATTGCGATCAATAACAATCTGCTCATTCTGGCTATTCGTTTGTAAGCGAATTGCATCAATACGACTGTTATTATCTGCTGTTTGTTTGCGAGTTTGCTCAAATGCGCTACGATAATTAGCAAGACTTGCGCCAATTTCAGTGATCGTTGCTTGAACATCTTGCAGCTGCTGATGAATGCTATCTTGTTGTTCTCCCAATTCTTGGGCATTTAAAGACGTAAATTGTGAGTGCTGAGACAATTCAAGCTTATCTTGTAACGATTTGATCTTTTCTTGAATTTTTTTGAGCTGTGTAGGAGACTCTTTAATTTTTGACTCTAAACTATCAATTTCAGACTGCTGTTTTTTAACCTTATCTAAAAACGATACGGTTTCTTCCATATTCTTGATTTGATCGGAAGTAACATCAGCGTCATCCATAGCACGCAATGTGTCTAATTGTGCTTTGATCGCTTCTCCAGCCAATGCGCTATTATCTGCATAGCTTATTGAACTGAATAGTGAAAAAAATAATACTAACCAAAACGATTTTTTGAACATTATCATCTCTTACTATTTAAAAGTATCTGCAACATATTGCTGCAATTGCTTACGCGAAATTTTAATCCCACTTCCTTGCATTTTATCAGGCTCTAAAGGCAAATAGGCTATCGGCTGCTTAAAGCTTTCCAAATGCTGTTTTACAAATATCTGTAACAAATTGACCGCTTGTAGGTGAAATTGTTCCTTAAGCTCAATCAAGGCAACTGGTCGTTCTCCAAATTCTTTATCTACAATGGGGACAACAAATGCAGTATTAACTAAGTTAGATTGGTATAACACTGTCTCGATTTCTTCTGGCTGAATATTCTCTCCCCCAGAAATAAACATATTATCCAAACGCCCCATCACTTTCAATTTACTATCCAAGGTCCATTCACCACGATCTTTGGTTGCGAGCCAACCTTGCGCATTGGTCAGTGGCTGAACAGCACCATCAAGCCAATATCCTAATGCAAGCCCAGCTCCCTTTACCCAAATTTCATCGTGCTCAATTTGAACTTCTCGTCCTTTTAGAGGATAACCCACATTATCTAGTTCATTTTTTACCGCACAGATAGTAGATGCCATTTCAGTCATACCATAGCCAGCATAAGTGGTTATGCCAAATTGAATGGCTTTTTGAATCAAGTCAGGAGGAATAAAAGCACCACCAAGCAAAATATGCTGCTCAATTTGCTGGCTTACAGAATATTGTGCTAAGTAACGTTGTAATTGAGTGGGTACAAGTGACGCATGTGAAACTTTAGCTAAAGTTTGCCATTGAGTTTGTTTATTATCATTAAGATAAAGGGTCGCCCCCATCGAAAGCCATCGCCAGACAATCCCCTGCCCAGATACGTGAAATAACGGTAAACTTAATAACCATGAGCTATTTGAACCAAATTGCATTAACTCACACACGCCTTCTGCATTATCTAGATGGCTTTGGATCGAATGAACAACTGCTTTGGGTTTACCAGATGAACCAGATGTTAAAGTTAAAGTTGCAGGTTGGGAAAAATCAAGATCAACAAGTTCAGCACAAGTTTTACTCAATAAAGCAAAAAAATCACCGTCGCTTAAAAATAAATCGACACGATTATCTTGAAGAATCTGTTTCTGTTGTTGCTGGCTCAATTTGGGATTAAGCATTAAAACTCGCCCACCCATTGCAAGCGCAGCGCTATAACAGAGCAAACCACAAAAGCGATTTACGCCTTGATAGGCAATCAAAGGTTTAGAAATAGCGGTAAGATCTTGCAATAAACTTACCGCTTGCTGTACGAATCTATGCCACTGTTGCCAGTTAATATGAGAAGGGATATTTGGTAACAACTGCCCATTGGTACAATGATGTTCATCATCTAGCACAATCGCTATCGACTGAGCAGAATGAGTTGCCCAATGTGCAGAAGGAAAAGTTCTAAATGCAACCATGGGCAAAATGCTACACAAAAAGCGCTTTGATACGATCAACTAAATCCTGTGGTAGTTCCATTGAATTCATTAAACCACACAAAATAATGCCTTTACGCTCAGTATTGTTATTAGTAATAACCCAATAAGGTGACTCTGGGATCTGCTTCGCTTTTGCGCCACTTCCTGTCGCTAGGATAACTCTTTCATCTTTAGCAAAATAGATTCGTTCGCTGCCTTGAACTTGCTCAGTTGCATCAGCGAAACCTTCTTTATTTGATTTATAGAGCGCCGAAAGCAACATTAAGAAGCGATTAACTACTTTCTTTTCATCAATAAAGCTCTGCTTTGCCAGAACGTATTCAACAGCCTTCACTGTTTTTTCTTGATGTGTCAATGATGATGATTTCTTAGGTAATTTAGCAAGATCCTTGAGATCATGAATCATATTTTCTTGAACAAGTACAAAAGGCTGTGGAGAAGCTGGTAAACGCAATAAACGACGTAAAATATCCGATGCACTCTCACCGATTGACTGAGTTCTACTTGCAATGTAGTGATATAATTCATCATCAACTTCTATAGTCTTCATCTTTCTTCCTCTTTTTTCTTTAAATGACTTGATTACAAAAAAATTCTAGGCATTATACGCAATTACGATCAGTTTTACAGGATCTTTCTTTCATTTTTAAATAAATTTTAACCAGTTATGAGCAAAAAAGAACTTCTACACTATCAATTACAGAAAGCACCGAATGCAACCCAAACTATGGTCTTTTTGCATGGCCTTTTTGGTGATCTCAACAATCTCGGCGTAGTCGCTCGCGCTTTTGCCGAGCAATACAATATTCTAAAAGTAGATTTACGTAATCATGGGCAATCTTTTCATTCAGATACCATGAATTATCAAGCTATGGCGGAAGATCTTCGCGATCTCCTTAATCATCTAAAAATTAATAACGCTATTGTTATCGGTCACTCTATGGGGGGCAAAACAGCAATGCGCCTGACCCATATTGCCCCTGATTTGGTGAGCAAATTAATCGTGATTGATATTGCACCTGTTGCTTATGCATTAAATCGCCATGATACGATTTTTGCAGGCCTTTATGCAGTAAAAAATGCCAAACCGGCTAATCGCACTGAAGCTAGAAATGCAATTGCAGAAGCTATCTCTGATGAAGGTATTCAACTGTTTATGTTGAAATCGTTCGATCCAAACAGCCCAGAATTATTTAAATTCAATCTAAGTGGTTTAAAGCAAAATTATGAAAATATCATGGACTGGGAAAAGGTAAGCGTTGAGAAACCAACGCTCTTTATTAAAGGCGAATTATCCGATTATCTTCAAGAAAAAGACACCCAAACGATTCTGGAACAATTTCCGAATGCAAAATCGTTTATTGTGAGTAAGGCTGATCACTGGGTTCACGCTGAGAAACCTGATGCGGTTATTAGAGCATTACAAAAGTTTTTAGCCTAGGACATAGAACAGTAGAACCATTGAAAATAGGCGACCAGATTAGGTCGCCTAGATAATATTAGGCTAATGCTTTCTGCAACTTACCCTGATTATTCGCTAATAAAGTTTCTGCACTTTCTTTATCCAGATTCCCTAAAATCATCATAATCGCCAATTTGGCATTGTTATTCGCAACAGCTAGAGTCTGCTCTGCTTGCTCTTTTGAACATTCCGTTGCTTGCATCACAATGCGGATTGCTCGTGCCACTAATTTTTGGTTACTTGCTTGTACATCTACCATCAAGTTTTGATAGCATTTCCCCATCAAAATCATACTCGCCGTAGTCAGCATATTGAGCACTAATTTCTGCGCCGTACCTGATTTTAAACGGCTTGAACCAGTTAAAACTTCTGCACCAACTACCGTATCAATCACAATATCAGTAATTTGGCTCATTGCTGAATTGGGGTTACTTGCAATCGAAACCGTCGTTGCACCAAGTTGTTTTGCATATTCTAATGCGCCAATCACATAAGGCGTACGACCACTTGCCGCAATCCCAACTAGCACATCTTTCTCACTAAAATTAATTGCTTGTAGATCTTCTACACCTGCTTGTTTATTATCTTCTGCCCCTTCAATTGGGTGGCGTAATGCACGCTCTCCGCCAGCAATCAGCCCCTTCACCATTTCTGGTGAAACGCCAAAGGTTGGTGGGCATTCTGAAGCATCTAATACGCCCAAACGTCCGCTTGTTCCTGCACCGATATAAACCAAACGCGCACCTTGCTGGAAAGCTGCCACAATTTTTTCAACTGCTTGTGCTATTTGCGGTAAGCATTTTTCTACTGCAAGAGCGACTTGTTTATCTTCATTATTCATCACTTGCACGATTTCTAATGCCGATAAGCTATCAATATTCATTGAGTTAGGATTACGTGCCTCAGTAATTAATTGAGTTAACGTTTTAAGTAAATCTTGTTCTGCCATTAAATCCCCCGCAAATATATCCGCGTGTTTTGATATTTATTTCTATGCTGGCGCGAGCGAGATGCTCTCGCCAGCATTACCATATAAAATTATTTTGGAAAAATTGCGCCTAAACTGACCGCTTGTGTCGCGCCTGTGACACTCGGTAAATTGCCTGCTAAATTATTCATTCGCTGATGGGCTAACCATGCAAATGCGGCGGCCTCAACATAATCAATATCTAAGCCATATTCGCTTGTGGTTGAAACCTGCCAGTTTTTTAAACCTTCCGCAAAATATTGCATAAACAAAGGATTTCTCGCACCGCCACCACAAACTAACAATAGACAAGGTAAATTATCCGTATTTGCAATTTTGTCTAAATCATTACAAATCGACTTCGCAGTAAATGCGGTTAATGTTGCTTGAATATCTTGTGGCTGATGAGCCTCATAACCACTTAATTTTTTATCTAACCACTGTTGATTAAACAATTCTCGCCCTGTACTTTTTGGTGGCTGAAGATTAAAAAATGGTTCATCTAATAGCTGATTTAATAGTTTTGGAATGACTTTACCTGTTTTCGCCCACTCCGCATCTTTATCAAAACGTTTACCAAGATGTTTCTCAATCCAAATATCCATTAAAGTATTACCCGGTCCAATATCGTAGCCAATAGTTGCTTTATTTGGCACAAGCAACGATACATTACTAATTCCACCAATATTTAACACCGCCGTAATACGTTTGGGATCGCTAAAAATTGCTTGATGAAAAGCTGGCACCAATGGCGCACCTTGTCCGCCATAGGCCATATCTTTACGGCGAAAATCGCCCACAACGGTAATGCCTGTTTTTGTAGCCACTAAATTCATATCACCGATTTGAGTAGTAAAGGGATATTGGCTTTGTGGTGAATGCCAAACAGTTTGCCCGTGGCAACCAATCGCTTGAATTTGTTCTGGTTTTAGATTTTCTTTGGCAAGAAAAGCGTTAATACAATCGGCATATAGTAAGCCTAAACGATGATCAATTTCCCCCAATTTTTGTAAACTGGTTTCACCACTCTTCAGCAATGCTGAAATATCTGTACGCAGATCTTCAGGCATTGGAGTGAAGCCACAAGCGGTCATTTGCGGTTGTTCTTTTGCAAAATCCACCAACGCCAAATCCACACCATCAAGGCTTGTGCCAGACATCACACCGATATAGTAATTTGTATTCATATATTTATTTCCCTCACAATTATTGACGAGCCATTCTCAGATTTTGTGGCAATGTCTCAAAATTCGAACGGAATGGATTAATATCCAAACCTCCACGACGGGTATAGCGTGCGTAAACTGTTAATTTTTCAGGCTGCGCAAACTGCATTAAATCACAGAAAATACGCTCAACACACTGCTCGTGGAATTCATTGTGCTCACGGAATGAAACGATATAACGCAAAAGTTTTTCACGATCTAACCGCTTGCCCACATAACGAATTTGCACACTGCCCCAGTCTGGTTGAGATGTGATTAAACAGTTTGATTTTAATAAATGGCTAACCAACGTTTCTTCAACAATTTCATCGCCTTGTGCAATATTTTCAAGATAGTGAGTTGAGAACTCATAATCACTGATCTCAATATCTTGCTCATCAATCACTTCACCGTTGAAATCGCTAATTGGCTGATTGGTATAGTAGCTTAATTTGTGAATTTTTACTGAAACATCACCCTTTGCACATTGGCTTAAATCATTTTGAATAATCTGTTCAACTTGCGTAATAGTCTCAAAACGACTTTGGTTAAAACTGTTTAAATAGAGTTTAAAGCTCTTTGACTCAATTAAATTTTCACTACGAAAATCAATCGCTACATCAGCCACCGCAACCTGTGGAACACCTTTGCTATTTAACCAAGAAAGTTCATAAAGAGTCCAAATATCCGCCCCTTGATTAAAAGGTTGTTGCTCAGTAATGCCTAGGCTATCACGGTTTAATTTACGTGGAACAGGTTGCAATAAAGTTGCATCATATTCGCTTTTATATTCAGTTTTTTGCCCAAGTTTTAAGGCAGAAAGAGATTGGTCGTTATGGTACATAATGTTCCTATAAATATTTTGGTAAATCCGCTAAACTATCAATCACACGATCGGCTTTTGCTTCACCCTCTGCGGTGACTTCTTTGCCTGTGCGAACGAGGATTTTTGTTTTCACACCTGCATTTTCTGCCGCAAGCATATCTTCTAATTTATCACCCACCATAATGGATTGCGCAGGATCGATATTTAAATCTTTAATCGCCTCAAGGAACATTCCCGCCTTTGGCTTGCGACAATCGCAATCTTCACGATATTCGCCTTTGCCTTCAGGGTGATGTGGACAGTAATAGATACCATCTAATACAACCCCATAATCTTCATCTAAAGACCAGTCCATCCATTCCGTTAATTGATTAAACTGCTCTTCTGTGAAATAGCCACGTGCAATACCAGACTGGTTAGTGACAAGCACCAGTAAATAGCCTTTTTCTTGAAGTTTTTTTAAGGCTTTACCCACGCCCTCAATAAATTGAAAATCATCAATTTGATGTACATAACCGTGATCGATATTGATTGTGCCATCACGATCTAGAAAAATTGCTTTATTCGCCATTACCTTATCCTTTTAAATAATCAACAATCATTTGATGATGTTCTGATGTTTTGAATTTGTCAAAAACTGCCTCAATCACACCGCTTTCATTGATTAAAAAGCTGATACGGTGAATACCATCATAGGTTCTGCCCATAAATTTCTTTTCACCCCACACGCCAAAGGCATCAGCCACTTGGTGTTCAGGATCGGATAACAATGTGAAATTCAGCTCTTTCTTTTCCACAAATTGCAGTAATTTTTTAGGCATATCAGGACTTACACCTAGCACGACTAGATTTAATTCATCTAGTTCTGATTTGCTATCACGTAGTCCGCACGCTTGGGTTGTACAACCTGGGGTTAAGGCTTTAGGGTAGAAATAAACCAGCACTTTTTTGCCTTGAAATTGGCTGAGAGAGACTGGCTGTTCATTTTGATCGAGTAATGTAAATTGTGGTGCGCTATCGCCCACTTTTAATAAATTCATTGCTTTTATCCTTGAATGGAAAACGACTTGTATATTACTACATAAGCAAGCAGATTAGGTGAAAAGAAATATCGTAAATTGCTTGAATGCTGCGACATCACACTTAAAACTAGCCAAATTTTTAAGCGACTGAGTAATACCCATTGAACCATACCTTTGGTTGGCAATCTCGTAACTAACGATGGATAAACTTGGATACTCTCTCCCGAATCAGCTAGCTTGAATTAATTTAATTAAAAATCAAATGGTTACATGTTTTTATAACTTGAATTGTCAAACCAAGTGCAACGATTTTTTGAAGTAAACTTCATAAGGTGTTTTCCAACCTAGACATTTACGTGGTCTTAGATTGAGTTTATCAACAACCTGCTGAATATAATCATCGTTCCAC
>MQVI01000046.1 GCA_002002485.1 Pasteurellaceae bacterium 15-036681
TATTTAAATAATGAGTCAAAATATCTTTTATTCATAAGACATCAAACCAAAGGAGATATTATGTCTAAAAAAATGAAAGCTTCAAAAATTGCTCAGTTAGTTATAGGTGCTACTACAGGAGTGATCTCTTTAAGCTCATTTTCTAATCCTATTTCTATTGAGGGTATAGCTACATCTAAAGATGCAATATCAGTCGGCACAAACTCTTTTGCAACGGCGGTAGATGGCATTGCTAATGGTCAAGGCTCTATTGCAACAGGTCAAGGTTTTTCTCGTGAAGAATTTAATGTAAAAATAAATGAACAAAAAGCATTGTTAGATGAGAAAACTCATAAGGAAAAGGAATTGGATAACGCTAAGTTAAAATTGGATGTTAATGATAAAGCTCAAGAAAATTTAGCAAAAGATATTAACGATTTAACAAAATTAATTGATAGCGGTACACAAAAGTTAGATAGGCTAAATGGCTTGAATGATCAGCTAGCTAAAAATAATTCTGAATTGCCTAATTTACAACAAGATTTAGATGCAACAAAGAAATTATTACCAATAGAGTATATAACTGGTGAAAATAAGAATATAGCTATTGATTTTACTCCTATTCTAAATAATTTGGACTACAACAAACTCAAACATACTGATGGTCGTAATGAACTTGCACAAGATCTAAAAATCAAGCTTGAAACTGATTTTCCTGCTATTCAGGGTATGTTTACGGAAAAGCAATATTTAGATGTATTAAATGAATTTGTAAGTAAACGTTCATCTTATGATGCTTTTCGTAGTATATATGATTCTGAAATGAAAAGTACTAAATATAAAAATATATCAGTAGATAATGTTGAAAATACTGGTGCTGCACTTGAAAATGTGTATTTAAGGCATGGTGAAAGCATAGAGTCATTTTCTCGTGAAGACATTTATACTCGTTTAGAAAATGATAAAAATAATCATGCATATTCTACTTTTCAGGATAATTATTTACTATCTAATAAGGACATTTCAAAAAAACAAATACAATTAACAGGAAGGTATGAGGATGTTATCAATGCTCTTTATGATCAACTTATTATTTCAAGCGTGATTGCAGATACAAAAACCAACACAAGCTTAACTTCAAACCAATATAGTAGTATGTCTTGTAGCCCTACTATAGGTAATTATTGTTTTAATTCGGATTTAACTTATGTATTTAAACTCGCGCCACTAAATGAGAAATATAACTCTCAAAATAAATTTGAGTTTAATATTGGGGAGGCTGAAACAGAAAACTTACCTGTTATGAGAGATGGTAAAATCATTAGCTTCAGTCAAAACAATCATATTCATGCTATCGTACATAGAATTATTACTGATAAAGCATTATCAACCAATGATTTGGAGTATATAAAAAATTATTATGAACAATTTAATTTATATGCTAATAGCATTAATTATGACTCAGATAGATGGATTGTAGATAAAGATAAATACCGTGCTAACTTACAAAAAGTTTTAGATTTTAATTCTAAATTAGAAGAATATCGTCAGCTAAGTGAAACAATCCGTCAAGATGCATCGAATGATAGTGTAAAAGATGCATTGCTTGCGCGTCAAATTGAATTAAAAAAAGAAATTGAATCTTTAAATATTGACTCTTCTTATTTTCAAACTATGTCAGTAAGTTTTAATGATGTAGGTAAAAATGAAATTAATAAAGGAATTGATTATGTTATCAAGCAAGAGGATTTTATTGATAAAAACCTTCGTTATTATGATGGTAAAAATGTCATTATTACTTCTGTACAAGATAAAATCAAAGAAGTACAACAATTGATAACAAAAGCTCAAAATGCTGTTGATAATAAGCAGAGTGAAATCGATCAAATTAATCAGCAAATTAAAGATTTAGCATTAACACCTAATGAGCAGGGCGCTGTAAATTTAAAAGCTGAAAAAGAGCGTGAATTAGCAGATAAACAAGCTGAAAAAGAGAAACTTGAAGCTGATAAAGCTAAGCAAGAAGATGAGTTGAATAAAATTAATGAACAACTTGCTAATAGTGGCTTGAAAGACTTAGGCTTACGTTCACAAGCTCACGGCTCTAATGCATTTGCTTCAGGTAATGATTCAATTGCGATAGGTACTGGTACAACTGTAACCTCAACAGATGGTATTTCTATCGGTCGTAACAGTAATGTAACGGGTTCACAATCTATTGCTATTGGTGCTGATAATACTGTAAGTGGTGATAAATCAATTGCAATTGGTGTTGGTCATACAGTCAAAGGCAACCATTCAACCACCATTGGCGATCCAAATGTTGTAAATGGTGATGATAATTTTGTTGCAGGTAACAATAATACAGTGTCATCAAACAATGTAATGGTGATGGGAAATAATGTTACTGTTGCTGCAAGCTTTGATGGCGCAGTAGTGTTAGGTGATAATTCTACTGTGGCAAAAGCAAATCCTACATCAAGTATTGATATACAGGGTAAAACACATAATTTCACAGGAACTACTCCATCATCAACAGTCAGTGTAGGTGCAAAAGATAAAGAACGTCAAATCACTAATGTGGCAGCAGGTCGTATTTCTGATACCTCTACTGATGCAATCAATGGTTCACAACTTTATGCGATTATTGATACTGTGAATAACTTATCTGTGCTTAATTTAGATGATATTTCAGATGATTTAATGACGACAGTGATTAAAGCAGGAAATAATATTTCGATTGACAGCATAATCAATGATTCGGGTGAAAAAAGTTACACCATCAATGCAAACGTAGATATACCTAAAGTCGATATGACAGCCGGTAAAAATACAATAATTGATAAGGTTGTTGCAGATAATGGTGATATAACATATACGGTATCAGCAAAAGGTACTAAAGTTGTGGGCGGTTCGGATAACGTAAAAATCAACACCAATATTGATATAGCGACTGGTGAAACGACTTATGCAGTTCATGTAGATAAAGTAGCTGGCTCAAAACCATTGGCAGGCTATGGCATTATTGTTACACCACAAATCAATGATAAAGGTGAAGTTGAACACGTAATTAATGCGAACGGTACCACTGTTTCATCAGGAGCAGGCATTGCAGTGAAATCAACCACTTCGACAACTACAAATGGTGCAACTATCACAAACTATGAAGTATCTCTTACTGATGTGTTGGCAGCTCAGATTGCTAAGGAAGAATCTGTTTCAGCAGGTTCAAGCAATGTCGTTGTAAAACAAGATGGTACAAGTGATACTGGCGGTAAGAACTTTGTTGTCGATTTAGCGAAGAACATTAATTTAAGCAAAGATGGCTCTCTCATGATTGGCGGTATAAATATCGCAAATAATGATTTCAATGTTGGCGGTAATATTATCTCTAATGTGGCTGAAGGCGTAAAAGGTACTGATGCAGTAAACGTAAATCAGTTAAACGCAGCTAAATCACATGTTAAAGCAGGTGATAAAGTTACAGTAACTGAAACGAAAAACGCCGATGGCTCAACAAATTTTGCTGTAAATGCATTAACATCAGAAATTATCAACGGTGTAAACGCTGTTGTAACAGAAACGCTTGGCGATAAAGGTCAATCTGTTTACAAGGTAGATGTAAAAGGTGATTTAACGAACATTACCTCTATCACTAATGGTGACACCAAAGTGACGTTAGGTGATGGTATCGTGAACGTGGGCGGAGCAAAAATTGCGAATATTGGTAAACCAACTGAAGCAAATGATGCGACTAACAAGCAATATGTTGATGACGGTCGTACGCGTGTTACATCAAATGATAACTCTGTTAAAGTGGTTGCAACTAAAGTAGGTGATGCAACAAACTATGACTTATCTATTGATGGTAGCCTGAACACTGAAACCGATGATGGTGTGAAAACAATCTATAAACTCGGTGATACCATTGCTATTACTGGAGATGCGAGAAATATTTCAACTTCAACAGTAAACGGTAAAACACAAGTTAAACTTGCGGATGATGTCAAAGTGAATAGTGTAACTACTGGTCCTGTATCTATTTCAACTCAAGGGATTAATGCAGGTCATCAAACAGTCACGAATGTTGCCAAAGGTGAAGTGTCATCAACTTCCACAGATGCGGTAAATGGTAGTCAATTACATGCAACTAATGTTCAAGTAAATCAAAATACACAAGATATAGCAAAACTAGGAGACAAGATCACTCATTTAGATACCAAAATAGATAAAGTAAATAAAGAGGCTCGTGCAGGTGTTGCGGGAGCAGTGGCAACCGCATCTTTACCACAAGTTTATATGCACGGTAAATCAATGGTGTCAGCATCAGCAGGACATTACAAAAATGAAAATGCTGTTGCGGTTGGTTACTCTCGCGCAAGTGATAACGGTAAATTAGTATTTAAACTGAATTCAAGTGCAAATACTCGTGGTGACTTTACTGTTGGAACAGGTATTGGTTATCAATGGTAATAAACTCAAGCCATTAATTTAATCAAGTGAGGAAATTACTTCCTCACTATATACAAACTTTATTTAATAGGTATTCAAAATGAAAAAATTTCTAAAATTAACTGTTCTTGCAATTTCTTGTGCAGTACTCACCGCTTGTGGAAATTTATCAGATGTTTCTGATAAAGGCACAACCGATAATCCTGTTTTCCCTAAACTTTCTGAATCCGTTTTTAACCATGAAGGTTCACAAGTGGGTTCTTGGGTAAACTGGAATAATGTTCGTCAAATCGAACGTGGTATGAATAAAGACCAACTCTATAATCTAATCGGTCGCCCACACTTCTCTGAAGGTTTATACGGCGTTCGTGAATGGGATTACGCATTTAACTATCGTGAAAATGGTGTGCATAAAATCTGCCAATATAAAGTGTTATTTGACAAAAATATGAATGCACAGCAATTCTACTGGTATCCAAATGGTTGTAATTCAGATCATGAGTTTAATATCAGCGCTGATTTCCTATTCGATTTTGATAAGGATAACTTAACCGCTCAAGGTAAAATTGTTGTTGCTGAATTAGCTGAAAAACTGAAGTCTATTCCTGCAACACAAGCAATCGTTGAAGGTCATACCGATCGTATGGGTTCTGTTGAATATAACTTAGATTTATCACAACGTCGTGCAAATACAGTAAAAGCTGAATTACAACGTTTAGGTGTAACTACGGATTTAACCGCAGTCGGCTTAGGTAAAGCTCATCAGGTCAAACATTGTGATGGCAATAATGATGTTGCTAAAGAATGTTTGCGCCCTAACCGTCGTGTTGTTCTAAAAGTATCAGGTAAGACTTTAGTCGCAGATTCAGGTGTACGTGAAGCAGGCTTTATCGGTCCTGCACCATTGTATGATGATAAATATCCATATAGCCCAATGATTACAGGTAATCCTTATCCTGAAAAACCAGCAATGAATTTACAATAAATTGTAAATAGACTTCCAACGTGATGACGTTTGAAGATTTTATTCATAACCTTTGAGGGCAATCTAGCAATAGATTGCCTTTCGTTTTTTACTTGCAATTAGATCTAATTTCGATCTAAAATCTAAGCTCTTTTTTGGCGAGGCTTTTTCCTTGCTGTTTCAGAGAAACATTCTCTGTGTATTTTATATTTTTTTATTTAACCAAAGGCTTTTCATCAGAAATGATGGAAATGAATGAACCCCAATCAGTATCCTTTGGTATTTAATCATGGAAAATATAAAGCCTAAATACACACCTCACCCACTTTCAGCAGTTCTTCGTGACATATCTATTTTTTCTTTATCAGAATTATCAGATGCTGAGATGCTCTTGTTACTTAAAAATGCCCGTTGGGGAAATCCTGACTGTTTTCATACTGTAACTTGCCCTAGATGTAAGATTGAGCATAAAGCATATTTCATCGCAACTCGAAAACAATGGCAGTGCAAGCATTGCCAATATCGTTTTTCTGTTAAAACAGGAACGATTTTTCATCTATCTAAATTACCATTAAAGAAAATCTTATTTGCTTTATATTTCTTTGCGACAGAAAGTAAGGGTATTTCTGCCATTAGCCTTTCTCATAAAATTGATGTGCAGTATAAGAGTGCATGGACATTGCTTCATAAGTTTAGAGAATCATTGGATAAGACAAAAGATTTATCATTATTGAATGGCGAGATTCACATTGATGGTGCTTATGTAAATAATTATATTCGCCCTAGAAACTTTCGCCATAAGCGTATAGATAGGCGTAAAAAATGTTATCAACGAAAGGATAAAGCCTGTGTGCTTGTTTTTAGACAACGAGCAGCTAATCAAGAGATTATAAAAGGTGCAGATAGAAGCATTGTTGCATTGATTAAAGAGGAAAATGCACAGGATGTCCTTACGTTAACACAACGGCTTGTAAAGCAAGGTTCAACTATTTGTACAGATGAAAATGTTGCTTACGACAATCTTGTTTTTCAGTACGATTTATGGCGAGTTAATCATTCGCAAGAATACTACTCTATTGATGGGATAACAAACAACCTTGCTGAATCATTCTTTGCTCGTTTCAGAAGAATGGTTATGGGCATACATCATAAAATGAGTAATAAATATATGCTTTATTATGCAAATGAAATTGCATGGCGTGAAGATGGTCGTCGTAAAACAGATAACGTAAAATTTAACGATTTACTTCAGAGGTGTTTGAAAGTAAAACCATCACGAGATTTTACTGGTTATTGGCAAGGTAATAAAAAAGGAGATGCAATATTAGGGGCGGAAAGTGTTATAGCATCAAATGATTTAATGTATTTAGCAGCGGCTTAATAAGCATAAAGTAAATTGCTGATATTTTCATCTTTTGTTAAAATAACCTGTATATAACAGCAAGGGAGTTATTATGTTATTTATTCCGCCAACAAGAAATGATAATTATGTAAGTAGTATTGTTGCTTTGAATATACATAGTCCAAATGGCACAGGTGATTGGCATAGTGCAGCAGCATTAAGCCAAAATGCCTATCCACAGGATTTTTATATGTATGGAAAAGGTCATAAGCGAAATACTCATCATTTATTGGGTGATGTAGGTATTATTGATGGAACAAAGCGCCTAAACGATATGGGGTACTATCCTGAAAATAGCCCTGTATGGCTTGCTGACCATCCGAGAGCTTGTGTGGATTATCTTTATACCGCCGTACTACAGACTGGTACTATTGGGCGTGTTATTTTAGATGATTGGTTTCCTGATGTTGAAGATAAAAAATCAGTCTATCAACTATTAAATATCATTGAGTCTAATTTAACCTTACAAGAAAAGGAGAATTTAGCATTATGGAAGCGCAAAAACCCAATGATGTGATGCTTACAGAGCGAGATAATAACCATGAAAAGCTGATGGTTAATATCCTAAAGAATTTATCAGAAACGCCTCTTGTATTAAAAGGTGGTACAGCCTTGTACTTAGGCTATGGCTTAAATCGCTTTTCGGAAGATTTAGACTTTGATTCGTCAAAGAAACTAAATTTACTTAATAAGATTAAATCATCTGCCCCACATGGCATTATTATTGATGATATTAATGTCAAGAAAGATACTGATACTGTTAGTCGTTACATTGTAAACTACCATATTCGAGATACGGGTGTAAAAGATGCACTGAAAATCGAAATATCGTATCGAACACCGACACCCGATGAGCAAGTTACGGTAAAAGATGGGATCCGTTTCTCATCAATTGATCGCATTATAGATAATAAACTTAATGCTGCGTATGACGGTGATAATACTCGTACGAAGGGGCGAGATTTATTTGATCTACATTTTCTAGCAAGCCAATATCCTGAAAGCTTTACCGTAGATTTGGCGGATAGATTGAAAGGATTCACTCAAGATCCTGATAAATTAGTTAGTTTATATCGTGAAGATATTGAAGCGGATCCATTACTAAATAAGATTATGGATGTTGAGCAAATTTCCCTTGAATTAAATGATATGGCTCATAACATTTGGCTAGACAGACAAACTGAGTTAATGAGCAATCATCCTGCTTTGCAAATGTTACAAAGAAGTCCTCAAGATTTTCAGAAAACATTATCAGAAATGACAAATACAGTCAGAGATAATGTTGCTACAAAAGAAGAAGTATCTTCTACTCTCAAATTCAAAATATAAAAGATAGGCGGTGTTATGACCGTCTATCTTTCAAATCGCACAGAATAATAAATTTCACTTGAACACAAATAATACTTAAATACGTGCTATTTTTGAGTTAAATATGTTTTGTGCAACTGCTACATAATACCGCAAAATTTTGCAATTATCTGACCGCTTGTTCTTTAGAGAATTCTACTCTTGTGAGGATTAACCTTCACAACTACTACAGCTTAATAAGTTACGGTTAAATACCTGTGCCGCACTCATTGAGTATTGATAGTAGATCGATTTGATCCCAAGCTCTTCCGCTGTTAAGTATAACTGGTTCAGATCACGCGCTGGCGTTGATGGGTGAACCATAATGTTGATACTCTGACCTTGATCGATATATTTCTGACGTTGCGCCGCTTGTTGAATCACGCTTAATTGGCTGATTTCAGAGAAGGTTTTGTACACTTCTTTCTCGTGATCGCTCAATTGAGCTAAGTGCTGTACAGAACCGTCATTGTGTAAAATTGATTCCCAGATCTCTTCGTTATCTAAACCTTTCTCTTTCAGCAATTGCTCTAAGAATGGGTTTTTATAAACGGTTTTGATCTTCGCTAAATCTTTTACATAGTAGTTTGATTTAAATGGCTCGATCGATGGCGATACGCTACCTAAAATAAAGCTACTTGATTTAGTTGGTGCAATACTCATTAACGTTGTGTTACGGCGGCCATAGCCTTTTAAGATTTCAGGCTCGCCAAAACGTTGCGCTAACTCTTGCGATGCTTTTAAGGTTTTCTCTTGTAACGTTTTGAATACCAAGTTATTTTTCTGCATGGCTTCAAAGCTATCAAAGGCGATGTTGTTTGCTTGTAAATAGCTGTGCCAGCCTAATACGCCTAAACCTAATGCACGGTGACGACGCGCAAAGCGGTTCGCACGGTGTAAGAATGGCATATCATTACTTTTCTCGATAAATTCTGACATTACTACATCTAAGAAGTAAGTTAATACTTCTGGTGCATCGGTGTCTTTCCACTCATCGAAATGCAATAAGTTCATTGAAGATAAGCAACATACAAAGCTCTCATCAATGTTTGACGGTAACATAATTTCAGTACAAAGGTTACTTGCGTGAACCGTCATATTTTTATCTTTATACACATCTGGACGACCTGCATTCGCATTGTCTTTAAAGAAGATGTATGGAATACCTGTTTCGGTTTTACGTTGTAATAGTTTTGCCCAAAGCTGACGTTTATGTGGATCGCCTGCTTTCATTGACTCTAACCATTCGCTACCTACGCATACGCCGTAGTACATTAACTGAATTGGGTTACCTTCCGTGTGAATGTCTAACCACTCTTCAATATCACCGTGTTCAATATCGATATAACCTGCGAATTGACCTTTACGTGATGTACCTTGTGAAATTACGTCTATAACCGTATCAAATAACTTACTAAAGTTAAATGAACCGTCTGATTTACCATTATTTCTGATTACAGAACCACGCGGACGAATATCACCAAAATATGCCGATGTACCGCCACCGATTTTACTCATCATACCCACTTCGGCAGTAGTCACCATAATGTCGTGGATTGAGTCACCAATATAGCTACCAAAACAAGAGATCGGTAAGCCACGATCTAAACCAAAGTTAGACCAAATTGGTGAAGATAGCGAGAAATAGCCACGCGCCATATAGTGATAGAATTTATCCGCATAACCTTCAATGCCAAGTTTACGCTCTGCGTGCTCAGCGATAAAACGGATACGATCTAATGCGGTTGTACCTTCAAGTAAATAGCCACGTTGTAAAAATAGTTTGCTGTCGTTGTTCAGCCAATCAAAATCTGGACGGTCAATATTAGAATAAGTCATCTGCGGTAATCTGTTTCATTTTTTTACTATAATCGGTACTACGTTTGTTAAAGAAATCCGTTTCTTTAGTTGAAAGAATTTCAATATCAAACCACTCGGTTTCTTTTAACAACTCTGGGTTAATGTTGTGTGGTGGCTCTAAACCTAAAATCATTAATGAGTTGTTATAACGGCTCTTGATGTAGTTTTCTACAGTCTCTTTAGTGATAAAACTTAAATCACCTTCTTCGAAAATCCAATCTAAGATGCCACGCTCTGCTTCAAATGCTTGTTCAGCAAGAGATTGTAATTCTGTGTAGAATTCAGGCGTAAATAATTCACTATGCTCATCACGTAAAATTTCATATAACGCAATACCAAATTTACCGTGAATTTCTTCTTCTTTTGATGTTGCTTCAACGGCATTTGAAATTCCTTTAAACAGGTTTTTCTGCTTGTTGAACGACATCATAATTAAGAACTGACCAAATAATGAAATATGCTCTACGAAAAGTGAGAATAGCACTAGCGATAAAACAAATTCGCCTTTACCTGCATCTTTCTCTTTCATAAAACTTTCCATATAACGAATACGATTCATTAATGGCTCAATTTCAGTGATTTGAGAGAACATCTCGTTTAAACCAAGTTTCTCAAGTAAGAATGAGTAAGCATCTTTATGACGTACTTCACTCTCTGCAAAAGTACCGCCAACATCATCCATTTCTGGTTTTGGGAAATAACGATATAACTCTCCCCAGAAACGTTTTACGTTCACTTCTACTTGTGAAATCGCAAGCATTGCACGAGTTAAAACGTGGCGTTCGTGATCGTTGATGTTAGTACGGTAGTCTTGAATATCACCTGTGAAGTTAAATTCAGTATGCAACCAGTAAGAGTGACGAATTGCATCTTTAAATTCAAGTAATTCAGGGTATTCGTAAGGTTTAATTTGGATTCGTTTTTCAAAGATATTGCGAGACATAATCAGCTTATAAATGTGAATTGAAACTAGGTACCGTATTCTAGCGATATTTTTTTGATCTACAAGATCTTGACAAACTGTACTTACTGATTAGATCGTCGCGAGTATTTGATTTTAAAAGGAAAAATTTTTTGTAAATATTTAGCTTGATCTGATCGCTTGAATATGTTTAAAAATAAAAACACAAGATATAGTGGTTTGGAACAAAAAGAGGCACTATATCTTGTGGTTTGATATTAATTTACGGACACGAGCACCGTATATCTACATAGATCTTAGTTCTTCTACTAACTGTGGCTGACGTTCAATCATTGTGAGTAATTTTAACGCAGGACCATTTGGTACTCTACGATTTAACTCCCAAGATTGCACAAGAGATAAACTAACGCCAAGCATCTCTGCAAATTCTATTTGTTTTAAATTAGAATTCACACGGATCTTACGTACATCGGGGATCTCAAAGGTATGAATACGTTCTTTGGGCACATCAATCTCCCCCTTTTCAATCGCTACCATTTCTTCAACGCTGGCTAATAACCGATTAAATAATTTTTTATCCATTTTGATCCCCACTTAATTGCTGATATTCATATAGGGAGCAAAAATGCCCCCTACAAATATGATCTAATCCATCTCACTCATCAAACTCGCATTACCACCAGCGGCTGCGGTGTTAATGCTGATCGCTTTTTCGTGGACTAATGGCAATAGCGATAAGGCAAGATCCAAACTTTCTACATAAGTTAAGATCGCACCACTGCGCTCTGCATAATGGGCTTTTTCTTCCATTGTAAGTGGATCAAGCACAATCATCATGCTTAAATTCGCTAGGCTGTTAAAATCACTGGTCACACTTAATAGGCCTGTAAAATGCTGCGCCTGTTTTGCTAATTCAGAACTTTGATGCACAACGGCTTTCGCACCACATACTGCAATTGCAATTAAAGCATGAACTTGTTGTACCAGCGATCCATTGCCGATCGCAATGACTGGGCGAGCTTCTAAACGCATAAAGTTCTCTTCACCAGTAATACCTTTCATTTTGAACACTTTGCCCAATGGTGATTGACGGCTTAATGAAGAGATGAGATCCAACGCATCTTGAAGTTCTGTACCAGCTAATACCGCTTTAACGCCCATAATAATTGGTTCACAACTCACCGCTTGTCCACCTTCTAAGCCTGCTAATTGCCATTGTGAACGGTTTACTAAACGTTGTAGATAGAGTGGGCCACCGGCTTTCGGGCCTGTACCTGATAGCCCCATACCGCCAAATGGCTGAACACCCACAACCGCACCAACGGTGTTACGGTTTACATAGAGATTACCCGCATGAATAGTGTCAAGCCACTGTTCCACCGTTTCATCAATACGGCTATGTAAGCCACTGGTTAAGCCAAAGCCTGTTGAGTTAATCTCTGCCATCACTTGCGGTAATTTATCCGCATCAAAACGGATCACATGTAACACTGGGCCAAAGACTTCATGTTTAAGCTGACTAATGCTCTCAATTTCAAGCAATGTCGGTGGTACAAAAATACCATTTTCTGCAATATCCTGCGCAATCGGCACTTGATAGCAACTTTTCGCCGCTTTTTTGATAGTTTCAATATGATCGAGTAAACGCTGTTGGGCAACTTTATCAATCACAGGACCAACATCAGTGGTTAAATTTTGCGGTCTACCGACTTTCAATTCTGTCATTGCGCCTTTTAACATTGTTAGAATATGATCCGCCACATCACGCTGTAGATAAAGCACGCGTAGTGCTGAACAGCGTTGTCCTGCCGAGTCGAAAGCGGAGTTAAGCACATCCGCTACCACTTGCTCACCAAGTGCTGAACTATCCACAATCATCGCATTTTGGCCGCCCGTTTCCGCAATAAGCGGTACAGTATTTTCATTTTGGGCTAAATTACGATAAATATTTTTCGCCGTATCCGTTGAACCAGTAAAGATTACCCCATTCACACGTGGATCGCTGACTAACGCGGAACCAATCGTTTTACCACTGCCATTTAAGCACTGTAATGCCCCACGAGGAATACCCGCTTGATAGAATAAATTCACCGCATAGTGCGCCATTAAACTAGTTTGTTCCGCCGGTTTTGCTAATACCACATTACCTGCTACTAACGCAGATGATACCTCGCCCACAAAAATCGCCAACGGGAAATTCCAAGGGCTAATCGCCACCACAATACCACGTGGATTTTGGAAACCTTCTGGGTTATTACGCACTTCTTTTGCATAATAACGACAGAAATCGACCGCTTCACGCACTTCTGCAATCGCATTATTGAGCGTTTTACCTGCCTCACGCACCGCAAGATCAAATAGCTGTGGCATATTGGCTTCCATTAAATCCGCCATTTTTTCTAACGCCTCAGCACGCACGACTGGCGAAGTCCCTTGCCATTCAGCTTTAAAGTCTTGTGCAAATTCAAATGCGTTTGCCACATCATCTAAGGTTGCATCAATCGCTTCCCCAACAACTTCATTAACATTAGCAGGATTACGCACCTGACGAATTTCTGTGCCTGTTGAATTGCCTTGTGCCAATAGTGGTTGTGCAATATAAGACTGTTGTGCAAGGGTATTTAGTTGCTGCTCTAAATCAAGTAAGTGAATAGCATCGGTTAGGTCATAACCTTTTGAGTTTTTACGGCTATCGCCAAATAATTTCACCGGCAATGGAATTTTCGGGTGCATTGATCCTTCCGTTTGCATTGCTTTTTGAACAGGATCTTGGGCTAAATCATCAATACTTAAATTTTCATCGACAATCTGATTTACAAAGGAGCTATTTGCACCATTTTCGAGTAAACGACGGACTAAATATGCCAATAGGGTTTGATAAGAACCCACTGGGGCATAGATACGGCATTGCACGTTCAGATTATCTTTGCCAACAACCTGATCATAGAGCGTTTCCCCCATACCGTGTAAGCATTGGAACTCAAAATGCTTGCCTTGGGCTAAATGGTAAATAGTTGAAAGAGTTTGAGCATTATGGGTGGCAAATTGTGGGTAAATTACATCTTGCGCCGATAATAGTTTCTTCGCACACACCACATAGTTTAAGTCTGTATGCACTTTACGTGAGAATACTGGATAGCCTTCCGCACAATCGGTTTGAGCACGTTTTACTTCACTATCCCAATAAGCCCCTTTTACTAAGCGCACCATTAACTGACGATTATTCGCACGTGCCGTTTCAATTAAATGCTCAATCACATAAGGGCAACGCTTTTGATATGCCTGCACTACAAAACCCACACCGTTAAAGCCAGCTAAATCAGGATCACTCAATAGGCGATCCATTAAATCTAAAGAAATCTCTAAACGGTCTGCCTCTTCCGCATCAATATTCAAACCAATATCATACTGTTTTGCGAGTAAGAATAACTCTTTTAAACGTGGATAAAGCTCGTCGATCACACGTTGATGTTGAGCAAGGCTGTAACGAGGGTGAATAGCCGATAGTTTTACCGATACCCCTGAAGATTTATAGACGCCCAAACCTTTTGAGGTTGCACCAACCGCGTGGATAGATGACACATAATCTTGATAGTAACGATCCGCATCTTCTTTAGTAAATGCTGCTTCACCGAGCATATCGTAGCTATAACGATAACCCATTGCGAAACGTTTCTCACCATTTTGGATAGCTTGTTGAATGGTTTCACCTGTTACAAACTGCTTACCAAGCAAACGCATTGCCACATCAACGCCTTTACGAATTAATGGCTCACCGCCTTTAGCAATCACTCTTGAAAGTGATGAGGCTAATCCACTTTCACTATGGGTAGACACAATCTTGCCTGTTACCACTAATCCCCACGCTGCTGCATTCACAAATAACGACGGACTATGCCCTACATGTGAACGCCAATCCCCTTTAGAGATTTTATCGCGAATAAGTTTATCGGCTGTGGCACTGTCTGGAATACGTAATAACGCCTCAGCTAAACACATTAATGCCACACCTTCCTGACTAGAGAGAGAAAACTCGTGCATTAGAGCATCAACACCACTCGCCTTCTTACGTGCACCACGTACTTTTGTTACCAGCTTTTTAGTTAAATGTTTAATCTCAGCGGAATATTCATCAGTACAGGCTGGTTCAATTAACTGCTGGACAAGAGGTTGCTCATCAATGCGATAATGTTCACTTAATTGTGGACGAATAGCAGTTTGAGTAGGAAGAAGTTGGTAAAGTGACATAATGTGCCTCCTTTTATAGATAGGTAGATTTGCAAAAGCAAAAAAGGCGGTAGCAAATTAAATTGCTTACCGCCTTTCAAATTATGAGCTCATTTCGTCTTTATAAGCTTTGTCCGCTTTTTCAAATGTTTCAACGACGTCTGCTCTCGGTGCCGGAGTGATAAGTGATACCACAACCACCGCAACAAACGCTAAGATAAATCCAGGAATCATTTCATAAATACCACTATCTGGTACAAGTTTATTCCAGAAAATTACCACTAATGCACCAGTAAGCATACCTGCCATTGCCCCCGCTGCATTCATACGTTTCCAGAATACTGATAGGATAACTACAGGACCAAATGCACAACCAAAGCCAGCCCAAGCATAAGAGACTAAGCCAAGTACTTTACTTGTTGGATCTTGGGCAATCACAATTGCGATAATCGCAATTAATAACACCATTGCACGGCCTAACCATACTAACTCTTTCTCAGAGGCATTTGGTTTAATAAAACCTTTATAGAAGTCTTCGGTAATCGCACTTGAACAGATTAATAATTGGCAACTTAAAGTACTCATTACCGCCGCTAAGATTGCTGAAAGAAGTACACCTGCGATCCAAGGATTAAATAGTAATTTCGATAATTCAACAAATACACGCTCATGGTTTTGCGATACCGCACCTGCTACATCTGGATGTGCAAAAAAGTATGCTTGACCAAAGAAACCAATACCTACAGCACCAAATAAACAGATGATCATCCAAGTCATTGAGATACGACGAGCGTTAGTCATTGTTTTTGCACTATCCGCAGCCATAAAGCGCGTTAGGATATGTGGCTGGCCAAAATAACCTAAACCCCAAGCCGATAAACTTAATAAACCAATGAAAGTCGTACCAGTGAAGATATCCGTGAAATCTTTATTTACGGCTTCGCCTGCTTGAACAATAACTGCGTGAGTTTCTTCAAAACCACCTAATTGGATAAGCACAAAAATTGGCGTTAAGAAGAGCGCAAATACCATTAAAGTTGCTTGAATGGTATCCGTCCAACTTACAGCAAGGAAACCACCGATAAAAGTATAGATAATTGTTGCTAATGCGCCATACCAAAGTGCAACTGAATATTCAATCCCAAATAAGTTTTCAAATAAGCGTGCACCAGCCACCACACCAGAAGAGCAGTAGATAGCAAAGAAAAATAAGATAATTGTTGCTGAAACAATTTTTAAGATCTTTGTATTATCGCCAAAACGATGATGAAAATATTCTGGAAGAGTTAAAGCATTAGATGTGTATTCCGTATGGGTACGTAAACGACCTGCGATAAATAACCAGTTAAGATAGGCACCAATGGTTAAACCAATAGCAATCCAACCTTCAATTAAACCTGAAGCATAAACTGCGCCGGGTAACCCCATCAACAGCCAACCAGACATATCTGATGCACCTGCTGATAAGCCAGTTACAAAGCTACCTAAACGGCGACCACCGAGTATATAGTCTGATAAGTTGTTAGTAACACGATAGGCGATAAAACCAATCGCGATCATTCCGATAATATAGATCAGGAATGTAGTAGTTGTTGGATCAAAGCCAAACATAGAGCCCCCTCCCCTTGTTAGTTATATTACTGTAAAGCGTACAAATATAGCAGAAAATTGCTAAGTAAGATCCTTTATGTAATCTTTTGATTGCTATTTACTCGCTTTCCGTAGAACAATTGCGAGTATATACCAATTATTCAACAAATGTTACATTTTTTTAACATAAATTGATAAAATTTTTGCAATAGGAATGTATACGTAGGCGCACGGCTTGATTTAATGTATTACGATATTGGCGCATTTACACGCCCCCTACCAAAGCCCCCTTTGAAAAAGGCAGATTTAAAACGCAAAAAACCGCAACTCTTTCGAATTGCGGTTTCTTTAATAATACCCTGATGATGCCCTACTCTCACATGGCGAAACACCACACTACCATCGGCGTTACTGCGTTTTACTTCTGAGTTCGGAATGGAGTCAGGTAGAACCACAGCACTATGGTCATCAGGAAAACTTTTT
>MQVI01000047.1 GCA_002002485.1 Pasteurellaceae bacterium 15-036681
TAAAATGTAAAACGTTCATTGTGTCTATCCTTGTGAATGCAGTGTCTAATCAACCTGTGATTGCACTATGATACCTTGTTCAGATTACAATATGAAAATCAGGATAAGTTAATCTACGACACAGTGTCTAAGCACTTAGGGACAGGACAATGTCTTACCCTGATATTCTTATTTTACTCGGAATTGAGATACAAGGGACAGGGTTTATCCCTGTCCTATTCTATATTTAGAGGACGGGGATAAACCCCGTCCCTACGAATGTTAGGAATATTATAGTGGTTATAGAGTAAGCTTATTTGCTTACCCTACGAGTTTTAATAAGTTTGCTAAAAGAATGTATAATATTACAAAATAGCCATTCGTGTTTTGATTTTTAACATAAAAGTAACGATTTTATGCAGAATAATTTACCATCTATTCAAATTCAACCTATTGGCATGGTTCATTCGCCCTATGGAGAGAAGTTTGCGGTTCCGCGTCAGCCTAACTTAGTTCAAGAAGGTAAGGGGATTTTACATTTACTTCCCCCTTATAATTCTCCTGATGCTATTCGTGGTTTAGAACAATTTAGCCATTTGTGGTTAATTTTTCAGTTTCATCAAATTCCTGAGCGAGAATGGCACGCAACGGTGCGTCCACCGCGTTTAGGGGGAAATGAAAGAGTCGGCGTTTTTGCGAGCCGTGCGACTCATCGTCCAAATCCAATTGGTTTATCTAAAGTGGAATTACACGGGATTGAAATCGAAAATGGCGAAGTAAAATTATTGCTAGGAAGTGTCGATCTGGTTGATGGTACGCCAATTTTAGATATCAAGCCTTATATCGCTTATGCGGATAGCGAGCCAATGGCGAAATCGGGCTTTGCTGAGCAGAAACCGAGTGAAAAATTAGCGGTAGAATTTACCCAAGAAGCATTACAAGCGGTTGAGAAATGCAAAAATTTTGCAAATTTTGGAATTGAGAATCCAATCAATTTTATTTGTGATGTGATTGCTCAAGATCCGCGTCCTGCTTATCAGCAAGGCAAAGTAAGTGATCGCTCTTATGGGATGAATTTAGCAGGTTATAATGTGCGTTGGCAGATTGATTCTGAAAATTTATTTAAAGCTTGGGTAACGGAAATTGAACTATTAGAAAAATAGCTGTCTAAGCGTGAGCTTTGCCCTCTCTGCTTTGAGCAAAATGCTATTTTGTTCAAAAAAGCTGTCTCTCCAGAGGGAGAGAATGGCTAATTATTATTTAGGAATACAATTATGAAATTGAAAAAATATTTAGCAATTTTACCGCTTGCAGTGGCGACTTTAGCCGTTTCAGCAGAAACAGCTACATCAGCAGACAGCAAATCATCAACATTTCAATTTTCAACACAAGTGAGTCGAACAGTTGATAAAGATTTAATGCAAGCTGAAGTTTATAGCCGTAAATCAGGTAAAAATTTAGCAGATCTGAAAAAATCAGTTTCAACAAATTTAAATAAAGTCCTTGAGCTAGCGAAGAAAAATTCAACTATTGAAGTTTCAGCAGATGGCGTGAGTAACTATGCTGATTATAATGATAAAGGCAAAGTAATTGGTTGGGTCGCTGAAGGCCGTATTCAATTAAAAGGCAAAGATTTCGAAGCTATCGCTCAGGTTTTAGAAAATTTAGGTGATGAAGTGGCAATTAGCGACATCAATTTTAGTGTATCACCAGAAAAAATGGCGTCACTCGAAGATGAAATGACGTTGGAAATTATCAAGCAATTCCAACATAAAGCGGAAGTAATTCAAAAAGGTCTTAATTCAAAAGGCTATGTATTAAGTGATGTGCAATTAGATACGCCAAATAGCTCAACAGCCAATTATGCACCGCGTATGTACGCAGCAGAAGCGAAAGTGGCAGCGTTTAAATCTAGTGCAGATGAATTACCAATGGAAGCGGGTAAACAGACGATTTCAGCAAGTGCATCAGGTAAAGTTAAATTTGACTAATTGATGCAATTGCATAACCTTTTTTAAAAGTGGATTATTTTCAGTCCACTTTTAAAATTTGGCCCATTTGGGCTTTTTAATTTTTAATCTTTTATAAGGAAAGCAAAATGAAAAAATATTTCGCAGAGTTCTTCGGAACATTCTGGTTAGTATTTGGTGGTTGTGGTAGCGCAGTATTAGCGGCGGGTATTCCAGAACTTGGTATTGGTTATATGGGCGTGTCTTTAGCGTTCGGTTTAACTGTATTAACAATGGCTTATGCAGTAGGCCATATCTCTGGTGGACACTTCAACCCAGCGGTATCTATCGGTTTATTAGTGGGCGGTCGTTTCAATGCTAAAGATTTAGTACCTTACATCGCATCACAAGTATTAGGTGCAATCGCAGCAGGTGCTGTACTTTACACAATCGCATCAGGTGCGGAAGGCTTCAACGCAGCAGCAGGTTTTGCAAGCAATGGTTATGCAGAACACTCTCCACACGGTTATAGCTTAGTTGCGGCATTATTAATCGAAGTGGTATTAACAGCATTCTTCTTAATGATCATCATGGGCACAACAGATAAACGTGCTCCAGCAGGTTTTGCACCAATCGCTATCGGTTTAGCATTAACATTAATTCACTTAATCAGCATTCCTGTAACTAACACGTCTGTGAACCCTGCGCGTTCAACAGGTGTTGCGTTATTCCAAGGTAGTTGGGCAATCGAACAATTATGGTTATTCTGGGTTGCTCCAATCGTTGGTGCTGTAATCGGTGCTATCGCATACCGTTTCATCGCAGATGAAAAATAATTGTTAAAAATGTTTTATAATGCAGTCTTTATGGCTGCATTTTTTATTTTAAGGACAGTTTATGAAAAGTATTATGCGTTTTATTGGTCTGAGTGTGATTTGTACAACTTTATCTGGTTGTTTAGTCACTTCTGTAGTCGGTGCAGCAGTTTCTGCCACTACAACGGCAGTAGGCGCAGCGGTTGATGTAGTTGATGCTGTCACCCCTGATATTACTGATTAATTTATCAAATATTCTTTTGCAAGCGGTCATTTTAGTGAGAAGATTTGCAAATCGCTGATAACAAGCTAAAATGCACGAGTTATTCATCCATTTATAAGGAATCCCCTATGAAAATCGCAAAAAACGTAGTACCAAGCATTGCATACCAAGTTCGCACTCAAGATGGTGTATTAGTTGATGAAGCACCAGTAGAGCAGCCGTTAGAATATTTACACGGCCACAATAACTTAGTGATTGGTTTAGAAAATGCATTAGAAGGCAAAGCAGTTGGCGATGTATTTGAAGTGCGTGTAAAACCAGAAGAAGCTTATGGCGAATACAACGAAAATATGGTTCAACGCGTACCAGCAGAAGTATTTATGGGCGTTGATGAATTAGAAGTAGGTATGCGTTTTATCGCGGATACAGACATCGGTCCATTACCAGTAGTAATCACTGAAGTTGATGGCGACGAAGTTGTGGTTGACGGTAACCATATGTTAGCAGGCCAAGAGTTACTATTCTCTGTAGAAGTTGTTGCAACACGTGAAGCGACTTTAGAAGAGATCGCTCACGGTCACATTCACCAAGCGGGTGGCGGTTGCTGCGGTGGTCACGATAGCGATGAAGAAGGTCACGGCTGTGGTTGTGGCGGTCATCACCACCATCATCACGACCACGATGGTTGCTGTGGCGGTCATCACCACGAAGAAGCTCACGAAGGCTGCTGTGAAGAAAATCATCACCATCACCACGATGGTAAATGCTGTGATGAACACCATCATCACCATCACACAGCAAATGAGACTTGTTCTAAGCACTAATCTAAAGAAGGTTAGTTGAATGAGCGAAACTCAATTACATAACGGCACGGATTATCTCCGTGCCATTTTAAGTTCAAAAATCTACGATCTTGCCCAAGTTACGCCATTACAAAAAATGGAAAAGCTTTCTGAGCGCTTGGGTAATAGCATTTCTATTAAACGTGAAGATCGCCAGCCCGTACATAGTTTTAAATTGCGCGGTGCTTATGCGATGATCTCAAATCTCTCTCCTTCTCAAAAAGCGGCTGGCGTTATAGCAGCTTCTGCCGGTAATCACGCTCAAGGTGTCGCGCTTTCTGCAAAACATTTAGGCTTACGCGCGTTAATCGTTATGCCACAAAATACACCTTCAATTAAAGTTGATGCAGTACGTGGTTTTGGCGGTGAAGTGATGCTTTACGGCGCAAATTTTGATGAAGCCAAAGCCAAAGCAATTGAACTCTCTTCTGAGCTAAATATGACCTTTGTCCACCCATTTGATCATCCGTTAGTGATTGCAGGGCAAGGTTCTATCGGTATGGAGTTACTCCAGCAAAATGCGGATCTAAACTACGTTTTTGTGCCTGTTGGTGGCGGTGGTTTAGCCGCAGGAATTGCAGTTCTTATCAAGCAATTAATGCCTGAAATCAAAGTGATCGGCGTTGAGTCTAAAGATTCGGCTTGTTTATACCACGCATTAAAAGCTGGTGAGCCTGTTGAGTTGGATCGAGTTGGATTATTCGCTGATGGCGTTGCGGTAAAACGTATTGGCGATGAAACTTTCCGTCTATGTCAGCAATATATTGATGATATGGTATTGGTGGATAATGATGAAGTCTGCGCAGCGTTAAAAGATATTTTTGAAGGTGTTCGTGCAGTAGCTGAACCATCAGGCGCGCTCTCTTTAGCGGGCTTAAAGAAATATGTTGCACAGCACAATCTGCAAGGTCAAAATTTAGCTTGCGTATTATCAGGTGCAAATCTTAATTTCCACACTTTACGCTATGTTTCAGAGCGTTGTGAAATTGGTGAAAAACACGAAGCTTTATTAGCGGTAACAATCCCTGAGCAGAAAGGCAGTTTCTTACGTTTTTGTGAAATTATCGGTAACCGTGCGGTAACAGAATTTAATTATCGCCATGCTGATGATCACAAAGCTTGTATCTTTGTTGGGGTAAGAGTTTCAGGCGATAATGAAAAAGCTGAAATTATCAAAGAGTTACAAAACAAAGGCTATGATGTTGTGGATATGTCTGAAGATGATATTGCCAAGACACACGTGCGCTATATGATTGGCGGTCGTCCAGCGACAATCGGCCGAGAACAGCTATATAGCTTTGAATTTCCTGAACAAAAGGGCGCATTGTTAAAATTCTTAAAAATGTTGACCGCTTGGGATATTTCACTCTTCCACTATCGCGCACACGGTGCAGATTATGGCGATATTTTGGCTGCTTTTGTGCTTGATGAAGAAGAACAAGAGCTATTTAATCAACATTTAGACAAACTAGGCTATCGTTTCCAAAATGTAAGCGACAGTCCTTCGTATCAATATTTTTTGAGATAATCAATTATGGCAGAACGTAAATATTTCGGCACCGATGGGGTGCGTGGTAAAGTTGGTCAGTATCCTATAACCCCAGACTTTGCATTAAAATTGGGCTGGGCAGCAGGTAAAGTTCTTGCTACTCAAGGTTCTAAAAAAGTATTAATCGGTAAAGATACTCGTATTTCAGGTTATATGTTGGAATCTGCATTAGAAGCAGGTTTAGCTGCTGCAGGTTTATCTGCGGCTTTCACAGGCCCAATGCCAACGCCTGCGATTGCATATTTAACGCGAACTTTCCGTGCGGAAGCTGGTATCGTTATTTCAGCATCTCACAATCCATACTATGATAACGGTATCAAGTTCTTCTCTGCAAGTGGTGAGAAATTACCTGATGAAGTGGAAGAGGCAATTGAAGCCATGCTTGATCAACCTATGGACTGTGTTGAATCAGCAGAGTTAGGCCGAGCAAGCCGTATTAGCGATGCTGCTGGTCGCTATATCGAATTTTGTAAGAGTACATTCCCTTCAGAATTAAGTTTAGAAGGCTATAAGATCGTTGTGGATTGCGCACACGGTGCAACGTACCATATCGCACCAAATGTAATGCGTGAATTAGGCGCAGACGTGATCGAAATCGGTACTCGTCCAGATGGCTTAAATATCAATGAAAAATGTGGCGCAACAGATATTAAAGCATTACAGCAAGTTGTTGTAGAAGTGGGTGCAGATGTGGGCTTAGCTTATGATGGTGATGGCGACCGTTTAATTATGGTTGATCACTTAGGTAACAAAGTCGATGGCGACCAAATTCTATTTATTCTTGCGCGTGAAGCATTACGTGCTGGCAAATTACAAGGCGGTGTAGTAGGTACTTTAATGAGTAATATGAGCCTTGAGATTGCATTAAAAGATCTTGCGATCCCATTTGTGCGTGCGAACGTAGGCGACCGCTATGTGCTTGAGCAGTTAAAAGAGAAAGGTTGGAAACTTGGTGGCGAAAACTCAGGTCACATTATTGTGTTAGATAAAAATACGACAGGTGACGGTATCGTTGCGTCATTAGAAGTATTGGCGGCTATGGCTAAACATAAACTGAGCTTAAATGAGTTAGCAAAAGCAGTGCCACTCTTCCCACAAGTATTGTTAAACGTGCGTTTTGCCGATGGCGAAAATCCATTAAATAGCGATGAAGTGAAAGCCGTTGCAGCAGACGTAGAAAAACGTTTAGTGGGTAAAGGCCGTATTCTATTAAGAAAATCAGGTACAGAGCCGTTAATTCGAGTAATGGTTGAATGTGAAGACGGAGCTTTAGCACAAGCTTGCGCAGAAGAAATTGTAGAAGCGGTTAAACGCAACTAATTTCAAGCTACAAGCGGTTTGATGTTTGCAAAATTTTGCGAATATCGAACCGCTTGTTTTTATCTTTAAATGGTTTAAAATTTTACGCAAACGTTTGTGTTTTGAGGAGATATAATGAATCAATTAGAAATGAAAAAAATTGCAGCTCGTGCAGCATTAAAATATGTGAAACCAGATACTATCGTGGGCGTGGGAAGTGGCTCAACAGTAAATTGCTTTATTGAAGCCTTAGGCGAAATGGCTAGCGACATCAAAGGCGCTGTTGCAGCGTCTAAAAACTCGGAAGAATTATTAAGAAAACAAGGGATTGAAGTTTTTAGTGCCAATGAAGTCACAAGTCTTGATGTCTATATTGATGGTGCCGATGAAATTACGCCACAAGGTTATATGATCAAAGGCGGCGGTGCAGCTCTTACACGTGAAAAAATTGTGAGTTCATTAGCAAAAAAATTCATCTGCATTGTGGATAGCTCTAAGCAAGTAGATGTGTTAGGCTCTACTTTCGCTCTTCCTGTTGAAGTAATTCCTATGGCACGATCTTATGTTGCTCGCCAGTTAGTTGCTTTAGGCGGTAATCCAGAATATAGAGAAGGTGTGGTGACGGATAATGGTAATGTAATTTTAGATGTGTATAACTTTAAAATTATGGAACCATTAAAAATGGAACACACTATCAACAATATTGCTGGTGTGGTAACCAATGGTATCTTTGCACAACGTTATGCAAATGTAACCATTGTTGGTACGCCAGAAGGCGCGAAGATTATCGAATAATCTTTTTCGGACATGGGCACCGTGTCCCTACAATAATTCTTTGAATGATGCTTGAATGTAGGGACACGTTGCGCGTGTCCGCATACATAAAAAAATAACATAAAAAACAAGGCAGGCACACATGACAACAAAAGTATCTCTCGATAAATCTAAGATTAAATTTCTACTGCTTGAAGGCGTTCATCAAAATGCGATTGATACCCTAAAAGCAGCTGGTTATACCAATATTGAATTTCATAAAGGTGCATTAGAGGGGGAAGCTCTTATTAATGCAATCAAAGACGCTCACTTTGTCGGTATTCGCTCTCGAACATTCTTAACAGAAGAAGTATTAGTTCAAGCTCCAAAGCTTGTTGCGATTGGATGTTACTGTATCGGCACTAATCAAGTTGATCTCGAAGCAGCTAAAAAACGCGGTATCCCTGTGTTTAATGCCCCATTCTCAAATACTCGTTCTGTTGCCGAATTGGTATTAGGTGAGATCATTGTATTGATGCGTCAAGTTCCAAAAGCAAATGCGGAGTGTCATCGTGGCGTATGGAATAAATCAGCTGCTGGTTCAAATGAAGTACGAGGCAAAAAACTAGGGATTATCGGTTATGGTCATATCGGCTCACAACTAAGTATTATTGCTGAGTCTGTAGGGATGAAAGTACGTTTTTATGATATTGAAAATAAGCTACCACTTGGTAATGCCCAACAGGTTGCAACTCTTGAAGAATTGCTTTCTACTTGTGACGCAATCTCATTACATGTGCCAGAAAATGCCTCAACCAAAAACTTAATTGATGCAACTCGTGTGGCACAATTAAAAGAAGGTTCAGTATTAATCAATGCTGCTCGTGGTACTGTTGTGGATATTGATGCTTTAGTACCAGCTCTTGAATCTGGCAAATTACGTGGAGCAGCTTTTGATGTATTCCCTGTAGAGCCAACATCAGCTGCAGAGTCTTTCGAATCGCCATTACGTAAATTTGATAATGTGATTTTAACTCCACATGTAGGTGGCTCAACATCTGAAGCTCAAGCAAATATCGGTAGTGAAGTATCACATAAATTTGTGAAGTATTCAGATAATGGTTCAACATTATCAGCGGTAAACTTCCCAGAGGTATCGCTTCCAGAGCATAAAGATACCAAACGATTATTACATATCCATGAAAATCGCCCAGGTATTCTGAATAAGATCAACCAAGTGTTTGTAAATGCTAATGTGAATATTGCTGCACAATACTTACAAACAGATCCAATGCTAGGTTATGTCGTTATTGATGTCGAATCAGAAGACACTGCCGATGCATTGAAGCAACTAAAAGAAATTGAAGGAACAATTAAAGCGCGTATTCTATATTAATGCGCTAAATTTCTTTTTTGATCAAAGAAATTATCATTTTATTTTGCTAACCTTTCATTTAGCTGATGACTCTAGATGAGAGGTTTTATTTTATGCAACACGCCCCAGATGAAAAACAGCGTGAAATTACTCGTTTATGCATTCAAGTTGCACTTCTTTTACTACAACATGGCGCAGAAAGTACCTTAGTAGTACAAATGGCACATCGTTTAGGTATTGCACTTGGTGCAGATAGCGTAGAATGCGCATTAACACCCAATGCAGTGATCCTCACAACATTACTCAATGGAAACTGTATCACCACGACTCGTAAAAATATTGATCGTGGAATAAATATGCAAATTGTTACAGAAGTGCAGCATATAGTGATCACCGCAGAACATCATATCTACACAATCGAACATGTTCGACGCAAATTAGATGAGCTAACACCTTTAAAATATAATCGTTGGCTAGTCATCTTTATGGTTGGTCTATCTTGCGCTAGTTTCTCTCACCTATCTGGTGGAGATTATGTCATTTTTCTGATGACATTTATCGCTTCATCTGTTGCAATGCTGATCCGCCAAGAATTAGCTCACCGCCACTACAATCCTTTTATTACCTTTTCTTGTACCGCTTTTGTAGCCTCTATGATTGCAGGTATTGCCCTTAAATATGATATGGGAAATCATCCACAAATAGCGCTCGCATCAAGCGTATTACTGCTTGTACCAGGTTTTCCACTAATTAATTCTCTTGCAGATATTTTGAAAGGACATATTAATATGGGGTTAGCACGTTGGACTATTGCTTCAGTATTGACTCTTAGTGCTTGTATGGGGATCGTTATCGCACTTTATCTACTAAATATTGCAAGTTGGGGAGGATAATGATGGAACTACTGCTCAATTTAGCTGATGATATGTTTTTTGCTGCAATCCCAGCTATAGGATTTGCTTTACTGTTTAACGTTCCGCCCAAGGCGTTAAAATATTGCGCTATTTTAGGCGCTTTAGCACATGGGATAAGAACACTATTAATTTATTATCATACACCTTTGGTATTAGCTACTTTTCTTGCAACAACGACAATAGGCTTTATTGGAGTGTATCTCTCTCAGCGCTATCTTGCTCATCCCAAAGTATTTACCGTGGCGGCAATTATTCCGATGATCCCGGGTGTATATGCATATAAAGCAATGATTGCAATTGTACGAATGAACTATGATGGGTTTTCAAACGAGCTTTTTATGCAGATGATGGATAACTTTATTAAGACAGGATTTATTTTAGGTGCACTAGTCTTCGGCCTCGCTTTTCCAGGTCTACTCTTTTATCGACATAAACCAGTAATCTAACAAGTAAAACATCCGTATACAGTTAAAAAACAAGGTTGATAGACCTGTGATAGCCTATCAACCTTTTGTTATCAAAATAGAAAGTTCTCTACGGCAGTGTTGCAATCACCGCATAGCCGTCTGTTTCGCCAATGATATCAACTTTAGTATCAGCAGAAATAAACGCTGACTCACCTTGCTGCAAATAGATTGAATCTTCACCTAAATCGATATACAAGCTACCTGACATCACCAGTAAAATCGTGGCACTGGTTGCAGTAAATTGCTCTTCATCAAATGGCTTAAATTCAAAGTGCTGTAACGCAAAATCGTCTGCCTCTGGCGTTGGATAAAGATGTAAAGGTTCATCCCCCTCGTAGGCAGGAATAATTTTGGGAGTTACCTCTCGATAATCAATGGTGTTCAATAGCGCTGGAATATCAACATATTTCGGCGTTAAGCCACCACGAATCACATTATCAGACGCCGCCATTAACTCAATATTTTGACCACGTAAGTAAGCATGCGGTAAACCAGCCCCTTGATAAATACCCTCACCTTTTTTAACATTAACAATGTTAAATAGGTAGAAACAGAGTAAACCTGCATCGAGCTTATCTTCACTAATTCCCATTGCTTCCATCGTATAGAGTACCCAATAATCTGGATTATCTAATTTAAGTTTATCTTGTTGATATTCTTCACGTTTCACATGAACAACTGGCAATAACCACTCTGCTAATTGCGCTTGGTCTGCTTGCATGATTTCCGCATACACACTAGCAAGACTACGCTGCTCAATCGCCTCTGCAATTGGCTTTAAGCTCTCATGTTGATTTAACGCATCAAAAATATTAGCTTCCGTTCTAAAACCATGTAATAGCCAGAAATCAGATAACGCAATCATCATTTCAGGTTTATGATTGCGATCTTTATAAGTACGATTGGGTGCATTCAATGGAATACCCAATTCATCTTCGCGTTCATAGCCAACCTTTGCTTCAGCAATAGTTGGGTGAAGTTGAATAGAAAGCGGTTTCTTTACATCTAAAATTTTCAATAAAAAAGGCAATTCGTCGCCAAATTTCTCACGCGATTTTTCCCCTAATAATTTAGGTGCTTTATCGAGTACACGATCAAGTTCAAGCCATTGCCCTTCAAATTCAATTAATGACGGCGCTGAACGATGTGCACCGAGCCAATATTCTGCATAAGGCTTTTCTTCAATATCTTTTAGCTTTAGCCAATTTGGAATAAAGTTCTCACCACCCCAATCATAATGTTGGTAAGCTCCCTTTAACTTAAAAATCACTGTTTATATCCTCCAAAGAAATTCACGACTTTTTCAATGTCTTGTTGCTGTTGAATGCGGACAAGTAAACGTCTGCCGCCTTTTAAATCAATCACTAAAATCTGACCTTCTGCAAGGTTAATTTGTTCCACTCGCTGATAATCAAAGTAGATATTACCAAAGAAAAAGCCTTTGGGTTTAAGTAATAGGCGAGGAAAACGAATAAAGGCAGAATATACGGCCAAAATAATACAGCTTGTGAGTAAGAAGAGTGTAATCGCTTCGATACCAGTCTGTAAGCTTTGGATAATAATTAATACAATTAAGCCGATTAAGATACCTGTATCTAATTTAGCCTGTTGCTTAAGACGAATAGCAAGTTTGGTTTCACCTTTGAGTTTGTCCATTATAAATTGATCGTAAATGGCATAAGCAAGGCAAAGTAAAATACCAATAGAGAGAAGAATATTTGTCATTTGTAATTTATTTAAAAAAAGACCGCTTGCATTGTACCACAAGCGGTCTGATTTAAACTAGGTTTTGCAAATTATGCTAATGCACCTGTCCAAGCACCTAAGATACCGATGACGAAGAAGCCAATGATGATCCAAAGAGCATTAACACGGTTACGTAATAACCACATACAAGCAAAGGTTAATAGTAATGGTAGTAAACCAGGCATTAAGCTATCTAAGATAGACTGAACTGTTGTGATCTCTGTTGTACCATCTTGTTTTTGAATGGTTGAAACAACGAGGGGAACATTGATATTTGTCCATTTCTGCACAAGGGCCCCCATAATAAAGAGACCTAAAATCGATGCGCCTTCGGTTAATTTCTGGAGTAAACCACCGCTCATATCTTGTACTACGTCTAAACCTTTTTTGTAGCCGTAAGTAACACCGTAGTAACGAGTTGCTAAACGCACAAGGTTGAATAATACGAAGAATAATAATGGACCTAAGATACTTCCCGTTAATGCTACACCCGCACCCAATGCTGCGAATACTGGACGAGCTGTACCCCAGTAAATTGGGTCACCCACACCGGCTAATGGACCCATAAGACCTACTTTGATACCGTTGATTGCAGCATCGTCGATCTCTTTACCATTTGCACGTTGTTCTTCCATCGCAATAGTTACACCTAATACTGGTGCGGCAACGAATGGTTGGGTGTTGAAGAACTCTAGGTGACGTTTGATCGCATCTTTGCGCTCTTGCGAGTTTGGATCTGGATATAAACGTTTAATTACGGGTACCATTGAATATGCAAAACCAAGAGCCTGCATACGTTCAAAGTTCCACGAACCTTGGAATAAGTTTGAACGACGTACAACGGCATTCAAATCACTTTGTGTTACTTTTTTGATTTCTGTTGTCATTTTAAATGCCCTCTTAGTCTAAACGGTTATCCAAACCATTGTCTGATGATTGTGCCACTACAACTTGTTGGCTTTTGTTGTATTTAGGATGTAATTGAATGTAGATGATCGCAGTGATCGTACCTAAAATACCTAACGCAACTAAGTTAAAATCAGTAAATGCTGCAATCACGAAACCAGCGTAGAAGAATGGCATTAAGTGACCTGCACGCATCATATTGATAACCATTGCATAACCTACTACTGCAATAAAGCCACCGGCAATTTTAAGACCTGTTGTTACCACATCAGGGATACTTGCTAACATCGCTTGAACAGTATCTGTACCCGCTGTTAATGCAACGATTAATGCTGGAATTGCGATACGCATTGCTTGTAGTAACAATGCACTACGGTGAATCCAGTCTAGTTTATTTAAATCCCCAGTTTCGATGACTTTATCCGCAGCGTGTTGGAAACCGACGGTAATTGCACGAACCACGTAAGTTAATACCTGACCTGCTGCTGCAAGTGGAATTGCGAGAGCAATCGCAGTTGGGATATCTTGTCCACCAACGATAACAAGGATAGTTGAAACAACAGATGCTAATGCTGCATCTGGTGCAAGTGCCGCACCGATATTCATCCAACCTAACGCAAGTAATTCTAATGAACCACCTACGATAATACCGGTTTTCATATCACCCAATACGATACCGATTAAGGTACATGCGATAAGTGGACGGTGAGTTTGCCATTCATCAAGGATTGATCCCATACCTGATACACAGGCACAAAGGAACACGAGGACGATTTGGAGTGTTGAAATTTCCATACTGATTTCCTTAGATTAAGTTATTTTTCTTTAATAAATCCATCATATATTGACGGCTATCATTTGATACTTTGCGTACATCAAGCTCAATGCCTTTCGCATCTAATGCTTTAAATGCGTCGATGTCTTTATCATCTACCGCAACTGCACTTGTAATCATTTTCTTACCATCACGATATGCCATACCACCGATATTGATTGATTTGAAATCAACCCCCGCTTCCATTAAGCGAACCACATCTGTTGGGTTAGTAAAGAGAAGCATCATGCGTTCACCTGCATATTCTGCATTGTTGTACACACGGATCATTTTATCCACAGGAACAACGTGAGCAGTTACCCCTGGTGGTGCTACGCTTTTTAACATGGTTGAACGTACGCTATCCTTAGCAACATCATCATTTACCACAACAATACGGCTTACGCGGCTCTCTTTTGTCCAACGAGTTGCTACTTGGCCATGGATTAAACGGTCATCAATGCGTGCTAAACCTATCTCTAAGTGACCTACACCATTTGCTTGAACTACTGCTGGCTCAGTTGGTTTTGCAATCACTGGCGCAGAAACAACCGCTTGTTCTGGCTCAGGCTCTTGGTAACGTAGTGCACGTACGCCTAAACGACCGGCTTCAAGCGCAATTTCAACAAGCTCATTTAACGATGGACCATCATCACGTGCCATAAAGACTTCAACTAACATAGGTACATTTACACCTGTTACGATGTCCATACCATCTTTACCTTCTGCAACACGGTTAGCTGCATTAAATGGACTGCCGCCCCAAGTATCGACTAAGAATAACACTTCATCACAATGTGCTAATTCGTTAGCAAGTTTCTCTTGATATTTACCCATAATGGTTTCAGCGTTTTCGCCTGGAACAAAGTCAATGTAAGCCACATCACTTTGCTCGCCGATTAACATCTCCGTCGTTTTGAGAAGTTGCTCTGCCGCGACACCGTGGGTTGCTATGATAATAGCAATACTCATAGTTGCTCCTTGTTTGAGGATAATTTTAGAAGTCATTTAAATACTCATATAGAGTAAAATCTGCTCCATTCTATTTAAGACATTTATTTCATCAACCAAAGAAAATCATAATTGTGATCTAGATCGCATTTCTTAAGGTTAAGTGATTACTTTGTAATCTTTATCAAGTAATCTTTTTTTACTTACAAAAAATAATTAACAATTGCATAACAAAACACCATATCTTTAATAAACAAAAAAACCGCTTGTTACTTAATGTACCAAGCGGTCTGTTCTAAACTAAATTTTACATCTATTCTTTTGGTAAACGCTTAACTGCAAAGATTAAGCCACCCCAAATGACGGTTAATGCGATGACCATCATTGTAATTGCAATACTACTCATTCTATTACTCCTGTTCGTGATGTTCCGCTAAGACTTCATCTTTCCACTTCAAGCGAGAAAGTAAGAATGCTGCGACCATTAAACTGATTGCCATACCCCAACCGAAGATGTTCACAAACCAGCTTGGATAGCCTTCATAACCTTCAGAGAATACTTTTGCGCCTTCGCTAAATAGCATAAAGGCAAGAATACCAGTGGTTAATACAATGCAAAGTCTCCAGAAGAAGCCTACTTTAAATGATGATGTTTCATTTAGGTGTTTACCTAGCACACCTAATTTTTCATTTGCAACGATTGCAATTAATGACACAAATGCTACCGCAACGATACCGAAATAGTTCACGAATTTATCAAATACATCTAACATCGGTAAGCCTGTTGTTGTACCAAATAAAATTACTGACACAAACATCATTGGTACACCCACAATAAAAGTTACTTTTGAACGACGCATACGTAATTTATCTTGTACCGCAGAGATAATTACTTCAATTACCGAGATAAATGAGGTCAGTGCCGCAAAAGTTAATGAACCAAAGAATAGTACCCCTAACATCTCGCCAAATGGTGCATTATTGATAATAGTCGGGAATGCAAAGAAGGCTAAACCAATACCGCCTTTTGCCACTTCACTGACTTCTTGGCCCGCTGCCGTTGCCATAAAGCCTAAAGCTGCGAATACCCCAATACCTGCTAATAACTCAAATGAGCTGTTTGCGAAGCCAACCACTAAGCCATTACCAGTTAAGTCACTATCTTTTTTCAGGTATGACGCATAAGTGATCATAATCCCGAAACAGATAGAAAGTGAGAAGAAGATTTGACCATAAGCCGCAATCCACACACTTGGATCAGATAATTTTGACCAATCTGGTGTAAATAATGCATCTAAACCTTTTGCCGCGCCTGGTAAGAATAGTGAATAAACCACAAGGATAACAAACATTACCACTAGTACTGGCATTAATATATTTGATGATTTTGCGATACCTTTTTGTACCCCTAAAGCTAATACGCCTAATGCCACTAGCCATACCGCAATTAATGGGCCTGTTACCATTCCGACAAATTCAAAGCTGATACCATTGCTAATGTCGCCCATTTTTAGGAACTCACCGATAAAGAAATCAATCGGTTTATCACCCCAAGCACCATTGATTGAGAAATAGGTATAGCTTGCTGCCCAACCTAACACCACTGCATAGTAAACGCCGATAATCACGTTTACCAATACTTGCCACCAACCAAAGGTTTCAAAGTTTTTATGGAAACGACGATAAGATAGAGGCGCACCACCACGGTGACGATGACCGATTGCATAATCTAAGAATAGCAGTGGAATACCTGCAGTTAATAGTGCGATTAAGTAAGGAATAATAAATGCACCTCCACCATTCTCGTAAGTGGTATAAGGGAAACGCCAAATATTACCTAAACCTACCGCAGAACCAATAGCGGCTAAGATAAAGGCTTTACGACCGGAAAAGGTCTCTCTTGCTTGATTGCTAGACACGGTAAATACCTCGAAATTTGAATATTAAGAATTTGTTATCACGGATTCAATTCCGTAAGGGCGAGAAATATGCCTAAAATAAAATGAAAAGTAAATAGTTAAAAATAAGGGGAAAAGAGCATTTTGAGAAAATGACTAGATATAAATACTGGTTTTTGATATTGATTTTGGTTTAATTGACTATTATTTTAATGAATTTAGTTTTTTATATAAATTCTGTTTTCATAATTT
>MQVI01000048.1 GCA_002002485.1 Pasteurellaceae bacterium 15-036681
CACCTATAACTAACTGAGCAATTTTTGAAGCTTTCATTTTTTTAGACATAATATCTCCTTTGGTTTGATGTCTTATGAATAAAAGATATTTTGACTCATTATTTAAATATTTTTATGTTTGGATTTTGTTGTTATCGTTCGAAATTTGTTGCCAGATTTAAATTAACGATAGATAATATTGTTAATTCTTTTTATTCGGATGATGATATATGAAAAACAGATATTTTTATGAAGATAAACTTTCTAATGAAATGTTAGAATTAAAGAGAAAACGTCAAGGTTGTGAACACAATAATTTAACTAAATCACAACTTGATACTTGCTTATATATTAAGAAAAATGGTATATCAACTAGTGGGAAACAAAAGTATTATTGTAAGATGTGCGGTGCTACATTATGTGTGGGAGAAAAGAGTAATAGAATGGCTTGGAAGGACATAAAGAAAATTTTTATTCTTGAGCAACAAGAAGGATTAAGTATACGAAAAATAGCAAAAAGATTAGGATACTCACCTAGTACCATTCATGAAAACAAAAAATATTGGGAAAATTTAACAAATTACCCTATAAATAATTAGAATTATCTTTAGATGCCCTGATTAATATAACAGGGTATCGAAAATATAATGGTTTTAACTAGATAGCTCTTGAAAAACACTATTAATTACAGTATTCCAATTATAATCAAGATGTTGTCTAAATAATCTCACACAACTATACCACACACTATCTTCTCGATTTATTAGCCATCTAAAGTCAGGTCTATAATTAACTAATATCCATGTCTGTTTACCTTGTGCTGCCGACAAATGTGCAACAGAAGTATCTACACTAATGATTAGGTCTAATTGTTCAATAATGGATGATGTATCCGAAAAACTATATAACTCATGGTGTAAATCATATACATTATGATATTTCTCTAAATAGATAATTTCTTGCTCATTTACTTCTTTTTGAATTACATAAAAATCCATATCCAATGTAAATAGTTTTGAAAATAAACTGATGGGAATGCTACGAATTTTATCTGTATTAGTATTTACTCCCCCACGCCATACAACCCCTACTTTTTTCCTATTTTTTGAAAATCTTAGTTTGTTTTTCCATTTTTCTAGATATTCTGTTGGAGGCTCTAAATAAGATAATGTTAGAGGTATATTGGTTAATGAAGAATGACATAAATAAGGTAAACTCATCATCCTGATCCAATAAGAAAAATGAGTTTTTTCACTAATTTTTACTGTGGGAATATCGTATTTAGTCAAATTATATGTTAAAAAATCGTCAATATATTCATTATTACAAACAACAATATTGATTCCTTGTTGCTTTAGTAGTATTGCATATCGTATAAATTGAATGTTATCTCCAATTTCCTGTTCTGAAATAATATACAATCTATCATTGAGGGCTAGCTGTTCACCTTTCCATTTAGGCTGCTGAAATACAATTGGATTCTTAAAAGACTTATAGTTTGTTTCCCAACGTTTTTCATATAGCTTCCATCCTTGTTCATAGTCACCAATTAAAAGCAATAAAAGAGCTTTATTTACTGCAGCAATTGCATATTCTTGTGGAAATGGTGCAAGATATTTCATCGCATCATTACAATCTCGTAATGATAAGTTAAATAAGCCTAGCTGTACCGCATTGCCACTTCTGAGAGCAAAATGTATTGGATCTATAGTGTCTTTTAAAAGTAGCTTATCATTTTGAAGAATGTCAAAAAACACTTCATAATAGTATGTATTGGATTCAGATTTATAAATTTTAGAAAATTCGTTATCATCTATAATGGAGAGATAATTCAAATTATAATATTCAATATCATCCCTTTTTTCTAAGTAAGCACAAATACGGTTATCATGCATAGCTAGTGCATTACAACCTAACTGTTGTAACAATATCGCTCTTTCCCGATAGATTTTAGGATTTTGAGAATCAAAAGAAAGAGAATGATCTATACTTACTAATTTTTCTAATTGAGATAAAAGAGATAAACCTCTATTCATATTGAATTCCTTTATGATTTTTCATCTGATGCAATAGCATTGATAGCAACCATTACTTTGCGTTTAATATCATTACTGCAGCTATTGAAATGGTTTAGTAATTCAAGTTCTTCTGATGATAATGTTCTCTCATCAGTGGAAAGAATATTTAATTCTCCTTTTTCTATTAATAACCAATTCAGGTTAATATTCAACCTCAGTGCTATTTTAGATAGAAATGGAGTATTCGGATCTCGTTCGCCACTTAAATAATTATGGAGTGTTCTCAATGGAATATCCATTTCTTCAGCAAACGCCTTTATTGACATCTTTTGATACTCTATAACAAGGCGTAATCTTTCATTAATGCTCATTTATACCCTCAAATAAAATGCACTTTATGGCATGTGTAGTTATACAAAATGCTAATTATTGCATCATCATACACTATTACAAACATAAATTAAACAATAGAGATTTTATGGCACAAATCTTTCTCATTCTTCTAATCTGAAGTGTTATAGAATAAATTGAACAGAATGATAATAAAATTTATTCGAATACTTATAAGTTTTCAAAGAAGTCTTGGACAAAGCTCTTCATCATTTGTTTGTCTATATAGCAGCTTTCTGATCGAGTTATTTCCCAAATAAAATTTCTTACACTGGGTGATATAATCATTAAATTAATCAGATCTACTCCATTCGGAAAACGTTTCCCTGAAACCCAATCTTTCACTGTTCTCTCACTTATTCCAAGCATGCTAGCCACTTTTTTCCCTGTCCAATATTTATCATGCATGTCCTTTCGTAAAACAGTAGAAAACTGGTCTTTTAATGCTATTTCATTCTTTGCAATTTTGGGCAAGATCTTGCCCTTTGAGTGCAACATTTTTCCTCCCGATTAACTTATATTAGATTCGTCTAGGAGGTTATTAAAATGGCTATGAGAACAAATAATCAACTCAAAAATAGAGCTGTTGCTTATATTCGAATGTCCACTGAACATCAAGAGTTCTCTCCTGATTTACAACGTTGCTTCATTGAGGATTATGCAAAACAAAATGAATTAAGCTTAATCAGAGAATATGTTGATGAAGGTAAAAGTGGGCTAACAGCTGAACATCGCCCACAATTTCTTTCGATGCTCACCCTTGTTCAGCAAGGGAAAGCCGATTTTGAACATATCCTTGTTTATGATGTTAGCCGTTGGGGAAGATTTATCAATATTGATGAATCAGGACATTATGAACAAATCTGTACAAATCAAGGTATTAAAGTACATTATTGTGCAGAACAATTTAAGGGAAATGATATTGGCTCTCAGATCTATAAAGCTATCAAACGTTGGTCAGCAGGTGACTACTGCTGTGAATTAGGAATAAAAGTATTTAATGGTCAAAAAAATCTGATTCAACATGGATTTAGACAAGGTGGTCCTGCTGGTTTTGGATTACGTAGGCAATTAGTTGATTGTAATGGTAATGCTAAATTTGAATTGAAACGAGGAGATAGAAAAAGTTTACAAATAGATCGTGTCATTCTCGTCGCAGGACCTAAAAACGAACAAGAAATTGTACTTCAAATTTATCACGATTTTGTTTATTTGCACAAAACAGAACAACAAATAGCGGATAGTTTAAATGCTCAGAATATTGTTACTGATAGAGGTACTGTTTGGACTAAAGGTGTTGTTCATCAGATTCTGATTAATGAGAAATACGTTGGTCACAATGTTTGGAATAAATGTAGCGCATCAAAAACTCGTGAACACAAGGGCAAGAACCCAATAACTGAATGGGTTCGATATGACAATTGCTTTGAAGCTATTGTACCTCAGGCATTATTTAACGCTGCTCAAACCATTATTCATCAGAGATCTATCAGATTAACTGATGAGGAAATGTTAGATCGCTTGAAAGAACTCTTGAAAGAAAAAGGGAAATTATCAGGCATGATCATTGATGAATCTGAAAATTGCCCTTCAAGCAGTGTATATAGTCGAAGATTCGGCAGCCTAATCAAGACATATACACTAATAAATTATGAGCCTGAAAGAGATTATCATTACATAGAAATTAATCGTTTACTAAGACAACAACATAAAAATATCGTACAGCATACCATTGATAAGATAACAGAATTAGGTGGTAGTGTTACATCAGATAGTAAAACGGAATTAATCCGTATTAATGATGAATTTAATGCCTCTATTGTTCTAAGTCGTTGTCGATATACTCCATCAGGTTCTAAAAGATGGCTGATTCGTTTTGACAGTAGCCTAAACCCTGATTTAACTATTGCTATCCGTTTAGATGATACGGCAAATCAGATCTTAGATTACTACTTGTTGCCAATGGATATGCAATTAAATGAAAAACTGAAACTGGCTGAAAATAATCCTGCTGAATTGGAAATTTACCATCATCCCAATTTAGATCGATTTTTTATTATGGTTGAACGTATGTTAGTAAGGGAGTTTATAAATGCAAAACGAAACAATTCAAATCTTACTAATTGATAAAATTAGAGTTCTTAATCCTAGAACACGTAATCCGAAAGTTTTTGCCGATTTAGTAGAAAATATTGCAAAAATAGGCTTGAAAAGACCTATAACGGTAACACCATCCGCTGATTGTATAGGTTTCTATGATTTACTTTGTGGACAAGGGCGATTAGAAGCTTGCCAAATGCTGGGAGAAAACACAATTCCTTGTCGAGTTATTCAAGTAAGTAACGAAGAAAGTTATCTAATCAGCTTAGTTGAAAATATTGCTAGACGTAAACATTCAAATATGGAGCTTCTATCGGGTATAAAAATCCTGAATGAAAAAGGATATAAGCCAATGGATATTGCTCGTAAAATTGGTTTTTTTTCAAGTTATATCAATGGTATTTTACATTTACTTAATGCGGGTGAAGAACGGCTGATAAATGCTGTAGAAAAGGGATTCTTACCTCTTTCGATAGCAATCTCTATTTCTCGTTCAGATGATAAAAATGTACAAAATCAGTTAGCTGAACTTTATGATAATGGCACATTAAAAAATTCGGATATTAAAAAAATCAGAAACATTATTCATAAGCGTAGTTTAGTTGGTAAAAAAGCTAATGCTCATCCTTCAAGTGGTATTCGCTCCCAAATATATAGCCCTAAAACAGTATTGCATATTTATAAAGAAGAAACTCAAAGGCAACAGATGATGATAAAACAAGCTGATTATGATGAAAAACAGCTATTCATCATTTTATCCTGCTTAAATAAACTTTTTGCAGATAAATACTTTCAATTGGTGTTACGGTCAGAACACTTAGATGATATGCCAAAAGATCTGAGTGAAAGAATGCTAAAACAGCGAGAGGGAAATCTATATGCCTAATAATATTACTTATGCTTTCCATAATGAACTCATTATGATACCTGTGTCAGATATACTACCTACCCATCAAATAGATAAAAATTTTGAAAAAAGTATCAAATACCAAAGTATTCTAGCTTCTATTCAGGAAATTGGCATTATAGAGCCTCTTGTTGTTTATCCTGATGAAAACAATCAATATATATTACTTGATGGACACTCTCGTTTACATGCACTGAAAAGGTTAGGTATTAATGAAGCATTATGCATGGTTTCAACAGATGATGAAGGATTCACCTATAATAAGCAAATAAATAGATTAACCACTATTCAAGAACATAAAATGATTATGAAGGCAATTGAACGTAGTGTATCAGATGAAGCTATTGCTAAAACATTGAATATAGATCTAAAGATCTTGCGACAGAAAATGAATATGTTAAATGGAATAGCTAAGGAAGTTATTGAAAAACTAGCAAATAAACAAATTAGCAAAGATATATTTCGCATTTTGCGCAAAATGAAACCTGAACGCCAAATTGAAGTTGCGGACATGATGATTGCAAGTAATAAATTTTCAAGTATATATGCAAATATGATGTTGCTCAGTTCGAGAAAAGAAGAATTGATTGAAAATCATAAAGTTAAATCAACTCATGATGATCTGACGGATTTGTCCATTATGCAAAAAGAAATGAACCGATTAAAAGAAAACTATAAGGTTTCAGAAGAAAAACTAGCAGATTTGAAAATGGCATTGATTGTAGCAAAAGGATATGTAAACCGACTTCTCTGTAATGCTGCCATTGTCGATTTGCTTGAAAATGATCAGAATGAGATTTACCTAGCACTAAAAGAAGTCTGTAGAATTGAACAACCTCATCAATAAATGTGCTATTTCACAGAGCCTATATTGGATTTATAGGCTCATCATCTTATTATAAATTGCTAGTTTCATCACAAAGAATTTGACTGGTTGCTTGCAAAATTCGTTTACCTGAATCAGTAGTTAAACGATATTTTTCCAACAAATTAATTTCATCAGGCGTTAGCATCAATTGATTAGGGCTTACTGTAAAAATTTCCCCTTCACCGCTTACTAACCAATTTAGATTTACTCCCACTTTAGCAATTGCCGTCATTCCTTCTGTATTTGGCTCACGCTCACCACCTATATAGCCTTGCATAGTGCGATAAGGTAGTCCAGTTAATTCTGCAAACTGTTTAATTTTCCAATTTTTATGCTCACAGACGAGCTTTAATCTTTCTGATATACGCATTTGTGCATTCTCAACGGTGTTTAATATTGACAAATTACGCAAGTGAGCGTATATTTGCATTTAATGGTTCTTAGTATATCGCATTTGAGCGTATTAGTATAAGAGCTTATAACATAAATTAAATAAAACTAAAGGCTTAATACACCTCATGGCACAACACTTTCTTCTCTCAAGCAAAGCACGTACGCTTTCGCCGATCAAGATAGCAAGACTATCTGACGACGAGGCGTTCAATTTGCTGTGCGAAATTCGTTGGGGAAGCAAAGAAGATGTTGTGTGTCCGAACTGTGGGGTTAAACATAAGGCTTATTTCATTTCTACGCGTAAGCAATGGCGGTGTAAGCATTGCAAGCATACCTTTAGTGTCACATCAGGCACGATTTTTGCTAACCATAAGCTACCAATTCAAACCTATCTCTATGCTATTGCGTTATTTGTCAATGCTGCAAAGGGGATTTCAGCCTGTCAGCTTTCACGTGATACCAATGTGAATTACCGTACGGCGTTTGTGTTAGCGCATAAATTGCGCAAAGCTTTGCTTGAACATCGTGACATGGAAAAGTTATCAGGGGAAATTGATATGGACGGTACTTATGTTCACCCTGCACCACGTAAAGCGAATAAGAAAGTCGACCGTATCGACTACCGTTTGAAAGAAAATCAGAATCCTGATAAGCGTTGCATTATTGTGGCACGTGAGCATTACACTGAACAAGATAAGGCTGAGAATAAACTATATCGTGGAGCAAAACACTCTCAAGTGTTTATTGCACTCTCTGAAACGCAATCGTCTATTCAAGGTATCGCTGAAAACTATATCAAACCGAATAGCCGTATCAATACAGATGAAAGCAATGCATACGATATTTTATTGCCAACCTATGATTTACGCACTGTAAATCATAACGATGAATATCGTAGTGATTTCGGTATTACGAACAATCAAGCCGAAAGTTTCTTTTCTCGTTTTAAACGCATGTACTACGGTCAAACACATAAAATGAGTAATGTTTATTTACTGAATTATGCTAACGAAATCGCCTATCGTGAAGATAACCGTAGAAAGTCGAATGGTTGCCAATTTAATGATGTACTCACTAAATGTTTACAGACTTCAAATGAGCATAATGAATGGTGTGGCTATTGGCAGCGTAAAATTATCCACCAAGAAGTTGTTTGGCAATAAGGAAAAGATATGGCTTACAACCTTGATGCAAAGCTCAAATCGCTTGAGTTTGAACGAAAACAAGTCTTGCAACACCTTGCATTAATTGACGATAAAATTGCAACACTGAACCGAGCGATTGAAATCTCACTGGCTGAAAACGATGTAGCAGTATTTAATACCGAAAACTTTGTTTATCGTCGTCGATTTAGGCTATTTAAAGGTCGAATCCGCAAACATATTTTGCAGATGATGCGTGAGAATCCTGAAAAAGCGTTTACGATTGCTGAGATTACGCAACGCCTTTTTGTTATTGAAAACAACAACGACACACCTTCTGAAAAACATCGTGATTCGGTTCGCAAGCAGTTGAATGAATTTCACTCACGAGGTTGGATTACAAGAACTCAAATCAACCATAAAGAAGTTTATTGGCAGTGGAAATCGTAAAATAGCGGTGAAATACCGCTATTTCCTTATATTTTCATTGTTAAGCGACTTATTCTAATGAATTAACACAAGGACTTAATCGCCATTCTGAACATTGAAACAAACCGCGTTTCTTAATATTACCATGCAAATGACATTCCCTTCTTTCAATTATGCCTTTCTTATAAAGCTTACGAATCACATTTCCAACAGCACTCAAATGTTGTCGAGTAACCAAACTTTGTACGCTTGATTGCAAACCTTTGTCTAATCTCAATGCATCAGCCGTAATTGATTGCAAGTTTCGCCACTGGTTATTGCTCTTGAAAACCTGAGAAAGTAAGTGCTGAATACTTTCTTCAAACGCAGGAACACTCGTTAAGTGTTTTACTGAAAAACTATGCTTAATGCTTTTAAAATCAAACGTTGGATCGATATAACGGAGTGATTGCTCAAATGATTCTATTTGCTCGTTAATGAGTTTAGATTGATCCATCAGTTGATCCAACTGATAGCGAATAATCGCCCTTTCTTTATAGTTTCTCTCAATTAATTTAGCTAATTGAGACACTAAGAGACTGTCAGCCATAAAAAAATCCTCATTGATGTTAAACTGATGAGGATTTTAAAAATTTTAAGCGGTTAAGTCTTTGTGCAACTGCTACATAATACCGAAATTTTGCAGTTATTTGACCGCTTTTTTATTATTGTTTGGCTGCGCCAAATACACCAGTAAATTTATGTGTAGGTGATTTCACGATTCCTGATAATTCTTCAGCATTTGGGCCAAAGAATGCTCCCTTAGTATAGACATCACTGCCGGTAGTTCCTTCAAACTCATTACCTTGAATCTGTGCATATACACTGGCTGCAGATTTAGTATTAGGTTTAAATAGTTCTCCATATAGCTCTTTTTTATCAAAATCGGCAATAAGTTCTGAAACCCATTTTGGGTCATAAGTGCTATTTTCCACAGCGCCATCTATTTTAGCTTGGTGCATAATTGCGTTTCCTCTATAAGTGAACGAGCCTGATTGTGGCATATCTTTGGTTTTTTCACCGATGAAGAATAATTTGCCACCATCTAGTGAGGCAATTAAGCCATAATCAACATATTGGACATGAGAGCCACTGATAATTCCTCTCTCATCGCTATAAAACCGTTCTGTATTGATTATTGCTTCTGATGTTGACGGAATTAAGGAAACCTGTTTACCATCTACAAGAATATAGTGAGCTTTCTCATTTGTAGTAGATTCAATAACAGCACTAGTTCCTTTGAGTGAATCTAAAGCTAATCCATCATAAGATACTTGAGTTGGTGTTATTGGTTCTGGGTTTGGCTGAGCTGGTGTTATTGGCTCTGGATCTGGCTGAGCTGGTGTTATTGGTTCTGGATTTGGTTGAGTTGGTGTTGCAGGGGGAGCTTCATCAGTATTACCAGTTTTAATAACTACGTTTTCCCCTGAAATTGTTGATGGAATCGCAGTAGTTTCTTTTACAGTTTTAGTTGTATGGGATGAGCTACCACCGCTACTACAAGCAGCAATTCCCAAAGACATTAAAATGACTAATGCAATATTGTGTTTTTTCATAGTGATTTTCCTTAACTTTGATGAAAGTTTACATATAAATGGAAGTTTGAGTAAGAAGTGTACTCCATTTATTGGAGTTGAAAAAGAATAACAATATTGTATCATTCGATTATGTGATGTAAGTCACAAAACCAATGAAAAATTCTGTAAAACTATACATTTCAAATCAAACGAGCAAACCAAATGCAATGACTTTGAAAGATAGATATTTGGCATTGCACTTGGATTAGAAATTTAATCATTAAAATGATTAAGCCAACTGCGCTAACTTTTGGCGTACAATTTCAAATAAACATACGCCCGTTGCTACAGACACATTCAGAGATGATACTGAACCAGCCATTGGGATACTCACTAACTGATCGCAGTGTTCACGCGTTAAACGGCGCATACCATCGCCTTCTGCTCCCATCACTAATGCAATTGAACCTGTTAATTTCACTTGATATAGGCTTTCTGTTGCTTCACCAGCTGTACCGATAATCCATACGTTGTTTTCTTGTAGCTCACGCATAGTACGAGCCAAGTTAGTAACACGGATTAATGGTACTGTTTCTGCCGCACCACAGGCTACTTTACGTGCGGTTGAAGTTAATTGCGCTGATTTATCTTTTGGCACGATAACCGCATCAACACCTGCCGCATCTGCAGTACGTAAACAAGCGCCGAGATTATGTGGATCCGTTACGCCATCTAAGATCAATAAGAATGGATTTGGTTTGCTAGCTAAGATCTTATCTAGATCGTGTTCGTTCAGCTCTTTTGCCGGCACGATACGTGCAATAATCCCTTGATGCACTTCACCTTGGGCTTTGTTATCAAGGCTTTGGCGGTTTAATTGCTGAATGGCAATGCCTAAGCGTTGTAGTTCGTTTAACAATGGGGTTAAACGTTTATCTTCACGGCCTTTAAGTACATAGACTTCGATTAAACGCTCTGGGGCGTTATCTAAAAAGGCTTTAACGGCGTGAATACCGTAGATTTGTTCGCTCATAGTTTTAAAAGTTGCTTCTTTTTATGTAGGGTGCGTGTAAACGCACCATCAAATAAATTGGCTGTTATGGTGCGTTTACACGCACCCTACAGGACTAATGCTCACGCGTTTTAAAGAATTCCACATCTGGATAACGTTCTTGCGCAAGGTTTAAGTTCACCATTGTTGGAGCGATATAAGTTAAGTTATCGCCACCATCTAGGGCTAAGTTTTGCTCATTTTTACGTTTGAATTCTTCAAATTTCTTCGCATCTTTGCATTCAACCCAACGGGCTGTTGCCACGTTTACGGTTTCATAAATCGCTTCCACGTTATATTCAGTTTTTAGGCGTGAAACCACCACATCAAACTGAAGCACACCCACCGCACCTACGATTAAATCGTTGTTTAATAATGGGCGGAATACCTGTACCGCACCTTCTTCCGAAAGCTGAACTAAGCCTTTTAATAGCTGTTTCTGTTTAAGCGGATCACGTAAACGGATACGGCGGAATAGCTCTGGGGCGAAGTTTGGAATACCCGTAAATTTCAGCGTTTCACCTTGAGTAAAGGTATCGCCGATTTGGATAGTTCCGTGGTTGTGTAAACCGATAATATCCCCTGCGAATGCTTCTTCTGCGTGTGAACGGTCTCCCGCCATAAAGGTTAAGGCATCTGAAATGACCACATCTTTACCGATACGCACGTGTTTCAGTTTCATGCCTTTTTCGTATTTGCCCGATACGACACGCATAAAAGCAACACGGTCTCGGTGTTTTGGATCCATATTCGCTTGGATTTTAAATACGAAACCGCTGAATTTTTCTTCGCTTGCTTCAACGGTGCGTGCATCGGTTTGGCGTGCTTGTGGTGCAGGCGCCCACTCCGTTAAACTATCTAAGAAGTGGTCAACACCAAAGTTACCTAACGCAGTACCGAAGAATACAGGGGTTAATTCGCCGTTTAAGAACGCATCATGATCAAATTCGTGGCTTGCACCTTGTACTAGCTCTAACTCTTCACGTAATTGGCTTGCTAAATCATCGCCTACAGCCGCATCTAATTCTGGGTTATCTAACCCTTTGATAATACGCACATCTTGGATAGTATGGCCTTGACCTGTTTGATATAGGTAAGTTTCATCTTTGTAGATGTGGTACACACCTTTAAACAGTTTGCCACAGCCGATTGGCCAAGTGATTGGTGCACAGTTGATTTTTAGAACGCTTTCAACTTCGTCTAATAATTCCATTGGATCACGGATATCACGGTCGAGTTTGTTCATAAAAGTCAAAATCGGCGTATCACGTAAGCGAGTAACTTCCATTAATTTAATGGTACGTTCTTCAACACCCTTCGCAGAGTCGATAACCATTAAACAGCTATCCACTGCGGTTAGAGTACGGTAAGTATCTTCCGAGAAGTCTTCGTGTCCGGGGGTATCTAATAGGTTTACTAAGCAATCGTTGTATGGGAATTGCATTACAGAGGTGGTGATCGAGATACCACGTTGCTTTTCCATTTCCATCCAGTCAGATTTTGCGTGTTGTGCCGAACCTTTACCTTTTACAGAGCCAGCTTTTTGAATTGCGTTTCCGTAAAGTAATACTTTTTCAGTAATGGTGGTTTTACCGGCATCGGGGTGAGAAATAATCGCAAAGGTTCTGCGTTTATTTACTTCTTGAGGGTATTCGTTTAATGACATAATCTATTTTATTCTCTATATTATTTTGTTTTCAAAAATGGCGGTTATTTTCGCTTATTTGAGGTGGAAGGACAACCTAGAAAGGCGATTTATGCTAAGATTTGCAAAGTTTTTACTAAATTGAACCGCTTGTAAGGAGAAATTATGAATTGGTTTTGGATTGTGTTGAAAAAGAGCTTTGATTTTAAGGGTAGAGCGCGACGTAGAGAGTATGGCTGGTTTAACCTTATTTACTTTATTATTAGCTTTATATTAAGTTTTTTTGCAGGTGCTAGTGCATCCCTTGGCTTACTTGAATTAGCGACAGGACTTGAGCTTGTTGATAATTTGTTTGGTTTAGTAACATTTTTTGCAATGATTAGCGTAACAACTCGTCGTCTTCATGATTTAGGCTATTCGGGGTGGTGGCAGTTACTTCCAATAGTTGTCATTATTGGTACAGTGATAACAGCAGGAATATCTGCTATGGGAATGCAATCCATGCCTGATGATTTTTCATTTTTAGTAAGTGGCGGTATTGGTATAATTTTTATAGCTGAAATTATTGCTATATTCGGCTTTTACCTTTGGTTGTTTTTCAAAGACGGACAACGTTTTAGCAATAAATATGGGGTAGATCCGAAAAGTCCTGAGGAGGTAGAAGTGCCTGCAGTTGCTGAAACGGCAGCTACGCCTCAATTAGAAACAAATGATGTGTGGAAAGGTAAGTCGGATAACAATAATATTGTGCAGTAATATCCTTTTTTTGCCTAGGGCTTACACCCTAGGTTACGCATAAGTTAGCTCCTACGGAGCTACGTAGTAGCTCATTAATGCATAACCCATGGCGTGTAGCCATGGGATGCAAAAACTACTTTAAATCCCTATCATCAACTCCAACCAATAAATAATTCCCATCGATATCCGCTAAACTTCTAAAGCCAATATTGAAAATATCACAGGCTTTATTACGATTAATTGGACGATAGTCAAAATTATCGTGGTGATGACCATGGAAAATTTTGCGGACTCCCATTTTTCTCGCCAACTGGTTAATTACCGCAAAGCCTTGTGGGTGTGGGCGAGGAGCTTCGTGAGTGATCAGAATATCTGCTTTTTGGCTTTCTAGCCCTTCTACATCAGAAGGGAAAATCGAAGTACGATGACGTAATGGCACGCCGCCACGCCAAATTTTTTCCTGAGGGCTATATTGGCAATAGTGAATAGGATCAAAGAACATTGGGCGGTGTGGCGGCATCCAGATGTGTCCACGGAATACGCCACCTAAGCCAGCAATTCGCTTCCCTTCAATTTCAACGACTCGTCCGTGAATGTTGCGTTCCTTCCATTCCGATCCCCAAATCGAATCAAATGCCGCCACGGTTTTGCTGTCGTGATTGCCGTGAATAAACCAAATATCACAATGCTGAGCCAACTTATCTAGCTCAGCTGTGGTGGTTAATTGTAAATCGCCCAAAATCACTAAGGACACATTTTCATGTTCCTGCACAAAAGGGTAGAGATGAGCGTAACTGCCGTGTGGGTCACCTGCAAAAAGTATCATTATTCGCTCTCTTTGTTTGTGTTAAGGACTAATTCATCTAAAGGCTCTTCTTTTAAAATTGCCTCAATGACTTCTTTAGTTTGATTATAGCGATCAAGATAGCTTGGCGATTCAATTTCGATATAAGGCACATTATATTTTTCGAGCAATTTCTTGAGCAACTGCTGGAAACGTTGGCGCTGTTTTACTGAACCTAAGCTACGCAAGCCATCATCCACCCATTTGGTATTATTTGATAATAAAATCGTTACATCAAACGGATACTCTTTGATCATCGAATCTAAGAATGGATGCGCTTTACCTTCGTATTGAATACAGAACGCTTGTGTCGTGATGTAATCGGTATCAATAATTGCTACTTTGTGAGCATGTTTCATGGCGTAGTCCACATAACGCTTATGACCGAGCGCCATTTGTGGATAGTCTGAATACTGCATTGCTTGCTCATCACCGCCAAGTTGTTCGAATACGAATTCACGGCCATATTCCCAAGCTGACGAAGTATTGAATACGTTAGCCAGTTTACTTACAAGTACACTTTTACCGCTACTTTCTCCGCCTAAAATCGCAATGGTTTTCACAAAAAATGGGCGAACTTCTTTAGGAATAAAGCGCCAATATTGGAATGGATTATTACGAATTTTAGTCGCCGACACATTGAATGAATTACGTTCTGGATCGACCAAATGCACTTCAAGATTAAGATATTTTTCATAGGGTTCTTTATCTTGAATTTCGCTACTAAATACCAGTGTTGGATTAATATTCTTTTCGGCAAAAAGCTCTTTTACGCGCTCAGCCCAACCCTGCCAACCATTTGGATAGCTTGGAATACCATCTTCACTTAAATGGTGGATAAAGATCTGCTTTTGTTGATATTTGAAGATCTGCTGCATCCAACGAAGACGATCTTCATTGGTTGGCATGCGCTTCATTTTGCTATTACGGAAAAGTTCTAAATCGCGTTCGCTATCAGTACATACGATTACATGCAGGGTATCTACCTTACTAAACGCTTCATAGATCATATTAATATGACCCGTATGCACTGGGTAGAATTTACCAAAAATGACCCCAACGCGTTGGCTCTGTTCTTCAACAATATGTAATACTTTGTGCAATGCTTTTAGCTTTGCTGCACTCGGGTTTTTGATTTTTCCCGTGACTAATTGATTGAAGTAAGCTCTAGTTACATCGGCTTGTTCGCAGACATCATTGACTTTTAAATTGAGTTGTTTACGCTTGTGTTGAAGATAGGCAAAATCAGTCATTTTCGTTCTCTAATTTTGATAAAAAATTTGTAGCATGATAGGCGAATTTTAGGATTTTGTCATTGAGAATGTATAGTAGAGTAGATAAAAATTATTTCTATCCTATAACTACACGCCATGGGTTATGTATCAGTGAGCTACTCTGTAGCTCCGAAGGTGCATAACTTATGCGTAATCTAGGGCATTAGTCTTAGGTTGGCAATGCTTCATTTCACTCCAATTTTGGTTGCTATCATCAATAGAAAACTGCAATGAATTCAATCGATTTAACCATTCTTTTACGTAGTCAGGGCAAGATCGCACTTTTTTCAAAAATATGATCTAATAGCATCATTATTTATTAACAGAGCAACAAACAATGACCCTATTTGAAATTTTTGATGAATTAGAAGACCCACGCCGAAACATTAACCG
>MQVI01000049.1 GCA_002002485.1 Pasteurellaceae bacterium 15-036681
GTAAACTTTTAACCATTATGAATGCGTTAGTTAAGCGCAATGAAAAATGGGATGCGACACGCCACTTATCCACAGAAACTGTGGGTTAAAATTGAATAACTTTTTTGTGTAGGAACACAGTTGCTACAAGAAATGGAGAACTATATGCAACCAACCTTATTTATCGACCGTGACGGTACATTAATTGACGAGCCAAAAACGGATTTCCAAATTGATAGCTTAGAAAAACTTAAATTTGAACCAAATGTAATCCCTGCGCTACTCAAATTAAAATCAAAATACCGCTTTGTAATGGTGAGCAACCAAGATGGCTTGGGTACAAGCTCTTTCCCACAGGAAGATTTTGACAAGCCACACAATGCAATGATGGCATTGTTTAATTCACAAGGTATTGAGTTTGATGATGTGTTAATTTGCCCACACAAACCCGAAGATAACTGTAACTGCCGTAAGCCTAAAACGACCCTATTAGATAAATATATCCAACGTCAGCTATTTGATCCTGCGACAAGTTTTGTGATCGGCGATCGTGCCACCGATGTGCAATTGGCTGAAAATCTTGGGATCCGTGCCTTACAGTATCACCCTGAAAAATTAAACTGGGATCTAATCACCGAAAAATTATTAGGTGAGCCTGTTACCAATATTGGCGATCGTCAGCCACGCTATGCGGAAGTCGTTCGCAAAACCAAAGAAACTGATATTAAAGTGCAAGTTTGGTTAGATGAAACCGGTGCTAACGAAATCAAAACGGGCGTAGGCTTTTTCGACCATATGCTCGACCAAATCGCTACCCACGGCGGTTTCCGTATGAATATCTCGTGCAAAGGCGATTTATGGATCGATGAACACCACACCGTTGAAGACACCGCTCTTGCGCTAGGCACCGCATTAAAACAAGCGATTGGCGACAAACGTGGCATCGCTCGTTTCGGCTTTGTGCTACCAATGGACGAATGCAAAGCAGAGTGTGCAATGGACTTATCTGGTCGCCCATTTATCAAATTTAAAGCAGATTTCAAACGTGATAAAGTCGGCGACTTCAGCACCGAACTCACCGAGCATTTCTTCCAATCTATCGCATTTACGATGCTTGCAACCTTACACTTAAAAGCTAAAGGCGATAACGACCACCACAAGATCGAAAGCCTATTTAAAGTCTTCGGCAGAACGCTAAGACAAGCCATTCGTATCGAAGGGAATGAATTACCGAGTTCGAAAGGGGTTCTTTAATACTAACGCTGGCGCGAGCGTCCCGCTCGTGCCTTTAAATAATATGTAGTATAGTAAAAATTATTTACATCATGGAAATCAAAGACAATGATTAATAAAGAGCAACTTTCTTTCGTATTATCTAAGTTACAAGAATATAGTAAATCTTTATCGGAAGAAGACTCTCCAAATGCACATAAATCTAAATTTTGCATCTCTATATTAGAAAATATTGAAGAAGAATATGATGAATGGGTAAATAGCTGTCCATTTAGTATGGAAAATGTTTCTGAATATATTTCAGTAAGGTATATTAAAATAGATGGAATATCAGATCCATTATATTTATCAACTGCAAGATTTCTTAGAGAACGTTTACTGTATTTAGAAAGAAACGGGCATAAGGATTCTTGGATTAGCGGGGACTGGTATAATTTCAAACGTGATAGTAAAAATCTTATAAATCCTAAACATCAACATTGGCTAGATTACATTATCAATGGCCAATTTGATATTGATATAATCAATCATTATCTAGGGGATAAAAACTATCAAGCATTTTTAAAATATGAGAAAACAGTCAAAGAAGCAGAGGAAAAATATGAATTAATAGAATCAAATCTAAAATCAAGAACAAATAAATTAGAGAGTTTCCTACAAGAAAAAGAAATTACTGTAAAAAAATTAGCAGAGGTCTTAAAAGAACAGGAAAATGCTTTTAATTTCGTAGGGTTATCAAAAGGCTTTGAGACTCTATTAAAAACTAAAAAAACAGCAAAGTCTTGGGCATTTTTTCTATTACTTTCAATAGGAATGTTTTTATGTATTGCTCCTATAGCCTACATTCAAACCATAATGAATAGCACTATAGAAATAATAAACGATCCATATGTTTGGAAATTAGCGATTCCATTTACTGGCTTGGAAATTATTTTACTCTATTTTTTCAGAGTTGTTCTTAGCCATTATAATTCAATACAAACGCAAATAATGCAACTCGAATTAAGACAATCTCTCTGCCAATTTATTCAGAGTTATGCTGACTATGCTAAAGAAATAAAAGAAAAAGATGGTTCATCACTAGAAAAATTCGAAAATTTAATTTTTAGTAGCATTCTATCCAATTCAGATAAAGTTCCTAGCACTTTTGATGGCCTAGAACAGTTAGCTAATTTTATTAAAGAATTCAAAAAGTAATATAGGAACCCAATGCTAAAATACTTAAAAACAATACTCCCTCTTGTAATTAGCTTTCTTTCAGCTAATTGCCTAGCTAAAGAGAGCAATAAATATTTGACGGATTATCAGCAAATCAGAGCTGAAACAGAAAATATAATAGATACTTTCGATACAAAATATCAAAACAATCGAAATTATACGGAAAAAGATATTGAGTTTTTAGGGAATGAACTCAAAAAACAGATGAAGTTAATAAAAACAGTTGTTACTAAATTTGAAACAGATAAGAACCTAGAACTCTATGATGTAGAACATCTTTCAAATTCAATTAATCGAGCAATTGATGGATTAACAAATTACTATCCTTGTATACCCAATAAAAAGGAGCTCACAAAAGATAAAGCTACGGAATGTGCTTATCTTCTATTTGATGAGCAATGGGATGTAATAACTATAAAACATTATCTAAATGGCATTGAATACCATATATCGAATAATTAATAAGGAACAAATATGCCCAACATCACAATAATCGACACTGGCTGCGCTAATCTTTCTTCGGTCAAATTTGCATTTGATCGATTAGGTTATCGTGCCGAGATCACTCGTGATCTCAATAAAATTCAATCGGCAGATAAATTACTCTTACCCGGTGTAGGCACTGCCATTGCTGCTATGCGTAATTTGGAAGATCGAAAACTGATTGAAACTATCCAAAACGCTACTCAACCTATGTTAGGGATCTGCTTAGGTATGCAACTAATGACCGAGTTTTCTACGGAAGGTAATGTTGCGACCCTTAACCTAATGAGCGGAAAAACCGAGTTAATTCCTGATACCAATTTGCCATTGCCACATATGGGTTGGAATAAGGTGCATTACCAAGCCGATCACCCACTTTTTGCGGGGATTGAACAAGATAGCCACTTCTACTTTGTGCATAGCTATGCGGTAATGCCCAATGAAAATACTATTGCGACCAGCGATTACGGCGTGCCTTTTAGTGCGGCACTAGGTTGTAAAAACTTCTACGGCGTACAGTTTCACCCTGAAAGATCGGGGAAAAATGGGGCTATGTTGCTGAAGAATTTTGTGGAGAATGTGTAGAAATACTGCCTAGAGCCTAGGGTAAACTACCCTAGGTTACGCATAAGCCTACCCCGTTGGGGTAGTTGGAGATAAATATGAGCTATACTCGATTGTTGTATCATATTATTTTCCGTACAAAATACGGTATTTCAAGTATTGATGAACAATACGAAACTGACTTATATCGTTGTATTTGGAAATTTACTCAAGAACATCATTGCATTTTGCATAGGGTAAATGGAATGCCAGATCATATTCATTTGTTTGTTGAAATTCACCAAACAATTGCTGTATCTGAATTTGTACGAAAATTAAAAATCACAACGCATCAGTTTTTAAAAAGCCATAAATCTCAATTTCCTAATTTTACCGAGTGGTCTGTTGGATATTGCGCTTTAAGCTACAGTAAGCTCGATAAAGATAAAATAATCAACTACATAAAAAATCAAAAAGAACATCACAAATCAACAACCTTTGTTGATGAAATAAAAAATTTATTTATTGAAAACGGTATAGATTTTGATGATAAATATTTTGATAAACATCTATAACTCTACCCCAAAGGGGTAGGCTAATGCTTAACCTAGGGTGGCTCTGCTACCCTAGGCACAAAGAGTTGATAATAAATACTTTGATAAACATCTATAACCCTAGCCCAAAGGGGTAGGCTAATGCTTAACCTAGGGTGGCTATGCTACCCTAGGCATACAGAGAAAGGACACAACATCAATGAAAAAATCCATAATTATCCCCGCACTTGACTTAATTGATGGGCAAGTGGTGCGTTTATATCAAGGGGATTATGCCCAAAAGACGTTATATAGCGATAATCCAATTGAACAGTTTCAAACTTATGTGGATCAAGGTGCGGAACAATTGCATTTAGTCGATCTGACTGGTGCAAAAGATCCGAATAAACGCCAAACTAAATTAATTGGCGAGATCATCGCACAAGTGAAATGCCCGATCCAAGTTGGTGGTGGTATTCGCTCAGAGCAAGATGTAGCGGATTTACTGGCGGTTGGAGCTAATCGTGTGGTGATTGGCTCAACGGCGGTGAAAGAACGTGAATTAGTCAAAAGCTGGTTTAATAAATATGGCGCAGAAAAATTTGTGCTTGCGTTAGATGTGAATATCAATGCCCAAGGTGAGAAACAGATTGCGGTAAGCGGATGGCAGGAAAATAGCGGGGTATCGCTCGAAGAACTGATTAATGACTTCCGCTCTGTCGGCTTACAACACGTGCTTTGTACAGATATCTCTCGTGATGGCACATTGGCAGGTTCAAATGTCGATCTCTACCAAGAAATCTGCTCGGCATTCCCTGAAGTCAGTTTTATCTCATCGGGTGGTATCGGTTCTCTTGAAGATGTGAAAGCATTAAAAGGCACTGGCGTAGGCGGTGTAATTATCGGACGGGCGTTGTTAGAAGGAAAATTTGATGTAACGGAGGCAATCAAATGTTGGCAAAGCGAATAATCCCTTGTTTAGATGTACGTGATGGGCAAGTGGTGAAAGGGGTACAATTCCGCAATCACGAAATTATTGGCGATATCGTCCCTCTTGCACAACGTTATGCTCAAGAGAGTGCCGATGAATTGGTGTTTTATGATATTACCGCTTCATCAGACGGCAGAACTGTTGATAAAAGCTGGGTTGAGCGTGTGGCGGAAGTGATTGATATTCCCTTCTGCGTAGCGGGGGGAATTAAAACCATTGCCGATGCGGAGCAGATCTTCGCTTTCGGTGCAGATAAAATCTCGATCAACTCCCCTGCCCTTGCCGATCCCGATTTAATCTCTCGCCTTGCGGATCGTTTTGGTGTGCAAGCGATTGTAGTCGGGATTGATAGCTGGTTTGAGCAAGAAACGGGGAAATATTGGGTCAATCAATATACAGGCGATGAAAAACGTACCCGTCAAACCAACTGGCAGCTACTCGACTGGGTGCAAGAAGTGCAAAAACGTGGTGCAGGCGAAATCGTGTTAAATATGATGAACCAAGACGGCGTGCGTAAAGGCTACGATTTAGTTCAGTTGAAAAACGTACGTAAAGAGTGTAAAGTGCCTTTAATCGCTTCTGGCGGTGCAGGTGAAATGGTGCATTTTCGTGATGCTTTTGTGGAAGCCAATGTGGACGGAGCATTAGCGGCGAGCGTGTTCCATAAGCAGATTATTAATATTGGTGAATTGAAAGAATATTTATTTCAACAAAATGTTGAAATCAGAAAATAAGAGGCTTTTATGTTCAGAAAATTACTTATAGGATTATTTTTGTTAACCAGCATTAATGCTTTTGCTGAAGATAAACAAAATTATAGCGGCACTTATGAAAGTAAAAGTGGATTAATTATCCATTTAGAAAAATTAGAAAACACTGATGAATATAAATATACCTTAGAATTTCTACCAGGCAAAAAAACAGTTTCAATCGCCCATCTAGAAGAACAAAAATATCTCTATGATAGTAAAAAGAATTTTATCGGTGAATTTGTTGAAAATGGATTTAAAAATTCTAGAGATGCTATTTTTATAAAAAAATAAGGCGGCAAAATGCTAAACACAACACAAATCAACTGGCAAAAAGTCGATAACCTATTACCAGTTATCGTGCAAAATGCCCAAACGTTAGAAGTTTTAATGCTTGGTTATATGAACCAAGAGGCGTTAGATAAGACATTAACAGAGAAAAAAGTCACTTTCTTTTCTCGTACTAAACAACGTTTATGGACCAAAGGTGAAAGCTCGGGAAATTTCTTAAACGTGGTCGATATGAGCTTAGATTGCGATCAAGATACATTACTGATTTTAGCGGACCCAATTGGTCCAACTTGCCATACTGGCACAGAAAGCTGTTTTAGTGGCTTATCTGCTGAACCAGATTGGACGTTCTTTAGCAAATTAGAGCGTTTGATTGCCTCTCGCAAAGGCGCTGATCCTGAGAGTTCTTATACGGCTCATCTCTATGCCCGTGGCACCAAACGTATTGCACAGAAAGTTGGGGAAGAAGGCGTAGAAACAGCGTTAGCGGCAACGGTGAAAGATCGTGATGAAACCATTTGTGAAGCAGCGGATTTAGCTTATCACTTAACAGTGTTGTTGCAAGATGCGGATTTAGCATGGGCAGATGTGATTGGTAAACTAAAAGAGCGTCATGCAAAATAGCGTTATTTTATTGGGTGCGTGTAAACGCGCCTTTTTTGTACCTAAATATCCGAATGGTGCGTTTACACGCACCCTACAATTTAAAACGTAGGAATAAAAAGCGCTCAGATAGCACAAAAACTTTGCAAAATAGCAAATAACTAAAATTGGTTTGAAATTTTAAATGGAATAGAAAGAAACTGGTGGGCGATACCGGTCTCGAACCAGTGACCCCCTCCTTGTAAGGGAGGTGCTCTCCCAACTGAGCTAATCGCCCTTCATAGATATGAAGTTTATGATTTTAGTCTTAAGTGGTGGGCGATACCGGTCTCGAACCAGTGACCCCCTCCTTGTAAGGGAGGTGCTCTCCCAACTGAGCTAATCGCCCACTTGAGACTTAAAATCAAAGGGTATTAAGTTTTGAACTTAAACTAAGAGTGGTGGGCGATACCGGTCTCGAACCAGTGACCCCCTCCTTGTAAGGGAGGTGCTCTCCCAACTGAGCTAATCGCCCACGTTAGTTTAAGCATTAACGACGAACTTCTTTTTTGTTTTCACAAAGTTGAAGTGGTGGGCGATACCGGTCTCGAACCAGTGACCCCCTCCTTGTAAGGGAGGTGCTCTCCCAACTGAGCTAATCGCCCGTCGTTGTGGGTGTGCATTATAGGGATCTATTTATTTCCGTCAATGAATTTTTTATATTTTTGATTTGTTCGATTTAAAAATCGTCAATTTCACTGATTTTTTACTACTTTTCCTGTAAAACAGTAGTAGAATAACGAAATCTATTTGTCACAATTTTATAGGCTAATATTAATGAAAATTGAAAACCTTTTCCCTCTTGATCCAAATGTGAAAGTACGTACCCGTTTTGCACCAAGCCCAACTGGTTATTTACACGTAGGCGGTGCTCGTACAGCCCTTTATTCTTGGTTATATGCAAAACACAATAACGGTGAGTTTGTATTACGTATCGAAGATACAGACTTAGAACGTTCAACACCAGAAGCAACAGCGGCGATTTTAGAAGGAATGGAATGGTTAAACTTAGCGTGGGAACACGGTCCATACTATCAAACTAAGCGTTTTGACCGTTATAACCAAGTTATCGACCAAATGATCGAACAAGGTTTAGCATATCGTTGCTACTGCTCTAAAGAGCGTTTAGATGAATTACGTGCACAACAAGAAGCAAACAAAGAAAAACCACGTTATGACCGCCACTGCTTAGGCAATCATCAGCATTCAGCTGATGAGCCACACGTAGTGCGTTTTAAAAACCCAACGGAAGGCTCTGTAGTATTCGATGACGCAGTTCGTGGTCGCATTGAAATTAGCAACAGCGAATTAGACGACTTAATTATCCGCCGTACAGACGGTTCACCAACTTATAACTTCTGTGTCGTGGTAGATGACTGGGATATGGGCATTACTCACGTTGTGCGTGGTGAAGACCATATCAACAATACCCCACGTCAAATCAATATCTTAAAAGCATTAGGCGCACCTGTGCCTGTATATGCTCACGTATCAATGATTAACGGCGATGATGGTCAAAAATTATCAAAACGTCACGGTGCGGTAGGTGTAATGCAATATCGTGATGACGGTTACTTACCAGAAGCATTAGTAAACTATTTAGTGCGTTTAGGCTGGGGCCATGGCGACCAAGAGATCTTCACTCGTGAAGAAATGATCGAATTATTCGATATTCACTCAGTAAGCAAATCTGCAAGTGCATTCAACACCGAAAAATTACAGTGGTTAAACCAACACTATATGCGTAGCTTACCTGTGGATCACGTCGCGAAATACCTTGACTGGCATATGCAAAACCAAGGTATCAATACAAGTAATGGCCCAGCATTAGCAGAGATCATTCCTGTATTAAGTGAACGTGCAAAAACCTTAAAAGAATTAGCAGCAAGCAGCCGTTACTTCTATGAAGAGTTTGAAGCATACGATGAAAAAGCAGTGGCGAAAAACTTTAAAGCAGAAGCAGTGGCACCACTTGCAAAACTTTTAGAGAAACTAACCGCTTTAAGCGATTGGACGGTAGAAAGTATCCACGACGCAATGAACCAAACAGCACAAGAGCTTGAAATTGGTATGGGTAAAGTGGGTATGCCATTCCGTTTAGCCGTAACGGGCTCTGGCCAATCGCCATCAATGGATATCACAGCGAAATTAGTCGGCAAAGATCGTACTATTGCTCGTGTTCAAAAAGCGATTGAGTTTATTCAAGCACAAGGCTAATCTAAACTCATAATAAATTCTAATGAGTTGATTTAACTCAACTTTTAGAATTGACAGTTCAAGTGCTTGGCGCTATTATGCCAAGCACTTATTGGGGATATAGCTCAGTTGGGAGAGCGCTTGAATGGCATTCAAGAGGTCGTCGGTTCGATCCCGATTATCTCCACCAAACTTTAAGTAGTAAACAACGTAGTTATTTTACAAATACAGAAATAGACTCTAAATGCGCAGTGTTCGGGAACATATCGATCATTGCGCATTTTTGTATGCGATAACCTGCCTCAATTAGTTTCTCAGCATCTCTAACCAATGTTGCTGGATTGCATGAGACATAAACAATTTTTTCAGCGTTTAGTTGGCAAAGATGATCTAATGCAAAGTAAGCACCGTTACGAGCAGGGTCGAGTAATACTTTATTAAATGGCTGTGTAGCCCAGGGTTGATCAATAAAAGGCTGATCGAGATCTGCTTGGTAAAAGTCAGCATTACCTAATTGATTGATTTGAGCATTTAAACGTGCTTGTTCAACCATAGGTTCAACGCCTTCAATACCCACTACTTTTTTGACTTTTGTTGCGAGTGGTAATGTAAAGTTGCCCATACCACAGAATAGATCTAATACGTTATCTTGTTCGTTCAGTTCTAGCCAATCAAGGGCGGTATTAACCATTTGCTGATTGAGCTTGGCATTAACTTGGATAAAATCCCGAATAGAAAAATAGAGCTTTAAACCATCAATTTGATAATAAGGTTTTTCGCCACTCCACTGTTCAATTTGCTCTTTATCTGTCATCACAAATAGCATGAATGCTTCATCTTGTGCAAATTGGCGGAGCTGCTCACTATCCTGTTGATGAAGATTACCAATGTGACGGAGTAGTAGCGCAATACCATTATCTGCACGCACTAATTCAATATGCCCTAGGGATTTTTTCTGCTTCCAATTCGCTAATAGCTTTTGCAGCTTAGGTAATAACGTAGAAAGTTGTGGCTCAAGTACTTCACATTCAGTTAATGGAATAATGTCTTGTGAGCCTGCTTGACGAAATCCAACCACCAATTCATTTTTCTGGATGGCAATACTCAATTTTGCACGGCGGCGATATTGTGTTTTATCTCCCACCAACATTGGTTGATAAGCAATTGCTTCAGACTGTAGTTTTTGCAAACGTTGAAATAGTGCTTTTTGTTTGGTCTCACGTTGTAATTCAATAGGAATATGCTGCATTTGGCAACCACCACACTTGCCATAAATCGCACAACTTGGTACTTGGCGAATTGCAGATTTTTGGCTAAATCTTACCGCTTTCGCACGACCATATTGGCGTTTTTCTTCTACGATCTGAGCTTCAACTTGTTCATTTGGCAAGGCATTTTCCACAAACCAAGTTTTGCCATTTAGTTTTGCTACACCAAGTCCTTGATAGTCCAAACTCTGGATAGTGAATGACTGTAAAGCGGTTGGTTTTGTAGATTTTTTTGCAGATTTTTCAGAGTAAAACAGAGCCATTATTTAATTGAATCCAAACGAGTTAATAAATCTTGCGCCGGCACAGCTTGAATACGGCGCATGTTGTAGAACAAGAGAGCTGCGGCAATCGTTAAAGAAATACAAAATACGAGCCAAAAGCCTTGCGCTGCCATTGGTTTTCCTAGCCAATCAGTACGAGAAAGAATAGTCGCAAGTGGTAAGCCAACAACCCAGTAGCAGAACATGGTTGTATAAAGTACAGGTTTAGTATGTTTATATCCTCGTAAAATACCATTACATACTGCTTGGATTGCATCTGGGATTTGGTAAATCGCAGCAAAAATTAATAAACCAGAAGCAATTGCAATCGAAGTCGGATCGCTAGTAAATAGATGAGGAATTGCATCTTTTAACAGTAAGATAATCAAGCCCATGACGAATGCCATTACTGTACAAGTTAAAATCGCATGGAAACTCAGGTATTTAGCTTTATTTACTTCGCCTTGTCCAAGCGTTTGCCCTACCACAATCGTGGATGCAATACTGAAAGCAAGTGGTACCATAAAGAAAATAGAGCTAGTTTGTAATGTCACTTGATGACTTGCTACAACTTGAGCGCCTAGTGGTGACAAAATTAAAGATGATGCAGAAAACATCACGATTTCAGTAAACATAGCAAAGCCAATTGGTAAACCTAGCTTGAACAATTTAATTAATGTGGCTTTATTTGGCAATTCAATCCATTTTTCAAACAACTTTATATCCTTTTGTGAGCCAGTTGTTTTGCTATAGTGAATCATCATAAATAGCATTAGCCAGTTTACAATTGCCGTTGCAACACCACAGCCGACTGCACCAAGCTCAGGCGCGCCCAAATGCCCAAAAATAAAGATATAGTTAAGTGGAATATTGAGCAATAAACCGATAAAGGTAATGATCATCGCTGGCTTTGGATTTGATAGTCCGTCATTTAAACAACGCAGATTGATAGACAATAATGCTGGAATGATCCCGAAGCAGAGCGAAAGTAAATAGTGCTGAGCTTTTAAAGAAAATTCTGCCGGCGTTTCCATTGCATCTAAAATCAATCCACTATTCAGAAAGACTAAGATCATTGGTGTGCAAAAAGCAGCGATAATCCAACCACCCTGGCGGATTTGATGTGCAATTAGATGGCGCTGATTTGAACCATTTAAGTAAGAAACGGTAGGCGTAATCGCATTCAATGTGCCAAGTACAAATAAAAATAGTGGCAGATAAATAGAATTAGCAACTGCAATCGCAGAGACATCAGCATCACTGACTAAACCAGCCATAATAATATCTGCGAGCCCCATACCTGAGACGGCAAGCTGCGAAATGAAAATAGGCAAAGAGAGCTTAAATAAGCGCTTTGCATTTTCAGGATAATGTTGGAGATGGAGGTTCATTTGCTTCTCTTGTTTAAAAAATCTATAGGGGCAGATAATCTCAGCCCTCTCTATGACCTAAAAATCTGGTTTAACTTCAAACGTCATAGGCTCACCGGTAATTGGGTGAGTAATTGACAGTGATTCAGCGTGTAAACACAAACGAGGCGCAAGGCTACGAGCAAGTGGATTTGCATAGAATTTATCACCTAAAATTGGATGACCTAATGCAAGACTATGTACACGCAATTGATGTGAGCGGCCTGTGTAAGGTGTTAAACGCACACGAGTTGTATTATTAGGATAATGCGCCAATATTTCATAAAAGGTAATTGCTTTTTTTCCTCGCTCATAGCAAATTTTCTGACGAGGGCGATTCTCCCAATCACAGATTAACGGCACATCAATTGTACCTGTATCCCCTACCTTTTCACCTAATTTGCCCCATAACAGTGCCTGATAGTGCTTTTTTGGTTCACGGTCACGGAATTGACGCTTAAGCTCTTTTTCTGCTTGCTTGCTTAATGCAAATAAAATAATACCGCTTGTTGCCATATCTAAGCGATGCGCTGGTTCTGTAAAGCCATATTTTTGCTGAATTCGTGTCATTGCGCTATCAAAATATTCAGGGCGACTACCAGGAACAGAGAGTAGTCCACTTGGTTTGTTTATCACTAAAATATGATTGTCGCGATATACTTCATCTAGCCAAGGTTCTGTAGGTGGATTGTATTCAATAAGTGCCATAATCTTTCTCTAAATTGTTTTGTTCATTTTAACAGAAACTGGAACTTTTCCCTAAATAGCGAGTCTACTTTTTGAATTTTTTCACTTATTTAAGGAAACGTAATGAATTTCAATGACATTTTAGGCAGCGTATTAGGCGCAGCAACTAACTCAGCAAACCAAGGCAAAGCAGATTTAGGTAGTATTTTAAATTCTGTATTAAGCACAGCAAGCCAAGCTAAAACTGGTAACACGGATTCTATCAGCAAAATGGGCGGCGGTGCTGCGCTAGTGGGTATTTTATCAATGGTATTAGGCCGTAATGGCGGTGCAAATTTAACAAAATTAGGTTCGTTAGCTGCATTAGGTAGTATGGCTTATAAAGCGTACCAAAGCTATCAAGCATCACAATCAGCAAATACAGGTAGCCAGCAATTAGCTCAAAATGCATTTGAAGCTGCTGCACAAACTGAAGATAGTGGTGTAATTATTTTACGTACTATGATCGCTGCAGCTGTTTCTGATGGTGATATCGATGCAGCGGAAGAGCAAGCAATTTTACAAGAATCAGGGGATAACCCAGAGTTAGTAAAATGGATTAGCGATGAGATCGCAACACCTGCAACTCCAGCTGAAATCGCACAAATGGTTGGTAATAATCCAGCGCTTGCAAGCCAAGTTTATTTAGCTGCACGTGTAGTATGTAAAGATCTTTCTCGTAAAGAGATCGTATTTTTATCTAACTTAGCAGATGCTCTCAACTTAAACGAAGCATTAGTCGAGCAGTTAGAAAAACAAGCTGGTTTTTAATTGAATTTGATATAATGATAAAGGTCTCCTCTGTGGAGACCTTTCTTTTTATATTTGATGGATAAACCAATTTATGCGCACCCTTTTTCCTATTGCCTTATTATGCTTAGCAACGACATCTTATGCTCTTGAACCAGAGCCTCGAACTCTTGCTCCAAACCAATCTATTGATAAGGCCATGTTTGGCCAAATTCTTTTCTTTGATAAAACGCTCTCATTTCATGGTAATCAAAATTGTTCAACCTGCCACAATCAGGATCATGCTTTTATTGATGTTCGTGATAATAGCGCAGAAAGAATGGTTTCATTGGGAGATGATATGCACTCTTTTGGTAAGCGTAATAGTCCAACCATGTTGTATGCAAAATATTCGCCTGACTTTCATTTTGATGAGAATATCAAAGAGTATATTGGTGGGCAATTCTGGGATGGACGAGCTCTCAATTTGCAAGAACAAGCAGGAAAACCACCGCTTGATCCACTTGAAATGGGTATGCCCGATCAGCTGTCTGTAGCTAAACGCCTGTGGCAAACACCAATGCATGCAAGGTTACTGACACAATTTTATGGCAAAGAAGTTTGGGAAAGCTATGAAACCGTTTATCAAGCAATGGAAGATTCACTTGCTACTTTTCAGAAAGAAAAACGCTTATTAGCACCTTTTAGTTCTAAATATGACAAATTTCTCAGAGGCGAATATCAGCTTACAGAATTAGAGCAGCAAGGAAAAACGCTATTTTTCGATAAATCGCGAGCGAACTGCAGTAATTGCCATCAGCTCAATAGTGAAGAACATCATCCAGAAGAAACTTTCAGCAATTATCGTTATTACAATATTGGCGTGCCAAGTAATAAGAAATTGATTGAGCACAACAAGCTAGCGGATGATTTTGTTGATAATGGCTTATTGGACAACCCTCGAGTCAAAGGGGATATAAATCAGAAAGGGAAATTTAAAGTGCCAACTTTGCGCAATGTAGCTGTCACAGCACCTTATATGCATAATGGCGTATTTAAAGAATTACGAACAGTATTATTGTTTTTAGATCATTTTAATAATTCAGAAAGAAGGATTAATCCTGAGACAAATCAGCCATGGGATAATGCGGAATATCATCCAACTGTGGCTAAAGGTGACTTAAAAGGAAAGCCACTAACCGATCAGGATATTGATGCATTAGAGGCTTTCTTAAAACTGTTAACGGATGAGAGATATGAAAAATTATTAAATCTTTAGTATTTTCAATTAGTTAAATATTGCTTTAATTTGGTGGCCCTTGTGCTATCTAGTTTATCAAGGGCTGATAAAGTTTCATTTTGCTTTGTAAGATCTTTTGCTTGATGAGCACATAAAGCAATATTTTCTAGGGTATCTGCTTGGTGATAATAAGGTTGATCACTTTTCAATGCAGATTCAAACTGCTGATATGCTTGCTCAAATTCCCCTCTCTTACACAAAAATGTACCGTAGTTATTTAATACATCAGGACGATTTTGGCTTAATTTAATTGCTTTTTGGTAAGTGATTGAAGCGCTATTTGTATCCCCAATTTGTTGATAATAATAGGCAAGCACTGAATGAGGAAGGTAATCTGATGAATCGTGTGCTAATGCTTTATCTATATTCTCTTTCGCTTTGGGGAAGTCATTTTGTTCAAGATAAGCTAAGGCTAGATTGATACGCGCCTTTACTGCTTCAGAACGGTTAAAGTCCGTTTGTTCTGGAAGTTGGTTTGAACAAGCAGCGAGCAATAGAGCAAGGCTACAAGCGGTGAGATTTCGGAAAAGTTTTGCCAATTTCATCATAAATATCCTCGTAGCGGTGAGATTTCGGAAAAGTTTTGCCAATTTCATCATAAATATCCTCGTAGCAACTGTGTTCCTACACAAAAAAGTTATTCAATTTTAACCCACAGTTTCTGTGGATAAGTGGCGTGTCGCATCCCATTTTTCATTGCGCTTAACTAACGCATTCATAATGGTTAAAAGTTTAC
>MQVI01000004.1 GCA_002002485.1 Pasteurellaceae bacterium 15-036681
GCTGCAATGCGTCGTTTAGTACATATCTGCTTTGGGGTGTTAAAAAACAAATCTGTTTATCAACCGCAAACTATTTTAGCTTAGTGCAAAAAACAATTTGACTTTAGGGTTGAGAGACAGTATCTACAAGAATTTTGGCAATCGGCTTTAAAGTGTTCGCTGCACTAGATTTGCTGATTGCAGTGTTCAATAAGTTAGCCTAACGGCTAGGAAGGGACAGGACAATGTCTTACCCTGATATTCTTATTTTACTCGGAATTGAGATACAAGGGGGCAGGGTTGCAACCTGTTCCCGACCTTTTTCTATTGTATGCTCTATTTTTATCCTTTTCAAGGCTAATCCCGCCAAATCACTTCACAATCAACTAATTCGCTTTCGGCTTCTTTATTTTGAAGTTTGGTTCTAATCATAGCAAAGAGTCTATGTGCGATCTGTTCGTGATCTTGCTTAATTGAATGGATATGGAAGGGTAGAGCATTAAGCAGATCATGATCATCAAAAGTCGCAAGATGCAGTTCTCTATTCAGTAACTTATCCATCTGTTTATACTCGGTCAAATAGCGTAATACACCTTCTAAAAGCGTATAAGAAGCAGTGAAAATGGCTTCTGGCAAGCGGCCTAGCTGTTCCACAACTTGCTGTAACATTTGATAGCCTGATTCAGGTTGGTAATCTTTATGTAAAATCCAAGCGCTTGTATCTTTAAGTCCTGCTTGTTTCAGTCCTTGCTGGAAGCCTTGTAAACGACTTGTACTTGGCGAAAGGGTTTGTTGCCCCCCCAAATAGTAATACTCTTTAAGTTGATAAGTTTTTGCTATTTTCTCAACTAATTCGGCTATTTTAGGCGTATCAGCACTAATAATTTTGCATAGTTCAAGCTTAGGAACAAAGCGGTCGAGCTGAATAATATCGGTATGTTTACGGATATTTTTATAATATTTAGGATCTTGATGAGTGGGCGCGGTAATCAGCACATCAATTTGGCGGTCGATTAAGCGATCTATCGCTAATTTCTCTTGAATAGGGCTATCATCGGAACAAGCAATCACAAGCTGTAAACCATTTTCACGACACAAGCGCTCTAACGTTTTGGCGGTAGAGGCAAAACCATAGTTAGTCAGATCAGGGATCACCATACCAATCACATTGGAACGGCGCATTTTTAAGGCTTTTGCATGAACATTTGCACGGTAGCCGTGTTGCTCGGCGATCTGCTCAACTTTCTCTCTTGTTTCCTTTTTAATGCGGAATTGATCTGCTTGACCGTTTAAGATCATGCTCACTGTGGTTTTAGACACACCGCTTAATTCAGCAATATCGTTGAGTGTTATCCTTTTGTGTGCTTTTTTTACGTCCATTGTTCTTCCTATTAAATGCCCCCCTTTGAAAAAGGGGGGATTTTACTTATATTCAACAGCCCTAACCTGCGCAACTTCCGCTTTAACATTACGCGAAACTTCCACTACATTCTCACGCTCCGCAATAAAGAAACGCGAAGTCATCGCTTTTTCACCGCCATTAATGAAAATTTCAATCACAGAGCGGTCAATAAACAGCTCTAGCGATTGTAAATCCGCAATCTCGCAATTACGTACACTATCAAATTGCTGCATTAATTCAGTCTGTTCAGAGTGAGTGCGATCAAGGCTTAAAATACCGTCAGTATAGCGTAAAACTAAGTGATGTCCTTGCGGATTATCAAATAGCTTAATTTCAAGCGGTTGATTTTCTACATTAATTTGCAAATACGCCGTATCCAAATGCTCAATTGCAATTTTTCCGCTTAATGTTACCGCTTGTTTATCGCAAAGCTTGGCGATAGGGTATTGATAAATTTGATTCCCTTTTAGCGTTAATTTACGTGGCATTGTAAGAGTAGAATGCCATTTATATTTGTCCGTTGGATAAGTTAAATCAGGTAAGCCCACCCAACCAAACATAATGCCATCAGCATTTTGCACGGTTTGTGGCGCATAGAAATCAAAGCCTTGATCTAATTCGGCAATATGCTCTGAATTAAATTGACAGCCGTCTAATTTACCTAACGCATAGGTTGCGTGGTAGTTATTTTGGAATTGCGTTTTCTCGCGTAGTTTACCCTGTGGCGACCACACAAACACATCTTTACCACCTAACTGGAATAAGTCAGGACACTCCCACATAAACACATTGCTGTTATCAAAATCTTTAATATCTAATTCGGATAATAGACGTGGCGTATCTTCCAGATTATCCATTTCATACAGCAGCACTGTACCTGTTAAATTCTCACGCTGTGCGCCTAATACAAAACGGATCTTACCTTCTTCGGTTACAAAAGGTTTTGGATCGCGCACGTGTTCTGAATAACCTTCAGGTGCAGAGTCGATAATACAACGCTTCTCTAGTAACTTGCCTACTTTATCGAAGATTGCAATATTTTGGTGTGGTACGCGCGCATTATCGCTTGGACGGCGCGTGTTGCCTGTATAGAAAGCAACAATTTTATCTTGCCATAAAATCGCACCGCCCGAATAACAGCCGTGAGATTCAAACATCTCATCAGGAATCAGCGGTTCGGCTTCTAGGTAGGTTTGAAAATCAGTGGTTGTGAAATGTTTCCAGTGTTTCATACCGTGAATAGCATCATAAGGGAACCATTGAAAGAAAACGTGATATTTTTCACCATCGAAAATTAAGCCGTTTGGATCGTTAATTAATCCCATTTCTGGAACGAGATGATAGGTTGGGCGAAAATCTTTATCTTGAGCAACGAAATTAGCGATCTCTGCAAGTTCATTAGGTTGTTGGGCGTGAAGACTTTTATATTTGCCGTTGTTGAAAATGTGCATTTGAATATTCCTTCGATAATTTAGCGGACACGCGCAACGTGTCCCTACATTCGAACATTATTCGAAGAAAATTTGTAGGGACACGGTACCCGTGTCCGTCGGGGGATTAACTTGCTAAAAACGCATCTAACTGCGCTTTAGTTGGTAATGCAGACATCGCACCTTTTGCGGTTGTTGCCAACGCACCAGATGCATTCGCTTTACGGATCACATCGACAAGTACTTCTTCTTTTTTCCAATCAGCTACCTGTGATAAACCTGCTAATAAACCACTCACAAACGCATCGCCTGCTCCTGTTGTATCAACTGGTTTTAATGCTTTACCTGCCACTACCTTGCTTGCGCCATTTAAGTGATAGATAGCTCCATCTTTACCTAATGTGATAATGATTAATTTCTCTGGATATTGTGATGTGACCGCTTTGGTTGCATCATCTAAATTTGTGGTATTAGTTAAAAGCGTTAATTCTTCTTCTGAGAATTTCAGCACATCAGCCATCGCCACCACGCTATTTACCACAGTTTTCATCTCATCTAATGAGTTCCAAAGTGATTCACGTAAATTTGGATCGAATGAGAAGAAACCACCTGCTTGTTTAATACGACGAATTGCTTCAATTGTAGTTGAACGAGAAGGATCATTAATTAACGCGATCGAACAGCAGTGTAACCAGTCACCTTGTTGGAATGTTGGTAAATCAGCAACTTCTAAGAATTGGTCTGCACTTGGGTTAACCATAAAGGTAAAACTGCGCTCTCCATCATCTAAGCCAACAATAACCGTTGAAGTTCGTTGCTTAGGATCCAGAATCATTTGTTCCGTTGAAACATTTTCCGCATTTAGTACCTGCTGCATAAATTTACCAAGAGGATCGTTACCAACTCGCCCAATAAATCCAGTTTCACCACCTAAACGTGAAATACCGACTGCCACGTTAGCTGGTGCGCCACCGGGACAGCGTAAATAATGCTCATCACCATCTGGAATTAAATCAACAACGGCATCACCTAACACCCAAATTTTGCTCATAATTTTGTCTCTTTATATACGAATTAAAAATTGGATCGAATAGTAGCTAAAACGATTTAGTTTTGCAATTTAATAACAAAAATAGATGCAAAATTTACACATAAAAAATGCCAACGGACCATTGGCATTTTTAATATGGTAAAAGTCTAAACTTACTTAGCGTCTTTCGCTGGTTGTGTATCTTTCACATCTTCAGCTGCTTTACTCACTGCCTCTTTAACGGCACTTTTCACTTCTTCTACCTTCTCTTTAGCTGCATCTACAACATTTTCAGCAACAGCTTTAGCCTCTTCTGCTTTCTCTTTTGTCGTTTCAACAACTTTTTCAACCACATCTTTTGTTTTTTCAGCTTTCTCTGCAACATCTTTTGCTGCTTCTGCTTTTTCTTTAGCTGCATCTACAACTTTATCTGTAGCTTGTTTTGTAGCATCCGCTGCTTGTTTAACGTTATTTTCTGTAACTGTTTCTTTTGCTTCGGTTTTTAAATCTGTTGCTACATTTTTTAAAGTTTTGCTAACTGAATCCATTTTTTCTGCAATAGCACTTTTCGCTTCAATCATACTTGAAGTAATGCTACCTTTCACATCAGTCAATGCTTTCGCAATTTTACCTTCCACAGAACTTTGCATAGAAGCAATTTTGTCCTCTGCGGCTTTGGTTACTTCTGCTAATTTTGCTTCTGCCACTTTTTGCGCCTCAGCAACTCGTTCATCTGCACCTTTTTGTGCTGCTTCAACACGTTCATTCGCTAACTTCTCAGCAGAAGCTACTTTTTCATCTGCAGATTTTTGAATTTCTGCAATTTTTGCATCTGCAGCTTTTTGTGCCTCTGCAACTTTTGCATCAATTTCTTGTTGTACTGTTGCAACTTTATCTTCAGCTGATTTTTGAACTTCAGCTAATTGCGCTTTAGTTGCTTTTAACTCAGCTTCAACTGCTGATTTACCATTATCACAAGCCGTCAATGCCAATGTTGAACCTAATACCAATGTTGCTAATAGTGATTTTTTCATAGATTAAATCCTCATTAAAATGAATACCAATATGCATAACCCGTAACTATTTTAGCCAAAAACAAGACTAAAATAAATCAATTGCATATAAATATAGCAAAAAGGCGAACCCTAAGTTCGCCTTTCAAATAATTCAATTAAAATTATTTACCTTCTGCAACTGCTTTAAGTGCTTCTGGAGCTGCTTCAGCCTTAATGCCTACAGCTTGTTTAACATCTTCAGCTTTAGCTGCTGCCGCATCTTTAGCATCTGTTGCTGCTGCTTTTACTTCTTCAACTTTCGCTGCTGCCGTATCTTTAGCGTCTGTTGCTGCCGCTTTTACTTCTTCAACTTTAGCTGCTGCCGCATCTTTAACATCTGTTGCTGCTGCTTTTACTTCTTCAACTTTAGCTGCTGCCGCATCTTTAGCATCTGTTGCTGCTGCTTTTACTTCTTCAACTTTCGCTGCTGCCGCATCTTTAGCATCTGTTGCTGCCGCTTTTACTTCTTCAACTTTAGCTGCTGCCGCATCTTTAGCATCTGTTGCTGCTGCTTTTACTTCTTCAACTTTAGCTGCTGCCGCATCTTTAACATCTGCTACTGCATTCGCCACAGCTTCCTTAGTTTCAGCAGCTTTCTCTGCAACAACTTGTTTTACTTCCTCTGCTTTAGTTGCTGCTGCATCTTTTACATCTGTTGCAGCATTAACTACTGCTGCTTTAGTTTCAGCAGCTGCATCTTTAACAGCTTCAGACTGAGTTGCAACCGCTTGTTTAGCTTCTGCTACTGTCGCTTCTGTTGCTTGTTTTACCTCAGCGGCTTTATCTTTTGCTTGATCGCAAGCTGCTAAAGCGAAAGTTGAGCCTAAAACTAATGCTGCTAATAATGATTTTTTCATTTCAATAAGTCCTTATTCAATATTTAGGGGTTAAAAACATCTGGTTAGAAATAAACTTTGTCATAAAGTTCATAAAAAAAAGCCGACTGGTCAAAAAGTCGGCTTTTATGTTAATTAAATGATGTTTTTAGCTGCTCATTTTGCAATACGCGCTACAGAATAAACATGGCTTACTGCACTTGAATGACCACCAAATCCTTTACCATAGAAGTAATATTTAGAATGTTGCCACTCTACCGCTTTGATAATTTCAATCGGTTCTGCTGGAGCGCTTGCTATCGCCATTGCTGATTTGGTATGTGTAACGCGTGAGAAGGTCCCTAATTTACCATCAAATTGATAGCTACTTTGATATTGGCTAACAATCTGAGATGGTGCCGTAGTTTCTTCGCTTTGTACTTGCTCCACCTTGGCAACTTGTGGCTCAGCTTTGATACCACGACGTTCGTGGTGCTCTTTCACTAAATCACGGTTTGTGCCTTGGCTAACAAAACCAAATGGAAGCGCAGCTTTCTCTTTCGCTTTTTCATTTACTTCATCACCTGCGACTTCATTTTCAACTAGATGACGACGTTTATGATTATCTTTCACTAAATCACGATCTGCTGATTGAGTAACCACTGCACCGAATGGCACGGCAGCTTCTTTCTCAGTCAAATGATGTGCAACATGTTTCTCTTCAACCGCTTTTATAGGTTGCTCTTGCTGTTGTAGCATTTCGTCAACAGATAAGAATGCTAGTTTTTCTTCTTGCACTGATACTTTTGGATCAGTTGCAAATTTCACCCAAATCTTACCGCTTGCAAGCTCAGGTGAAGCAACCGCTGCGACTAATGGCATTGCTGCTTTTGGCTCTTCACGGCGTTCGCGACGACGTTGATTTCCACCTACACGTAAATGACGTGGTAAACGACGTTGACGGTTGTTTTCACGCGGTTCACGTTGTTCTTCTGCAACATTGTTTACAGTTTCAGCTTTCACTTCTGCTGCCACAACATCTACTTTCTCTACTTTTGCCTGTGGCTTAAGTGATTGAACAGGTACTTTTACTTCTTCAACCGCTACAATTGCTTGAACCTCTTGTACCTGTTCAGCACTGTCTGCTACACGAACTTTCTTACGTAAATCACGACGCTGACGACGCTCTGCAACTTTAGCTTCACGAGGTTCACGTTGTGGACGCTCAGTTTGTGAAACTTGGTTAGTGCCTACAACTTCTTCGACAATCTCACGACGTTTTTTCGGCTCAGGTTTCACAATCTCTTTTACATTTTCTTGAGCTTGCGTCGCCTTACGTTCTTGATTATTACGTGCCGGGCGTTCACGACGTTGCTGACGGCGCTCACGCTGATTACGAGCTTTCGGTCGAGATTTTTTCTCAGGTTGTTTCGGCTCTTCTTCTGTGGCAAAGAAACCTTTAATCTTCGCAATTAAACGACTTAATAACGAAGGTTTAGGCGCTTCAACAGGCGTTGGTGCTGGTTGAAGATTTAATTCGGTACTTTGCAGAACAGACTCAACCGTGATCACAGGTTCATTACGCGTTACCAATGCATCTTCTGATGCCTGATGATGCTGTGGTGTTGCAAAGTCTTCTTCACGGTCTTGGTAACGTTTTGCTAAATCATAACTTAATGATGGCACAATTTCGTTTTCACGTAAGCGATACACATTGAAGTGTGGGGTTTCCATACTTTCCGTTGGTACCACAATCACTTGAACATCATGACGCTTTTCAATTGCGCTAATTGCATTACGTTTTTCATTTAATAGGTAAGTGGCAATCTGAACTGGCACAATAGTGTGAACTTGTGCTGTATTCTCTTTGATCGCTTCTTCTTCTAATAAACGTAAGATTGAAAGTGCGATAGACTCGTTATCACGCACTTTTCCTGTGCCTTGACAGCGTGGACATACGTGTGAAGACGCTTCACTTAACGATGGGCTTAAACGCTGACGACTCATTTCTAATAAACCGAAGCGAGAAATACGACCAAACTGAATACGTGCGCGGTCTTGGCGAGTTGCTTCGCGGATACGGTTTTCCACTTCACGTTGGTGACGAACTGGCGTCATATCGATAAAGTCGATCACCACTAAGCCACCTAAGTCACGTAAACGTAATTGACGAGCAATTTCGTCTGCTGCCTCTAAGTTAGTGTTTAATGCTGTTTCTTCAATATCGCCACCGCGAGTTGCGCGCGATGAGTTGATGTCGATAGCAGTTAATGCTTCTGTTACATCAATAACGATTGAACCGCCAGACGGTAAACGCACTTCGCGTTGGAATGCCGATTCAATTTGTGATTCGATTTGATAGTGACTGAATAGCGGTACTTCGCCTTCGTATAAGCGTACGCGGTTGATAAAATCAGGGCGCACTAAACGAATGTGGTTTTTCGCTTTTTCAAAAATTTTCTTGTTATCAATTAAAATTTCGCCAATATCACGACGAAGGTAATCGCGAATTGCACGTACAATCACATCACTTTCTTGATGGATTAAGAATGGTGCAGGGCGAGATTCTGCCGCTTTTTTGATAGCTTCCCAATGGTGAAGTAATACTTTTAAGTCCCACTGAAGCTCTTCAGGCGATTTGCCTACACCTGCAGTACGCACGATTAAACCCACATCATCAGGTACTTCTAAGCAGTCTAGGGCTTCTTTTAACTCTAAACGCTCATCACCCTCGATACGACGAGAGATACCGCCAGCACGTGGATTGTTTGGCATTAATACTAAGTAACTACCTGCAAGTGAAATAAAAGTGGTCAAGGCTGCACCTTTGTTGCCACGCTCTTCTTTACTCACTTGAACGATAACTTCTTGCCCTTCTTGGATAATATCTTTGATATTTGGGCGACCTTGGAATACATAACCTTCTGGGAAGTATTCACGCGAAATTTCTTTTAACGGAAGGAAACCGTGACGTTCTGCACCGTAATCAACGAATGCCGCTTCAAGACTTGGCTCTACACGAGTAATTTTACCTTTGTAGATATTCGCTTTTTTCTGCTCATGACCTGGACTTTCGATATCCAAATCGAATAGGCGTTGCCCATCAACAAGGGCAACACGCAACTCTTCTTTTTGAGTTGCATTGATTAACATTCTTTTCATTGTGTTTTCTCATTATTTTTGATTAGTTTATGTCCATCTTTGCTGGCTTATATCATTGATGAGCCAATCGTCACGATTGTCTGCTTATCAGCAAAAATGGGTTACGCATGGTTTCTTATGTCTTACACTCAAATTTTGACTGCATAATCAACCAAGTAGCTTGCATAAAAAGTCAATTGCAAGCGGTATTTTCTGAACTAAATTTTGCAAAATTGCCGAGCAATTCGTATAGACAGAAAAAACGTAGCATTATTGCATTTTCGGCTAGAAATAGAAAGGTTAAAAATGGGGTTATTTGGAAAAAGAAAACGGGATATTTAAAATCCCGTTTGTTAACAATAAACTATTTATCAAATGTTAGTGACTGCCCTTCTGGTAAGTGCAACTCTAATTGATTATACGGAATAGAGATCCCTGCTTTATCAAATTCAATTTTCACTTTTTCCATAATCGCAAATTGAGTGGTTGCATAATCACTAGTTTGTACCCATGGTCGAACAAATAATTGCACACTATTCGCGGCCAATGCCCCCACTGCAACTGTAGCTTCAGGATAATTAAGTACTCGTTCATCATCAAATAAAATCTTCTCAATCAATTCCTTAGCTTTCTGAATATCAGCGTCGTAACTAATATCAAAAATAAAATCAATACGACGAGTTTCATTCGCTGAATAGTTAGTAATTTTATCTGAAAAGACTTTGCCGTTTGGCACTAATACCGTTTTGTTATCGCCTGTGCGTAATTCAAGCATTAAAATCCCGATTTGCTCGACTTTACCCGATGCCCCGCCAGCTTCAACAAAATCGCCTTTATTGAATGGTTTGAAGATTAAAATCATCACGCCCGCAGCAAAATTTTGTAGTGAATTTTGAAGAGCCAAACCAACGGCTAAACCTGCAGCACCAATTAAAGCAACTAGGGAGCTTGTGTTCACACCTAACTGAGAAAGTGCAGAGATCACCACAATCAATAAGAACAAGAAATAACTGATTGAGCTAACAAAACTTTGTAGCATTTCATCTTTACTTGATGCAAGCACTGCACTCCCTAGTAAACGGCTCAAATTACGTGCAATCCATTTCCCAACCCAAAAAATAGCAATGGCTAATAATATTTTGGTACCATAGGGAATAATCCACTGTGTTAATAAACTTTGGATATCTGTTTTCTCCAAAAAATCAATTGCTTTTTCTGTCTGTTCAATCACGTCCATACTCACTTCTGGCTCGACCGTTTTCGTTACATCCGTCATACACACCTCACAAATAAAAGAAATTAGCCAAATTCTACCTAAAAAAGCTTTAAATATGGTAGGATTTACCTAAATTTCTTGATTAATCACAAACAAATGACAACTGAAAAAGTAATTAGTGCCTCTGTCCAATTCTTTACCATTAGTGATGATGAGGCTGGACAACGTTTAGATAACTTCCTTTTAGCAAAATTAAAAGGCGTACCAAAAAGCTTAATTTACCGTATTGTGCGCAAAGGCGAAGTACGAGTAAACAAAGGACGAATTAAGCCAGAATATAAACTACAAGAAGATGATATCGTACGTGTTCCGCCTGTACGTGTTGCTGAAAAAAATGAAGCGCCGATTTCAACTAAATTAAATAAAGTGGCTGAATTAGAACAGCAGATTCTGTATGAAGATGAAGTGATGTTAATCATCAACAAACCTTCGGGTATTGCAGTACATGGCGGTAGTGGTTTAAGTTTTGGGGTGATCGAAGCATTACGTGCATTACGCCCAGAAGCACGTTTTTTAGAATTAGTACACCGTATCGACCGCGATACATCAGGTATTTTATTGGTAGCAAAAAAACGCTCTGCGTTACGTAATCTTCACGAGCAACTGCGTGAAAAAGTGGTTCAAAAAGACTATTTAGCGTTAGTACGTGGTCAATGGCAATCGCACACAAAAGTAATCAAAGCGCCATTATTGAAAAATGAGCTTTCAAGTGGTGAGCGTATTGTGCGTGTAAGTGAAGAGGGCAAACCGTCGGAAACTCGTTTTGCGATTGAAGAACGTTACTCAACGGCAACTTTAGTCAAAGCCTCGCCAGTTACAGGCCGCACCCACCAAATTCGTGTGCATACTCAATACGCAGGTCACCCTATTGCTTTAGATGATAAATATGGCGACCGTGATTTTGATGCAAAAATGCAACAAATGGGTTTAAATCGCTTATTTTTACACGCTTATTCAATCCGCTTTACGCATCCGAGAAGCGGTGAAGAAATGGTTGTTACTGCGCCATTAGATAAAACCTTAAAAGGCGTATTGGCGAAATTGAGGGCGGAAAAATAAAATCGAGGAGGAAGCCATGTCATTAAATGTTGAACATTTGGAACATACAGCAAATACGCTAGAAGAGGCGATTAGTCGTTTAAATTCAACATCTGTTGATGATACAGTTCTTTATGATCTTTTTCGCAATGCTGCAATCAAGAGCTTTGAGCTATCTTTGGAAACAACAGGAAAATTATTGCGTAAGGCATTAAAATTCTACGTTGGAAGCCCAAGAGAAATCGATCGCTTAGTTTTTAATGATTTGTTCCGCTATGCTAACCGCCATGCGTTATTAAGCGAAGAGGAAGTGGAGCGTTGGCTAAGCTATCGTGAAAATCGCAACACGACAGCACATGATTATGGCGTCAATTTTGCAGAAGAAACTTTAACGATTTTGCCTGAATATTTAAGTGATTTACGTGCACTAGCAAAAAAATTACAAGAAGTATTTAACTATGCAGAAACCGATTGAACAGCTAATTTTAAAACCGAAGCATTTAGCTCAACTACAACAAATCGTAGCAGAAACTATCCCTATGTGTGATGTTTGGGCTTATGGTAGTCGACTTAATGGTAATTGCCATGAAGGCAGCGATTTAGATTTAGCTTTACATAATAGTGATATGGATAGTTATCTACACTTAAAACAACGCTTGCAAGACAGTACTTTGCCAATGTTAGTTGATGTTCATCAATGGGAAAAACTACCAGAATCTTTTCAACAAAATATTCTACAAAATTATACAATTATCCAAAAAATTAAATAACCTATGCAAATCACTTTCAAAAATCAGCAAGGATCTGACCGCTTGTTAGATCTTTCTTCCCCCCAAATTATGGGAATTTTAAACTTCACCCCTGATTCATTTTCTGATTCAGGTAAATTTTTTAGCCTTGATAAAGCATTATTTCAAGTCGAAAAAATGCTGAATGAAGGGGCGGATATTATTGATATCGGCGGTGAATCGACTCGTCCTAATGCGGCGATTGTTACTTTAGAAGAAGAGTTAGAGCGTGTTGTACCGTTAGTTGAAGCAGTGCATAAACGCTTTGATTGTTTAATTTCAGTGGATAGCTCGAAAGCTGAAGTATTCAAACAATCGGCAGCCGTTGGTGCAGATATTTTAAATGATATTCGTGCTTTAACGGAACCAAATGCATTAGAAACGGCGGCAGAGCTAGGCTTACCTATATGCTTAATGCATATGCAAGGCAATCCGCAAAATATGCAACAAAAGCCTGATTATGAAGATGTGATCGAAGAAGTGGCTGATTTTCTAAATCGCCGCATCTTTGAATGTGTTACCGCAGGCATTCCTAAAGAACATATTATTTTAGATGTCGGTTTTGGCTTTGGTAAAACAGTTAAACATAACTATCAACTACTTAAACATCTCAAAGTTTTTGTTGATTCTGGTTACCCTGTGCTTGCAGGGCTATCACGTAAATCAATGATTGGTGCAGTGCTCGATAAACCTGTTGAAGAGCGTGTGATTGGTTCTGTCGCTGGTGCATTGCTTGCTGTCCAAAGTGGGGCGAAGATAGTGCGAGTACATGATGTAGCGGAAACGGCTGATGCGTTGAAGATTTGGAAGGCGATGCAAGAAAGTTAGAAAAATCTCCCCCTAACCCCCTCTTTGTCAAAGAGGGGGAACTGAAATAAAAAACACTGAATACTAAATTCACTCCTAACTAGCTCCCCTCTTTAGAAAAGAGGGGCTGGGGGAGATTTGAAAATATAAGGAATAAGAAAATGACTACACTCGTATATGGCATCAAAAATTGCGATACAGTAAAAAAAGCGATCAAATGGCTTGCAGATAATGGTTTAGAGCCACAACTCCACGACTATCGTGTCGATGGTTTAGATGCAAATTGGTTAGTTGAAATGGAACAGCAATTTGGTTGGGAAAATCTGGTCAATAAACGTAGTACCACTTGGCGTGGTTTAGACGAAGCAATCAAAAATAACCTCAATCGTGAAATAGCATTACAAGTTCTCACTGAGCAACCAACCTTAATCAAGCGCCCAATTGTATTAGCAGGTGATATCGCGTTAATCGGTTTTAGTGAAAAAGAGTATCAAGCAGCGTTTGGCAAATAATTCATTTGATGCCTAGGGCTTCTTGCCCTAGGTTACGCATAAATTAGCTCCTACGGAGCTAGATAATATTCAATGGAGAGCTACGAAGTAGCTCATTAATGCATAACCCACGGCGTGTAGCCGTGGGATTTTTAGAACACACCATTATGAAAAACAACATTATCTCCCTAGCTCAATCTCTCATTCAACGCCCATCTATCAGCCCTAAAGACGAAGGCTGTCAGCAATTAATCGCAGATCGTCTTGCTGCGGTAGGTTTTAATATCGAATGGTTGCCTTTTGGCGATACCCTAAATATGTGGGCAACACACGGTACGGAAAACGGTATTGATGCGCCTTGTGTCGCTTTTGCAGGTCATACGGATGTTGTGCCGACTGGTGATGAAAGTCAGTGGACTTATCCGCCATTTTCAGCGGAAATCGTTGATGGTGTTCTTTATGGTCGCGGTGCGGCGGATATGAAAGGTTCTCTGGCTGCTCTTGTGGTTGCGGCGGAAACCTTTGTGAAAGAAAATCCAAACCATAAAGGCAAAATTGGCCTATTAATTACGTCAGATGAAGAAGCTGCAGCCAAAGATGGCACAGTAAAAGTGGTGGAAACCTTAATGCAACGTGGCGAAGCAGTGCATTATTGCGTGGTTGGAGAGCCTTCAAGTGCGAAGCAGTTTGGCGATATTATTAAAAATGGTCGCCGTGGCTCAATTACCGCAGATCTCTATATTGAAGGGATTCAAGGGCACGTCGCGTATCCCCATTTAGCTGAAAACCCGGTGCATACTTCACTTGGCTTTTTAACCGAATTAACCACTTATCAATGGGATAAGGGGAACGAATTTTTCCCTGCGACGAGTTTGCAAATTGCGAATATTAAAGCGGGCACTGGCAGTAATAATGTGATTCCGGGCGAGCTTTATGTGCAGTTTAATTTACGTTATTGCACGGAAGTGAGCGATGAAATCATTAAAGCTAAAGTGGCGGAAATGTTGCAAAAATATGGCTTAAAGCACCGAATTAGCTGGAATCTGTCGGGAAAACCATTTTTAGCAGGTAATGGCAAATTAGTTCAAGCGACAGTACAAGCGGTTGAAAAAGTGGCAAATATTACCCCTAAGTTAGATACAGGTGGTGGCACATCAGACGGCCGTTTTATTGCATTAATGGGTACTGAAGTGGTTGAGTTTGGCCCGATGAATACCACAATTCACAAAGTGAATGAGTGTGTTGCTGTCGATGAACTGGCAAAATGCGGTGAAATTTATTACCAAATTGCTAAGCAATTACTCTAACAAGCGGTCTTTTTTATGCAAAATTTTACCAATCTTTCTGAGATTCTTACAGGTTTATCTCGTGAGCATTTAATGCCACTCCCGAATTCACTTTCAGATAAACACGCATTACATCCACAAGCTGTTGAGGCATTTTTAGAACTTCAACAAGCAGCTAAACAAGCAGGTTTTAACTTACAACCGGCAAGTACTTATCGTGATTTTGAACGCCAGCAATTAATTTGGGACGCTAAATTTAATGGTGAGCGTAAAGTACATGATGATCAAGGCTGTGCGATTGATATGAACTGTTTATCCGATTGGGAAAAGGTGCAAGCAATGTTACGCTGGTCAGCAATGCCTGGCACAAGTCGTCACCACTGGGGGACTGAGATTGATGTTTTCGACTCTGACTTATTACCCGAGGGGCAAAAACTTATGCTTGAGCCTTGGGAATATCAAACAGGCGGTTATTTCCAACGTTTAACAAACTGGTTACTTGCCAATGCTGAACAATATGGATTCTACTTCCCATTTTTAGAAGATCACGGTAAAAATATTGGCTTAGAACCTTGGCATTTAAGCTACTTCCCTGTTGCTGATATTTATGCGCAGCACTTTAGCAGGGAATTGTTGCTATCTGCTTGGAAAACACAACAATTTGCAGGGAAAGAATGCTTAATTGAGCATATTGATGAAATTTTTGAAGACTACATTTTATGATCCAATTAATTAACGAAAGCGACTTCGCTGAACAATTTCAAACCACTTGCGAGAAATGGGGTTTGGATCACAATCCCGATTCTATTTTAGCCTTAGTACAAACGAATGAGCGGTTGGAGCTACGTAAATTAGACGAGCCCAAACTAGGTGCTATCGCTGTTAATTTTGTTGATGGCACTATGGCACACCGTCGTAAATTTGGCGGTGGGCGTGGTGAGGCAGTTGCGAAAGCGGTTGGCATTAAAGGTGATTACTTACCAACAGTAATTGATGCCACTGCAGGCTTGGGGCGTGATGCCTTTGTGCTTGCTTCTGTTGGTTGTAAAGTAAAATTAGTTGAGCGCAATCCTATTGTTTGTGCCTTATTAGAAGATGGCTTAAACCGCGCCTATCAAGATGCTGAAATTGGCGATTTTATGCGTGAGAGAATGGTGCTATTACCGTACCGCTCTATTGATGAGATCGAGCCTGAAAGCGAATTTGCTGAAGTGGTTTATCTGGACCCAATGTACCCCCATAAACAAAAAAGCGCATTGGTAAAAAAAGAGATGCGAGTATTCCAACATTTAGTAGGTGCAGATTTGGACTCTGATAATTTTTTTATTCCAGCGAAAAATATTGCACGCAAACGCGTGGTGGTGAAACGTCCTGACTACGCACCTTTTATTGCTGAACAAAAGCCAGATTTTAGTCAAGAAACTAAAAATCATCGGTTTGATATTTACCTTAACCATGCTCAACCCTAGCGATTCAACAAAAAATCCTCTAAGAAATTAATCTTAGAGGATTTCATTATAAATAGATAAACTACTCTAATTCGCCACAGAAACGATAGCCTTCACCATGAATGGTCACAATAATTTCTGGCGTATTTGGGTGATCTTCAAAATGCTTACGAATACGACGAATTGTCACATCCACGGTACGATCATGTGGTTTTAGCTCTCGCCCAGTCATACGCATTAACAATTCTTCACGAGTCTGGATCTTCCCTGGATTTTCACAAAAATGCTGTAATGCTCTAAACTCACTACGAGGCAATTTTGTCGCTTCACCCTCTGGATTAATTAGACTACGGCTATTAACATCTAGCTCCCAGCCATTAAAACGGTAACTATCTGTATGTTCCGAATCTTTTACTGTATTCTCTTTTTCTGCCATAGTACGCTGTAATAAATTACGCGCACGAATAGTCAACTCACGTGGATTAAATGGCTTAGTGATATAATCATCAGCACCAATTTCTAATCCTAAGATTTTATCAACCTCATTATCACGGCCGGTTAGAAAAATTAACGCCATATCTGTTGTTTCACGTAGCTCGCGAGCTAACATCAAACCATTTTTACCAGGAAGATTGATGTCCATAATGACTAGATGAATTTCTTTATTCTCTAATACCGCATTCATCTCCGAACCATCAACCGCTTCAAAGACATCATAGCCTTCCGCCTCAAATACACTTTTTAATGTATTGCGCGTTACAGCTTCATCTTCAACGATCAGGATTTGTGGATTTTGCATTGTTGGTTACCTTCATTAAAATTCTATTTTTTACTACTCAAATATTGATGATATAAATGTTGCAAACTTGTGCTATTTTACTTGGCATTGATAACATCAGGAATAGTTTATTTTACATTTAATTATTTTTAATCAAAAATTTACATTTAAATGAAACAGAATGTAAAAAATTTTCACTTTTTTTGTTACAGAATAATGTATTCGATAGGTAATCCTAAGCAATGTTGTGCCAATGATTCTGTAATTTTTCGATGACTTAAAATAGCTTGTTTCTCGGCAAGAACAACTCTTGTCACCTTTATATCAGATAATCCTAACAGACGGCGATAATTTAGTGCAATCTGGAGCGGTAACATACTTGGATTAAATGCAGCATTCTCTGCATATTGCCCACAAATAACCTGCCCACTATCAAGTAACAACGCTACCCCACTAATCGCTTGGCTATAAGGCGCATAAGCATGATTTGCAATCTTAACAGCAGCTTGCACCACATCATCGCCTTCTGCAAAATAGTTGTGAGGTTGAGGATCAAATAAAACGCTCTTAATATTAAGATCTTTAGGACCAAAAGCATCAGGCAGATAAGAATGAAGTAGATTATTTTGACTATGTGGAAGGTGAATATTGAGATGTTTGGCACTATTAAGCTCATTCATAAACTGGCGACAATGACCACAAGGTGTGTAATTAACGATCATATCTGTTATCTCACTCTCCTTAGCCATTAATGCATGAGCAATTGCACTCTGTTCAGCATGAATAGTTTGAGCCATCGCATCATGAGCAAATTCTTGGTTTGCACCAAAATAGAATGAGCCAGATTTGCCTATTGCTATAGCACCAACATAAAAATTAGAGACTGGGGCAAGAGAATAACAAGCTGCAAGCGGTAACATTTCAAGCGCAATTTGCACCACAGACAAACCTGTTTCCGTTTGACATTGCTGAATAAACTGTTGTGAAAAAACAGCTTGATACTGCTGTGCCTTTAATTGCTCAAGCACTTTTTTATGTAACATCGAATCAGATTGGTTACAAGTCTGTTCTAATCTCTGAATAATATTGCTATGTGTTGGCATATTCTTTTCTCCATATGCTAGACAGAAATGCCGTTAGCTATGACTAACGGCATCTATTGTGAAATTTAACGCTGCACTTCGACTGGTTTCGTAAATACTTTAAGTAAGTAATATCCTAATATCGCTGATGCGCCTGATCCCATTAAAATACCTACTCGAGCGAGAGAAATAAATTTACCATCTGCTTCATCTCCACCAAATGCAAGGCCAGCAAGGAACATTGACATAGTAAATCCAATACCACAAAGTATTGATACTGCAAAAATTTGCTTGAAATTAATATCATCAGACAATTTTGCAATTCCCAATTTCACAGCAAGGAAACTAAAGCTAAATACGCCTAATGCTTTTCCTGCAATTAGTCCAAGAGCCACCCCTAATGTGAGAGTTGAAGTAAAGGCATCAACTCCCATTCCTGCCAAGGTAACCCCAGCATTTGAAAATGCAAATAGTGGCAAAATGAAGAATGAGCACCAAGGAACCAAAGCATGCTCTAAACGCTCCAGCGGACGAGTACCATCTTTACCTTCTAACGGAATACAGAAACCGATAATGACACCTGCAAGAGTCGCATGCACGCCTGATTTTAGAACTGATGCCCATAAAATAGTCCCAACGATCATGTAAGCACCAAGAGAGCTGACTTTCAGACGATTCATCATAATTAACGCAATGATTGCGACAGCAGAAATAGTTAATGCAGTGGTGCTTAATTCGTGTGAAAAGAAGATCGCAATCACAATAATCGCACCTAAGTCATCGATAATCGCTAGAGCTAATAAGAATATTTTTAACCCAAATGGAACACGTTTCCCCAATAAAGCCAGAACGCCTAAAGCAAAAGCAATATCTGTCGCCATCGGGATTGCCCAACCACTCAAATGTTCTGCATTACCAAAATTGAATAACAAAAAGACTAATGCAGGAACAACCATTCCCCCTATCGCGCCAATGGCAGGGAAAATCGCTTTTTGATAACTCGAAAGCGCGCCGATGGTCAATTCACGTTTTACTTCTAATCCAACCATAATAAAGAAAACCGCCATAAACCCATCATTTACCCACATCAATAATGGTTTATGAATGCTGAATAAGCCTATTTGAATACTGACAGGCATGTTTAAAAAATCGAAATAGAAATCCTTCAAGGGCGAATTAGCAAAAAACATTGCCAATGAAGCAAAAATAAGCAGTAAAATACCGCTTGTTGCCTCAAGCTGTAGCAATTTTTTTATTTTTAAAATCATACTTTCTCCGTTGTGTTAAGAAATCGGTTGATATTATTTTATTTATAAATATATCTATAGTGTTAAAGCTTAATTTTTTAACAGATAACTTTTAGCAGATCAAGAAAAACCGTCTATTGCAGAAGAGCAATATTCAAAAATGTGATCAACAAGGAATTTTTATGCCTCAAGAGTGGATTTATTGGGCTTTAGCCTCGGCTGTATTTGCAGCCTTTACAGCAATTTTTGCAAAAATTGGTTTACAAGGAATAGATTCAGATTTTGCTACTTTTATACGCACTATCGTGATTATCATTGCCTTAATAGGCTTCTTGACTTATAGCGGTAAATGGCAACCTTTGAGTTCATTAAGTAGCAGAAACTGGCTGTTCTTAATTTTATCTGGGCTAGCGACAGGAATCTCTTGGCTTGCTTATTTCAAAGCATTACAGCTTGGAAATGCATCACAAGTTGCTCCAATTGATAAATTAAGCTTAGTTTTAGTTGCTATTTTTGCAGTGATTTTCTTAGGTGAGAAACCGAGTAATCAAGACTGGTTAGGAATCGGATTGGTCGCAATAGGTGTTTTAGTGCTCGCAATTAAACGTTAATCACAAATTAACCTTGATCTTTGCTTCGATTATCGCTAAAATCGCAACTCTTTTTTTAGGAACTTCTTAATTGGCGTTTGCCAATTTTATATTTTTAGGTAGATAACAAATGAAACGTACATTTCAACCATCTGTATTAAAACGTGCTCGTTCACACGGTTTCCGTGCTCGTATGGCAACTAAAGGCGGTCGTAAAGTTTTAGCTCGTCGTCGCGCTAAAGGTCGTCAAAGCTTATCTGCATAATTGTAGATAACAGCCGAAACACAATATTGTGAAGAAGCAAACCTTTTCTCGGGAGCTACGTCTGTTAGCTCCCGTTCAATTTAAAGCTGTCTTTGAACAGCCACTTCGAGCAAGCACGCCTCAATTAACCCTTCTCGCCAGAGAAAATGGTATTGAAAACCCTCGCTTAGGCCTAACTGTTGCTAAAAAACACCTCAAACGCGCTCATGATCGCAATCGTATCAAACGAATTGTGCGTGAAAGCTTCCGTTTAAAACAACATAGCCTGCCAAATTATGATTTTGTCTTTGTTGCTAAAGGCGGTATTGGTAAACTGACCAATCCAGAACTGTTCGCGACTTTGGAGAAATTATGGCATCGCCACATTCGCCTTGCCCAGAATGCAACGCAACCAACCGAAACACAAAAGTAACTAAACCAAGTTTACTAACGTACCCATTATTAGCACTAGTCTATTTCTATCGCTATTGTATTAGTCCATTTTTAGCGCCTCGTTGTCGATTCTATCCAACATGCTCTCAGTATGCATTGGACGCTTTGCGTATTCATGGTGCATTTAAGGGAAGCTATTTGGCGATTAAACGTATTTTACGCTGTAACCCATTGAGTGAAGGGGGAGAAGATCCTGTACCGTGTAAATGTAACAAAGGAAAATAAGTTTATAGATGAGCATCCCTGCCCATCTACATCGTTTACAAACTCAACCTAGATTACTCTTCTGAGTTTTTCACCTGAGATTCTTTTGGCAATACTAAGTTTAAGATAATTGCCACAATCGCACATAAGCTAATGCCTTTAAGTGAGAACTCGCCCACATTAATTAACATACCGCCGATACCAAAAGTCATTACTACAGAAACGATACATAGGTTACGTGCTTCGCCCATATCCACTTTGGCACGGATTAACGTACTCATACCCACTGCAGCAATTGAGCCGAATACTAACATCATAATACCGCCCATTACCACACCTGGGATAGTTTGTAAGAACGCACCTACTTTTCCACAGAATGAAATCGCAATCGCCCAACACGCTGCCCAAGTCATAATTTTCGGGTTGAAGTTTTTGGTTAGCATAACCGCCCCAGTAACTTCTGCATAAGTTGTATTTGGTGGACCACCTAACATTGCCGCTGCAGATGTTGCTACACCATCACCTAATAACGTGCGGTGTAAACCTGGTTTACTTAAGAAGTTTTTACCTGTTACAGAACTAATTGCCATAATACCACCAACGTGTTCAACAGCTGGAGCAAGAGCGATAGGAAGTAAGTAAAGAATAGCTTCTAATTTAAATTCTGGCGCAGATACATTTGGAAGGCTAAACCAAGCTGCATCAAACATAGGTTGGAAGTTAACGATACCAAAGAAAAGTGCAACAATATACCCCACTACAATACCGAACATAATCGGCACTAGTTTCATTAAACCTTTTGAGAAAACCGCCACAATTAACGTGGTAATCAAAGTAATCATCGAAATGGTGATTGCTGTGTTATAAGGAATATCGGTGCCTTTACCAAGTGCCATATCCACACCAACAGGCGCTAAACCCAAACCGATAATAATAATCACAGGGCCAACAACCACAGGTGGGAAAAGCTTATCTAAGATAGTGATTCCTTTAAATTTCACTAATGCAGATAAAGCAAAATAAATAAGACCCGAGAACATTAAGCCACCCATAGTGACAGCAATACCCCATTCTTGAACACCATATTGCATTGGTGCGATGAAGGCAAAAGAGGAAGCTAAAAAGATAGGAACTTGACGCTTAGTGCATAATTGGAAAAGAAGGGTGCCGACGCCGGCGGTAAGAAGTGCTACATTAGGATCTAATCCCACTATCAGGGGAACTAGGACTAAGGCACCAAATGCAACGAATAGCATCTGAAGCCCGATGAACGCCTGTTTAGGCGTACTGATATTTTCTGTTGTCATTTTTCAACTCTCTTTATATTGCTTGATAGTCGCCCATTAATACAATGCAAACGATAACGCAATCGTTAAACTCTGCAAAATATCAACTCGGGGGCGCATTATATACAAATTTACGAAAAATAACAGCTTGTTTCCAATAAAATCCCTATAAAGCCTCTGTTCATACCTTTATAGGGATAATTAATGATATTAGTTTAATTTCACTCCGCCAGTATTAAATGCTTCAAGATGAATTTGCTCCGCTGAAATACCTTTAGCAATTAGTGCTTTATGCTGCTCTTGCATAAATGGCATTGGGCCACATAGATAGTAATCAGCGTCTATTGGTAATAAATCCGTTGGTACATTTGCTAGATCTAAGCGACCAATGAAATCAGACTCTCCTTCGTTGGCAACTTCGTAAGCAACATAGGTTTTTACATTAGTATATTGTGCTTTTACGCTATCAATATGTTTTTTCATTGCGTGTACATCTGCATTTCGACAAGCGTGGATAAAACTTACAGACTGCGGAATACCTGCATCAACTAATTGATTTAACATCGCAACCATCGGCGTTAAGCCAACACCACCACTAATAAATACATTTGGCTTATCTGTATTTACTAAGAAGAAATTACCTGTTGGCGCTGTCACATCCACTTCATCCCCCACATTTAATTGGTGTAAAGTATTTGATACCCAACCACTCGCTAATTCACCTTTTGGATCTTCTCGCTTCACTGAAATACGCAAGTGATCAGCTTTAGGGCTATCAGATAACGTATATTGTCGAGGCTGTTTTAAGCCTAATTCCTCAACAAACACACGTACAGAAATATATTGTCCCGCTTTATATGTTGGCAATGTTCCTTGATCGCTTGGCTCTAAATAGAATGAAGTAATTTCACTGCTCTCTTCTACTTTGCTCGCAATTTTGAATTTACGCCAACCTAACCAACTCCCTTGAGTTTGAGCGTGTTCATCATAAATTGCTTTTTCTGTTGAGATTAAAACATCAGCTAATTGACCATAAGCAGCCGCCCAAGCTTCAATTAATGGATCATCCATTGAAATATTTAATACCTCACTGATAGAGTGCAGTAAGTTCGTACCCACAATATTGTAATCTGGTGCTTGAATTTCTAAGCTTACGTGTTTATGTGCCATTAATTCAATTGCTGAAGCTAATACCATTGGGTTTTCAATATTTTCGGCATAAGCCAATACAGCGCCTGCTAATGAGCGTGCTTGTGCGCCACTACGTTGATGGCCTAAGTTAAAAACCTCTTTTAATTCAGGATGGTTAGTTAACATACGGTTATAAAAATACGACGTTAAAGCTACTCCATTTTCACGTAATACAGGCACCGTTGCTTTAACTAACTCAATTTGTTCAGGGGTTAATGACATAAGAAAATTTCCTTTTAGTTTATGATTTATAGATTAATTTTTCTGTTTACCTTAAAGGTGTATATAAAATACATCTTTAAAGGTAAATTAGCAAGTACTCTCAATAAATTTTGCAGTATAATAAAATTCAGAGGAAAAATTATGCAGCTAAATAAATTCACAGACTATGGATTTCGTATCCTAATTTACATTTCTCGCCCAAGAGAAGAAGTTTATACCATTACGGAATTAGCAGATAAATTACAGTTATCACAAAATCATCTGGTTAAAATCGTCCACTTTATGGCTAAACAAAATTGGATTGTGACGAGTCGTGGCCGTGGTGGTGGTATTAAACTCGCACCTTTAGCTCTCACAACACCATTGGGCGAAATGGTTCGAACTCTACAAGGTGATGAACCTCTTGTGAACTGTGCAAAGCCACTTTGTACCATTAGCCCCAAATGTGGCTTAAAAGCAGTATTTGACCAAGCAATGATTCAGTTTTATCAATACTTAAACCAGTACACGTTGGCACAATGTGTGTATGCAGAAGTATCTAGTTTGGCAGAAATCATTCCAACAATACAAACCGAATAAACAAAATATAAATTCACATTTTTTGCATAATTATGCATTTTTAAGTTGTCTTTTTATTAAAATAGTCCTAAACTAATCTCATTAGGTCAAATAAAAAATATACAGGAAGACTTACAATGCAACACTACAAAATCTTTGTCGATGGCGCTGTTGGCACCACCGGCTTACGCATCCACGAACGTTTAAGCAATCAAGCAGATATTGAATTACTTACTCTCCCTGAAGAACAGCGTAAAGACTTACAAGCTCGTCTCGAAAAAATTAAAGAAGCCGATTTAACTTTTCTCTGTTTACCCGATGAAGCATCCAAAGAAGTGATCGCTCACGCCCCTGAAAATGCCCGAATTTGTGATACTTCAACGGCACACCGCACTCATTCGGATTGGGTTTATGGCTTTGGCGAGCTTTCAGGACAATCAGAAAAAATTGCTAATGCGAACAGAGTCGCCGTACCAGGCTGTCACGCAACGGGATTTATTGCTCTAATCAGACCGCTTGTAGAACTTGGCGCGTTAAGCCCTGATTTCCCATTGAGCTGTCACTCACTTACCGGCTATTCTGGCGGTGGTAAAGCGATGATTGCAGAATACCAAGACTCAAATCGCTCTACTGTTTTTGATGCACCTCGTGTCTATGGTTTAAGCCTACAACATAAACATCTTCCAGAAATGAAGGCCTTAACAGGTATCACAAATCCACCAATTTTCACCCCTGTGGTCGCAGATTTCTACAGTGGGATGTTAGTTACCGTTCCTGTTCCTCTCTCTGCCATTGCAGAAAATTACCGTTCTGGTGAACAGATTACTCAGCTATTTAACAACTATTACCAAGGACGTAAATTAGTTAGCGTTCACCCACATGCAACTATGCCAGAAGATAATATGCTGACCGCCAATGCGTTATCCGGCAAAGATAACCTTGAGATTTTTGTGTATAGCAATGGTTCACAGCTACTACTCTGCGCGCGTTTCGACAACCTCGGCAAAGGCGCCTCAGGTGCCGCGGTGCAATGTATGAATATTATGCTAGGCAGAGATGAAACAGCAGGGTTAGACATTTAAGGAATAATTATGCAACCACAACAAATCAACACATTCGCTGAACTACTTAGCGATGCAACATCAAAACTCTCCAAATTCAACGGCAAAACCATCGTGGTAAAATACGGCGGTAACGCTATGATCAACGAAGAACTCAAACAAGCGGTGATGCAAGATCTATTGCTTCTTAACCAAATCGGCTTAAAAGTAGTATTGGTACACGGCGGTGGTCCTGAAATCTCACAAGGTTTAAAAAATATCGGCAAAGAGAGCCAATTTATCAATGGCTTACGTGTAACCGATAAAGAGACTATCGACATTGTGCTACAAATGTTGGCTGGCAAGGTAAACAAAAGCCTTGTGGCTCTTTTGAAAGGCAAAGGCATCGGCTTATGTGGAATTGATGCGAACTTACTACAATGTGAAAAACTAAAAGGTGAAGTAGATCTTGGCTTTGTGGGTGACATTGTTAAAGTAGATACAAAAGTATTAGAACTTTCCCTTAATGCAGATTTAATCCCTGTCATTTCAACGGTAGGCGTAGATGCAAATGGTGTTGCTTATAATATCAATGCGGATACCGCCGCAAGCGAAATTGCAATTGCATTAGGCGCAGCAAAATTAGTCAGCATGACCGATATTGCAGGCTTACTGCGTGATCGCTATGATGAAAGCACACTAATTCCTGATGTAAAAGTAAGTGATGTACAGGGTTTAATTGATCAAGGCATTATCGCAGGCGGAATGATCCCGAAAATTGCTTGCTGTACTGACTTTATCAATGCTGGCGGTGAAGAGGCAGCGATTATTGACGGCCGTATTGCCCACGCAATTTTAATTGAAATGCTCACCGATAAAGGCAATGGGACGTTGTTCCATCAATAATATAATTTTGAATTGCTAGCGCGAGCGTCTCGCTCGTGCTAAATATAACAATAGGATAACAAACATAATGAATAGCCAACAAATCAAACAGCTCGACCATAATCATATCGCTCAAACATACGGACGTTTCGATCTTGTTCTCTCACACGGTAAAGGCTGTGATGTATGGGATTTTGAGGGGAATCAATATCTTGATTTCACCAGCGGTATCGGCACAAATAGCCTAGGTTGGGCCGATGATAGCTGGCTAAAAGCGGTAACTGAACAAGCAGGCAAATTACAACATACCTCAAACCTGTTCTATACAGAGCCTGCTTCGATCTTGGCACAAAAACTCACAACTGCAAGCGGTCTGAAACGCGCATTTTTTTGCAATTCGGGAGCAGAAGCAAATGAAGGGGCAATTAAAGCAGCACGTAAGTATAGCTTTGATAAATATGGTGTAAATCGCTCAACAGTGATCACCCTCCAAAATTCATTCCACGGCCGTACAATCTCAACCTTAGCCGCAACAGGTCAAGATGTGTTTCATCAATACTTCTTCCCTTTCACACAAGGATTTGAACACTTACCAGCGAATGATATTCAAGCACTGAATAACCGTTTGGAACAGAATGATGTATGTGCGATTATCGTTGAAGTCGTGCAGGGCGAAGGCGGGATTTTTGCATTAGAAAGTGACTATCTCACCGCTTTACAGCAACTTTGCCAACAGAAAGATATTCTGTTTGTGATTGATGAGGTGCAAACAGGGATTGGGCGTACAGGCTCTTTATTTGCTTATCAACAATTTGGTTTAAATCCAGATATTATTACTTTGGCTAAAGGCTTAGGCGGTGGCTTACCAATTGGCGCATTCCTACTGGGTGAAAAATGCCAAAATACTTTAGGCAAAAGTGACCACGGCTCCACTTATGGTGGTAACCCAGTGTGCTGTGCAGCAGCAAATGCCGTGTTAGATCGTTTTACGCCTGAATTTTTAGCGGAAATTAAAGCAAAAGGTGATAAGCTACGTTCAGCCTTATTAAAGTTACCAAAAGTGAAATCGGTAAGTGGCTTAGGTTTAATGTTAGGAATCGAATTTGAAGACGGCATTGTGGCAAGTGATATTGTCGCTCAAGGGATCAACAAAGGTATTTTAACTTTAACTGCCAAACACAAATTACGCTTATTACCGCCATTGGTAATTACTGATGAACAAATTGAGAAAGGGATTGAGATTCTAAAAGAAATTCTTACTAACAAGTAGAAATAGTAGGTCTACTCACTAATAAAACCAACGGATTGTAAAATGGTGGGCAAGAATGCCCACCACTTATTTCACCTAAATTTGAGATTTGTCATCAATCTGATGGCTTTTTCATATTATCTACAAAAAGAATGATCCTAGTTGGAATAACTTCTCTACTTCATCAGAATATTTTTTATCATTCACTAAAACGATAACATGATCACCCTCTTCTATCACGATCGACTTATGCGCAATCATCACCTCATTATCTCGGACTATCGCACCAACAATCGCACCTTGTGGTAATTTTAGTTCTTTTACTTTCCGTCCCACCACTTTAGATGACTCAGCATCGCCATGCACAATCACCTCAATTCCTTCTACAACTCCTTGCTTAAGAGATGCAACCTTCACAATATCTCCTTTACGAACATGATTAGAGAGTGCAGAGATCGTTGCTTGTTGAGGAGATACTGCAATATCAATAGTTCCCCCCTGAATTAAATGAAGATAAGCGAGACGTTGAACTAACACAATCGCTTTTTTAGCACCTAAACGCTTAGCAAGCAGAGAGGACATAATATTTGCCTCATCATCACTACTTAATGCAAGAAACAGATCGATATTCTCGATATGTTCTTCAAAAAGTAGTTCCTGATCCGAGGCATCACCATGTAAAACTAATGTTTTTGATAATTTCTCAGCTAACTTTTCGGCTCTCTCTTGATTGCGCTCAATCAACTTCACTTGGCATTTGGATTCTAATGCTTTCGCCAATGCAGTACCAATACTACCACCACCTACAATCATCACGCGTTTATGCGGTTTCTCTAAACGCTGTAGCTCCGCCATAATCGCTTTAATATGTTGAGTCGCACAGATAAAAAAGACTTCATCACCAGCTTCAATGATCGTAGCGCCTTGTGGAATGAAAGCCTTCTCTTGGCGGAAAATAGTGACAATCCGAGCATCAATATGTGGAAGATGATCCGATAACGCCGAAACAGGATAACCTACAAGCGGACCACCGTAGTAAGCCTTTAAGCTCACTAAGCTCACTAGCTCATCCGCAAAATGAGCAACTTGCAGAGCACCAGGGTAATCAATTAAACGCAATATTTCCTTGGTTACCAGTAATTCAGGGGCAATAATATGGTCGATAGGCAACACTTTATCATTAAACAAAGTATCACGTTCTTGGACATAATCGGGGTTACGGATACGTGCAATTTTAGTTGGAACATTAAATAAAGTATAAGCAATTTGGCAAGCTACCATATTACTTTCATCATTATCTGTTACAGCAACCAACAAATCTGCATCGCTGGCCCCTGCTTCGCGCAATACTCTTGGCGACGAAGCATTACCATGAATTACCTGCAAATCATGCTTTTCTTGCAACGCCTTTAAGCGCTCTGGCTCACTATCAATGATAGTAATATCGTTATCTTCACTGGCTAGGTTCTCTGCCAATGTGGCGCCAACCTGCCCTGCACCAAGAATAATAATCTTCATATTAAGCTACTCGTTTCACTAAAGTCGCATAAAAGAAACCATCTCCGCCATTTGCTTGTGGAAAGAACTGTTTCATTGCCACTTTTTCACCGTTAAAGTCCATTTCAACTAATTCTGCATCAGCAGTATTAGCCACAAACCGCTCAATTTGCTGGCTATTTTCATCAGGTAAAATTGAACAAGTTGCATACACCAAAACACCATTTGGTTTTAAACGCGCCCAAAGAGCCTTCAAAATTTTAGCCTGCAAAGCAGCTAATTCCGCAATATCTTGTTCTTGGCGAAGCCATTTAATATCCGGATGACGACGAATAACACCGGTAGCAGAACAAGGCGCATCCAATAGGATACGATCAAACATCACCCTATCTTCAAGCCATTGTTCAGGCTGACTGGCATCACCGCAAATGATTTTAGCGGTTTGCCCTAAGCGTTGTAAATTTTCACTCACACGCTTTAAACGACCTTTTTCAATATCTAAAGCAATGACTTCTGCTTGTGGTGCTAGTTCTAAAATATGCGTCGTTTTGCCACCGGGGGCAGCGCAAGCATCTAAAATCAGTTCACCATTTTTAGCGTCTAATAAAGTCGCAGACCATTGAGCATGGGCATCTTGCACAGTTGCCCAACCTTGCTCAAAATGAGGTAATTGGTTTACTGAAACCGCTTTATTCAACATAATTGCACAATCAGGCTCACTGCAAGCGGTCGGATTTTCCGTATAATTGACTAAATCACCTAATAAAGTTTTGTAGTTTTCCACAGTGCTATGCTGTGAATTTACGCGAATCCACATAGGTGGGCGTTGGTTATTCGCTTCCACAATCTCACGCCAATTTGGATAGGCTTTTTTCAGCCTATTCACAAACCATTCAGGATGAAGTGTTTGCCAGTTTTTATCCACTTTCGCTAAAATTTGCTCTTGCTCACGTAAAAAACGGCGCAGAACACCATTGGTTAAAGCTCGGAAGCTATCCGCTTTTAGCACTTTAGTCGCATTCACGACTTCATCTACTGCCGCATGTGCAGGCACTCGCATATAAAGTAGCTGATATAAACCAACTAACAATAAGCAATGAACAATACGTGTTTTGCCTTTTAGTGGTTTTTCAACAAGTTGTTTAATGATCGTTTCAAGGCGTGGCAATACACGACAGATCCCAAAAGTAATCTCTTGCACTAGAGGCAAATCTTTTGCATCTACTTGATTGGTCGCTTCAGGAATTAAAGTCGATAAGGATTTCCCTTGATCTAACACCTGTAAAATAATCTGTGCTGAAACCGCACGAGCTGAGAGTTTTTTCATGATTAATTCTAAATAAGTAAAATTAGTGCCATTTTACGCAATAAACAGGCAACAAAAAAGGGCATAATGCCCTTTTAGGTAAATTGACTATCTTCTTGCATTGTAAGAAGCCAACATAGCTTCCCTTAAAATATTATTAATTCGAGTTTGATAGCCCTTTCCTTGAGATTTCAGCCAATTAAGCACGTCTGAATCTAAGCGAATAGTCGTTGGTGTTTTAGTTGGTTTATAAAAAGGATTTTGAACCGCTTGTTTGAAAAAGTTTTCATCAAGTTCAAGGATATCTGATGTATCAATTTCGTCATCAGTCATTTGCGCTAATTTTTCTAATTCTGCTTTTTGTTTTGAATTTAAAGGAATTGAACCTTCAACATTATAACGAATAGTTTTTCTCATAATTCTTCCTTTCTTGTGCAGTTGCTTTACGGGCTGAAATTATGCGTATAACTTCTTGATTATGTTCATCTCTTACTGTGTGTGCCACAAGGAGTAATAAGCAATTTTCCGGTATTATGTAGCAGTTGCACAAACTTTGCTTACACCCTCTCCCTCTGGGAGAGGGAAAGACTGAAGGTGCGTTCAGCACCGAAGTCAGGGAGAGGGAAATTGTTAAATATTCCTTAGATATCACCGTCTGTCGCCCTCTCTCTGCAAAAATTGTTGAACACAATTTTTGCGGTCTCTCTCCCAAGGGGAGAGAGTGCTGAATTCAAATATTTGATTTGTGCAAGTGCGACATAATTTCGGGTAAGTCTGTATAACTTATTTTTCTACATGAGAATAAAATAGCTCAACAGCACTCTCCATCTTTTCACGTAACGCTGAACTATCACTATCAATGCTAAACAATACAGCTTTATATCCATCTAGTTTTGAATGATGAGTTAATTGGCTAAGCTCTTTAGCCCATTGCAAATCTCTTGAGCTCCGATCAAATGCATAGCATGATAGTCTGTTTCCTTCAAATTTTAAATCTAAAGTAAACGTAGAGTTGCCTTGCTTCACATCCAAGACAACAGTCTCTTTATTCCAAGTCCAAATATTATGCGATTTAGGGTACTTATCTACAATATTAATAAGCATTGTCTTAATATCGTTTAATTTTAACAACATTAAAGCCTGCTCTTTCAAACGCATTGCTATGTGATCAGCCACCTCTCTTCCAATTTGATTCGCAAGTAGCTCAATATTATCTGCAGTAACATTCACATAATGTAAATGCTTATGTTCATCTATATTGTTATTAATTTCTTTCGCCAAACGATCAACAAAACGATTCAATGGACGCACAGGATGAATTACTTGATTAGAGGGTTCTAGCTTATCCACTTGAGGTATTGCAAACCAGTGATGATAGCTAAAATGCTCAAACGAATAAGGATATATATCGTTCAAGGATTGAACATCAAAATTCTCTCTCATTAATGTTGTTGCAACCAAAGCCTCATCATTTGGAAAATGTACTTTTAATGGATTTGCAGTAAATGATAATGCACCATGCTGTTTATATATATTGACTAATTTTTGACGTTCAGCCTTACAAATGCTAACAGCTCTCGCTGATAAACGATTTAGCGGAAATGAGCATCCATAGGGCTGATCGGAGATTAATGATGCAGATTTATACCAATAATCATGTTTTTCTCGAGGCCCAAAATTTCCCAACAGTGCATCCGCATGATTATTTTCAACGACATCAAAAAAATCACTTAAATATTCAAAGGTAAATGCAACATCTGGTTCAATTAGCCAATAATATTCAGATTCAACCTTTGCTTGTAAAGCGTAATAGCAGTAGTCTCCACATAACCAACCAATACCACGGTTAAAATGATTATAATCTAGTAAATTATGCTGTTCTATAAATTCCCTATCCCAAGCTATTTTTTGAATATTATGAGGGACATCAACTTTTCCCTGCATCTCATCAACGATAACAAATATTTGCTCTCGAGAAAAAACTTGATGCAATTTGTTGTATAAATTCTCTTCTGGCACGCCCCATGTATTGGCTCGAATCCCAATAACCTTTTGAAACATTGCTCTTTCCTACATTAATTCATTGCTTATTAATTAAATTGATAAAACTTTATATTCTTTAGCATCAAAGTAATTACTTAACGATTTAGCTTACTATAAATTTGGCAACTAAATCACTTCCCCAACTTTGAACCACTCAGCACGGCCATTTAGGAAATCTTGCACCGCCATTGGTTTTTTACCTGCTGGTTGTAGCTGTGTGATATTTAACACGCCATCTGCTGTTGCAATTTGAATACCTTGCTTGTTCACGGCAAGTACCGTACCAGCTGGTTTATTTTGATGTACTAATACCGTTGCTTGATACACTTTAATGCTTTGTTCAGTGTCATCCACATTTAAAGTTAAGTAGCTAATTGGCCAAGGATTGAAAGCACGGATATTGCGCTCAAGCTGACAAGCGGTTAGATTCCAGTCTAATTTTGCTTCTTCTTTACTAAGCTTTTCTGCGTAATTTGCTAACTCATCTTGCTGTTTTTCGGCTTTGAATTGACCATTTTCTAAGCCGTTTAACACATCAATTAACGCCGGTGGTGCTAGTTCTGCCAATTTGTTATAGAGCGAAGCTGATGTTTCAGTTGGCTCAATCGGGGTTGTTACTTTATGTAACATATCACCCATATCTAAACCAATATCCATCTGCATAATGGTTACCCCTGTTTCTGCATCACCAGCCCAGATTGAGCGTTGAATAGGTGCTGCACCACGCCAACGTGGTAGTAATGAACCATGCACATTTAAGCAGCCTAAACGAGGTGCATCTAAAACCGCTTTCGGTAAGATTAAACCATAAGCCACAACTACCATTACATCCGCATTTAATGCTTGAAGTTCTGCTTGTGCTTCTTCTTTGCGTAATGATTTTGGTTGATATACAGGAATATTGTGCGCTTCTGCCAGCTGTTTAACTGGACTTGCTTGGAGTTTCTTACCGCGTCCTGCAGGTTTATCTGGTTGGGTATAAACAGCAATAACGTTGTGTTCTGAATCTAAAAGGGCTTGTAAATGCGTTGCAGCAAAGTCAGGTGTACCTGCGAAGATGATATTTAATTTGCTCATTTGTCTGTCTTTTTTGAGATTAGGAATAATTAGGTATGATTATAGCAGACAATAAAAAAACCGTCTAAATAGACGGTTTATATTAAATTATTTCAAAATTAACATCGGTTTTTCGCTATGGCGAGCGACTTTCACCGTATTTGAACTTAAACCTTTAGCTTGTGGTTTGCTACTGGCTAGCATCACAATAAGATCGACTGATTTTTCTTCCGCTATACGATTAATCTCTTCGTAAATGGTTCCGTGTGCCACAATGTGTTGTACTTTCGCGCCTTCTGGAAAATTTGCTTTAGTAAAATCATGCAATGCTTTATTAGCTTCTTCAACGACTGATTTATCAAAGTTTTTTGGCAAGAAAGCTGAGATAAAACTATCATCCATCGGCTCAATAATAGTAACCACTCGATAAACTGCATCAGGGTTTTGTGCGGTAATTTGGAGTGCAGTATCGACTACATATTTCGCACTAGTAAGATTATTTAAGTCGATAGCGAGTAAAAGTTTGTTATACATATTGATATCCTTAACCCCATACGAGCCGTATGGGGTTACTTAGCTGAGCGGCTTTGTCGCTCTAAAGTCGCAAAGCGACTTAGCTAAGTAACCTAGCACGGCTCGTGCTAGGTAATAATATGGCTATTTCTGACGACGGCGACGTTGGTTCCACCATACCCCAAAAGCAAGTAAGAATGCTGGAATGAACATCCACTCTTTTGCTAATGAACTTTGTGGTACAGCAACTTCAAGAATAGTTTGATCCCAGTTCAGACCAACTTTCGCTGCTGGTGAATCAATTTCTACATTATCAATGATAATTTTGGCTGTTTCACCACCATTAAATTCAATTTTCTCACCTGTATCTAATAAAGTTAAACCAAGCGCTTTAATACGATCTTCACCGGTTTCACCTTTTGGTACAGCCATCTGTGAATAGAATTCAATTTCTTTACCGTAAGGATTTACGCCTGAAACTTTGAGCTTAAAGTTTCTGCCTTCTGGTAATTCGTGAACAATCTCAGCAAAATGGCTTGGCTCAATATGGCGTTCAGACGGCGAAATGCGCTCCATAAAGAAACCAGGGCGGAAAATCATAAATGCTGCAAGAATAAGTACTAACGTTTCCCAAAGTTTATTTTTAGTTTGGAAATAGCCCATTGTTGCAGCAGTAAAGAACATTATCCCCGACGTTGCAGTAATAAAGACTAAAATCCCCTTCACCCAGCCAACATCAATTAATAATAAATCAGTATTGAAGATAAAGAGGAACGGCAAGATCGCTGTTCTCAGACTGTAATAGAATGCGGTTACCCCTGTTTTAATTGGGCTTCCCCCTGAAATCGCCGCCGCGGCAAAAGAGGCGAGCCCTACTGGTGGTGTTACGTCTGCCATAATCCCGAAGTAGAATACAAATAAATGCACTGCTACAAGCGGTACAATTAAGCCATTTTGTTTCCCTACTTCAACAATCACTAATGCCATTAATGATGACACCACAATATAGTTTGCCGTAGTCGGTAAACCCATCCCCAGAATTAAGCTAAATACAGCCACAAGGATTAACATTAATAGAATGTTACCCATTGATAGCATTTCAATAATACTTGAAAGCTGCACACCGAAACCAGTAAGAGATACTGCACCAACAATAATACCTGCCGTTGCTGTTGCAATACCGATACCAATCATATTACGAGCGCCTGCTTCCAAGCCATCTACTAATTCATGATAACCCTGTTTAAATAGCGCAATATTATTTGCAGGATTACCTTTACGGAAGAAGTTTAATAATGGACGCTGAGTCACTAAAATTACAGCTAATGCCACCGTTCCCCAGAATGCGGATAAACCTGGTGAGAATTGCTCTACCATTAAACACCACATTAATACCACAACTGGCAATAAGAAGTGTAAGCCCGAGTTCACTGTTGGTTTACGTAATGGTAATGTGGTTACAGGTGAATTTGGATCGTCCATTTCTAAATCTGGGAAACTTGCTACACGACGAATTAGCAGTAAATAAACAATCGCTAACAAACCACACACTAATACAAAAGCAAAATCATCAGCAACGGATTTAATCCAGCCTAAACCGTAATAAACCGCCATCGCAAGACCGACTGCAATTAATATGTTGGTTACAATACGTAATAGTGTGACTAAAACTGGGCTCGCTGCTTCAACACGTTCTAACCCTTTTAACCCCATTTTTTGAGCTTCTAAATGCACAATATAAACAAGAGCAATATAAGAGATGGTTGCAGGCAAGAAAGCGTGAGTAATTAGCTGACTATAAGGCAAGTTTACATACTCAATCATTAAGAATGCAGCTGCCCCCATTACTGGTGGCATAATCTGACCATTCACTGATGAAGCAACCTCAATTGCACCTGCTTTTTCAGGGCTTAAACCAACACGTTTCATCATTGGGATTGTGAAAGTCCCTGTGGTTACTACATTAGCAATAGATGAGCCAGACACTAAGCCTGTTAAGGCAGATGAAACCACAGCGGCTTTCCCTGGACCACCACTAAAGTGTCCTAAATAAGCAAAGGCGGTTTTAATAAAATAGTTACCTGCCCCAGCTTTATCTAGCAATGCACCAAATAATACAAATAAGAATACATACTTAGTTGAGACCCCAACGGCTACCCCAAATACACCTTCAGTGGTAATCCACTGTTGGTTGATAATTTGTGAGAGAGAACCTGAACGATGGCTAATAATCCAGTTTGTTGGTAAGAATTGCCCAAAATAGTTATATAGTAAGAATACTGTTGCAATAATAACTAGTGGCAAACCTAAGCTACGACGGCAAGCTTCAAGTAGGACTAAAATACCTAAGCAACCTGCAATAATGTCTTGAGTATTTGGTGCACCGAAGCGAGTAACTAACCCCTCATAGAAAAAGATATAGTAAGCACCAAGAAAAGCCCCTAAAATTGCCAATCCCCAATCTAAATAAGGCACTCGATGTTTTGGCGAAGTTGCAAAAGCTGGGAAAACTAAATAAGCAAGGAATAGTGCAAACGCTAAGTGGATTGAGCGTGCTTTAGTGTCATCAACAACGACGTTTAGGCTCATCCCCATATCACGCACTACCTCTTGTAACCAGAAAGGGAATGGTGAGGTATAGTAGAGTTGAAAAATAGACCATAAAATCGCAGTAGCGATAATTAATTGTTTAGTAAAACCTGATGGGTTACGACCACCAGAGTCGCTTGATGCGACCATATCTTGCAGGTCATCGTAATCAATTTTGTTGTGTTTTTCGGACATAAAACCTCCGATAAAATAAAATGCAAAAGGAAGCCACCAATGTGGCTTCCTTATTTTTATAGATTAAATATTATTTAATCCAACCACGTTCTTTATAGTAACGCACTGCACCGTCGTGTAATGGTGCTGAAAGTGCATTTTTAACCATTTCTTCTTCTTTTAGGTTTGCGAACGCTGGGTGTAAACGTTTAAAGCGATCAAAGTTATCAAATACCGCTTTCACTACCGCATACACTTTATCATCTTCCACATCGGCAGAAGTCACTAAAGTTGCATACACACCAAAAGTCTCTACAGGGTTGTCTGAACCTTTATATAATCCGCCTGGAATAACCGCTTTTGCATAGTAAGAATGATCTGCCACTAATTTATCAATCGCTTCACCTGTAATTGGCACTAAATGCGCATTACAAGAAGCCGCAGCCTCTTTTAACGCACCATTTGGGTGGCCAACGTTATAGGTAATAGCATCTAAGTTGTTATCACACATTGATGATGCCATTTCTGCTGGTTTTAATTCAGAAGCCACTTTGAATTCTTTATCTGTCCAGCCTTTAGCGTTAAGAATAACGTTCATTGTTGCACGAGTACCTGAGCCTGGGTCACCCACGTTAAGACGTTTACCTTTTAGATCATCAAAATTGTTGATGCCTGAATCATCGCGCGCCATTAATGTGAATGGTTCTGGGTGAAGTGAAAAAACAGCTCGTAATTTTTCATTTTTCTTGCCTTCAAATGAGCTAGATCCGTTATAAGCATGGTATTGCCAGTCTGATTGTGCAATCCCCATATCCATCTCTTTTGCTGCAATTGAGTTTAAGTTAGCAACTGATGCACCTGTTGATGGCGCATTACATTTCACTTGTGTTTTGGCTGTATCACGATTTACTAATTGGCAGATTGACTGACCTACTACATAGTAAACCCCGGTTTGACCACCTGTACCGATAGTAATGAATTTTTCTTCTGCTTGAGCTGATAGAGCACTTAAAGCTAAAGTAGAAATTAGAGATAGTTTAAAAAGTTTTTTCATATTAATATCCTCGTATGAAGAAATGTGATGATGTTGTGTGAGTTTTATTAAAAAACAGGATTTGATATATACTCCTGTTTTTGAACTTACGCAAACGCTTTCTTATAAAAATGCGTGAATGCTCACAAAAAATTAACAAATTTAAAACATTATAAATATTTATAACAATAATTATTAAATTTTATTTATTAACATGTATTTTAAACAGGATTAGGTTATGGAATATGTTGTTCCTCGATTCGAGGTTATTTTTGAAGAGGAAATTAAGAAAAGCCGCTTTATTACTTATATTCGTCATACAGAAGGTATGGAACAGGCAAAAGCTTTTTGGCAAGAAATAAGAATGCTACATCCACAAGCTCGCCATCATTGTTGGGCTGCGGTTGCAGGAATGCCGACAGATTCACAACAATATGGTTTTTCAGATGATGGAGAGCCTTCCGGAACTGCAGGAAAGCCCATGCTGAATTATCTGTTAGGAAGTGGAATCGGTGAAATTAGTGCGGTAGTAGTGCGCTACTATGGTGGAATCTTATTAGGCACTGGAGGGCTAGTAAAAGCCTATGGTAATGGCGTGCAGCAGGCATTACTTAAAGTAGAAAAAGAACGTAAAGTATTAAGAGAATCTTACCGCTTGCAATGTGAATATGAGCAGTTTAATACTATTCAGCATATGCTACCCCTTTATGATGTTGAGTTAAGCGAGCAGCAATTCAGTGATAAGATAGAATTGATTCTTGCGATAAATCCTACCAATTTGAGTTCTTTTGAGCAAGATTTGACTCAGAGATTTGGTGGGAAATTGGTGTTATGTAAATTATAAAAACAGAGTCCTCAAGATTATGTGAAATAATGTAATAACTGCACAGGGTAATCCCTGAATCGATGGGTAAAAATCCCCACCGAAAAAACAGGCATTTACACAAAGTTTGGTATAGGCTCTGTTAGACTTAATATCTTTTCACTTCAAATTCTTTTTGAAGCTGTTCAATACTGTCCACTTTTTCAAAATCTTTCAATTCATCAGGCTGATTGATGCTTGCTTTGGTACCAATTGCTTGGCTTACAAATACCAAGCCTTTTTGGTCAATGACCGCTTTTTGATAAAAATCAATAATATCTTGTTGAGTCAAGCCTTTAACCAATTCAATGATTTGAGCTTTGCGATCAAACTTACTATTGCCTCGGCTAAAATCTGTCACAAATTCTGCAAATTCCTGATCAAGAGATTCAGGCTTGAACTGTAACTGCTCTAACAAACTTGCACGGTATTTTTCAAACTCCTCAGCGGACATAGCTTTTAATTTCTCAAGCGATTCCGCAAAGAAGCGTTGATTATGCACCATGATCTCTTTTGGTGAAGCCGTTGGGCTTTGTACTAAAAATTGAAGACCTGAGGTTTTACCAATTGAGCCACGAGTTGCATGTACCGCATAACCAAGCTGTTTATCAGTACGTAAATCGTCAAAATACCAACGTGAGAGAATGTCTTTGAGTAAAATTGAGTAGCTTACGCCTTCAAGTTCTTGGTAATCATTCGGGTAATATGCCACAACAAGGGCATTATCTTCGTGGCTAATCTGCTTGATATAATTGAGCTTGCGTTGGCTTTGGTGAATATCAATATATCTGCCATAATCGATTGCAGAATTATTATGTTTAACGACTTTTTCCACTTCGCCAATGAGATCTTTTAGCTGCTCATCACTTGTATTCCCTACAGACAGCACATTTAAACCTGTGGATTGATTCAAAAGTTTTTCGCGCATTTGTTGAATATCTTGCAAGGTGACTTCCGCCACCATTTTACGTGTTTTATCAACGTCAAAATAAGGATAGCTTGCAAAGTTGGTTAGGGCACGATTTGCTTGACGTAGTGCGCTATCCTTCTCTGCTTGATCCAACATTTCAAATACTCGCTGTTTGGCTTGGGTGAGCTCATCTTCACTCAATTCAAATGACGCAAATAAATTAAGCACGTCTTTGGCTAATTTGCTCAAATGTTGAGTATAACCACTCGCACTCAACCCAATGCTATTTTCAGCGGTAGTTAAGCTAACATCCATACCTGCCACAGATGCTTGAAAGTCAATTTTGCTCTGCACTAGGTTGTTCATGTAACCAAGAATTACGGCGCTGATTGACTGTTTTAAATCATCGCTTTTGTTTGTCATTGAGAAGGTCATTGCAATATTAGCTTTCGGCTCATTAATAAAATAATGGCTCGGCATTGCATACACTGCAATTCCTTGCTCTTGCATGATTAATTTTGGCATTTTTCGGCTACTATCTGTACTATTTAGCGAAAAATCTGTAGCAAAATAAGGATTCAACTCAGGCAATTTCAACTCAGGATTTTGGCTAAAATCCAGCCATTTTTCTCTTTGTTGAGGACTAATTTTTGAGATTGAATATGGCGCTTCAAAATATTTAGTTTTCTTATCGGTTTGCGCCTTATCATTCACCACTAAAATACGCACATTGTCGATGGTCATTTGCGCTAATTTGGCATTAATCGCCTCTTCATCCATACTTTCAGCAACAAAGCTTTGATCGATAATATGTTCTAATGGATAACTTAGCATCTGGCTTGCAAGTTCAGAGATGTAATCACCATTTTTTTCTGTTTGTAGGTGTTGGAATTCTTGAGCTAAGCTCTCTTTTAGTTCATTAAAATAGCTTTTTTGTATTCCAGCTTTTTGAATTTCAGCAATCTGTTGAAACGCCATGGAGATAATTTTATCTTGCTCCGCTAAACCTTTTTCCGTTAAGCGAATATACAGACTAAAAGCACCACTATTGCGACTAATATCCGCTTCTGAACTTGGCTGAATACCGCTGTCAGATAAGCCATGTTTAATTAAATAATCCGACAATGTTCCTTCAGTATTGTTACCAAATATATAAGCTAAATATTCACCACTCTTATGTTTGAACTCCGCTTTATCTTCTGGCATATCAAAAGAGAGTGACAACATTTTGCTTGGACGAACAGGTTTGTATTGGATCATAACGCCTTTGTCTTCCGTACGTAAGAAAGGCATATCTAGTGTTGGCTGAGCTATGCGTTTATTCTCAACTTTGCCTAAGGTCTGCTCCGCTAATTTAGCCATTTGCTCAATGGGTTGATTTGAATATAGCACTGCCTTCATCAAATTCGCTGAATAATATTGATGGTGAAATTTAACCAATTCTTCTTGTAGCTTACTGTTCTCTTTATCTGATAAGGTGTCATTATTCCCTACCGCAAATTTAGTCATTGGGTGAGAAGGGTTTGCTGTTGCCAGATTTACCGCTTGCATGAGAAATCCGTCATTTGATTTTGCGCGGATCATCTCAGCATTAACTGCATTTACCTCTTTTTTAGCATTCTGCTCTGATAGCAATGGCTGAGCAAAAGTGTCTGCGTAACGTGCTACAGCTTCATCAAAAGCGTTATGGTTTACTTCCATAAAATAGACAGTGCGGTCGGAAGCGGTATAGGCGTTGTTATAGCCACCATTTTTGGTTAAGAAACCGTCTAAGCTATTGGTTTCAGGAAAGGCTTTTGATCCCATTAAGATCATGTGCTCAAGGTAATGCGCAAGCCCTTGTTGCTCAATAGGATCTTCCATTGAGCCAATCGGTAAAGCCAATGACATCAAAGACTTATTTGCTTTTTCATCCGAAATGAGGAGTACTTCCATGCCATTATTGAGTTTGATACCTTGGTAGATAGCTTTATCTGCAGGACTTTTGTTGATAACTGTTTTAAGTAATTCAAAACCAAGTTGCTGATTTTGGCTAATAGCGTTACTAGCGGTGAGATTTGGGGCATTATTTGCAAATGCGGTGGTGTGTATCACACTCAACGCAAACAGTGCCTGTAGGGTATAGGCTAAAAGAGATTTTTTCATAGGTTGTTTGTGTATGTTAATAGTTAATGGGGGAGATTGTATGTGAGCAATAAACTTCTCACTCCGTTTTCATTTCTGTCAAATCTCCCCTATCCCCTCTTTTCTAAAGAGGGGGACTGTCCTCTAAATATTTAAGAATATCTGTAATCATCAGCTTGTTAAATAATCTGGCGATTTATAAATTTTCTCTAAACTAAACCCCCTCTTTAGCAAAGAGGGAGTTAGGGGAGATTTGGCAAACCTTATTTCACACTCGAAATCATCAACCCAAACCAATCTTGGGTACGTTGATAAATCTCTACCCAATCTAACTGTTTAGATTGCCCAATAACTCGTTGAACATAAATATTCTCAAGTTGTTCGATGTTGCTTTGACAAAACATCACTCGCGAAGTTTCATCTTCCATCTCATTAACCTGTTTGAAATAATCGTCTAAGTTATCATTTAAAGCCCATTTTAATTGATTAAAACTTGTCAAATAATCATCTATATAACGTACTAATAATGCTTTCGCCTGCTGCTTTTCTATTGGTTGGAATTCGAGATATTTAGCTTCACTTTGTTGGCGATAATAAAATTTGAGATGACTCACCCCACTGTCTGTGGCGCATAAAATTAAGTGATATATCCATGTAAGAATAATGTCTTTATCACGTAATCGCCCTACACGCCATAAAATAATTTCATCACCAAAGCGATTTGCAATATTTCCGATTAAATTAACCGCTTGTGTTTGAGGATTTAATTTAAGATCGACTTCATAAATAGATTTTTCTTCACTCAAATAATCAGATAGCGCTGTTTTCAGTGATTGAATATTCTCTAGCAAATTATTTTTTGTAATCGTCGCAAAAGCATTAACAGGTAAGTTACCCTTTAATGTTTCATTTTCAATAAAGACTTCTGTTTCTTCCGCATTCAACCCAAGTAGCGTATCTAAAAAGTTATAGCGTTCCAAATTATCTAAATCGAAATGCTCACTTTCAGCAATTTGTTGATCGTAAGATTCAAAACGTACGCCTAAATGTGTTTTGAAAAAGTGCGCTACTGGATCTTGCAAGTAGCTGATTAAATCCGATAGCTCAATGTCTGTTGGTCTATTTATTTCTGTGGTTAATGGTGTTAAAAACTCGCCAACCTCTTGCTGTTTATTTTTAGTCTCTAGCCACTCTTTATCATAAGAAATATTACCATTGCTAAAGTTTTTTGGGCTAAACACCGTCATGGCATGTTTCTGAATTGTAAATGTCTGTTTACCCACGCTATTTTCATCAATATAACCAATAAGTTGCGAAACGAGTATTGATGGTAATTTCTCCGCACTGCTTGTGAGCGATTGCCCCACATAGCTAATATAAAGCGTTTGTTGCGCAGACAGTAACGCTTCAAGGAATAAATAGCGATCGTCATCACGGCGCGCACGGTCACCTTTTTGTGGCGCATATTGCATTAAATCAAAGCTATTCACTGGTTGCTGACGAGGGTATTCACCTTCATTCATGCCAAGCAAACAAACCACTTTAAATGGAATCGCTCGCATTGGAAGTAACGTACAGAAATTCACTTTCCCAACAAGGAAATTTAGATTACTACGCTGTTCGCTGAGCTGTTGATCAAAGAGTTGAGCAAGTACATCAATTGTGATCTTTTCTGCAAAATTGGTCTGCTGGACGGCATCAACAACGTTATCAATTGCTTGTTTAAGATTGAATAACGTCAGGGTATTTTCATCATTCTCTTGATAGAAATTATTCGTTAATTCGATAAGTTGTTGCTGCCAGTTTTCAATCAATTGTGGCTGCTGAATAAAGCTAATCCAAGCGGTCAGATTATCAATAAAATGTGCAATATTGCCTGTCAATTCAGCATTTAAGCCATAGCTTTCATCAAATCCTAGCGTGTCTTGCCAGCTATTGCTTTCTTCTTTAAGGCTTGTGCCAAGTAGTAGACGATTTAAGCCGTTTTCCCAAGAATTATAGTTTTTCCATTCTGGATTTTGTTTATTTAACCCTGCTCTTATGCCTGAATGTCTAATCCATTCACGCACGGTAAATAGCTGTTCTTCATTTAATTGATATTTTTCGCGAATCGCATGAATATCAAGTAAATCCAAGATCTCTTCTGCACTAAATTTACGATCTTTGAGTGAAAGTAACGTTAAGAAACTCGATACAATCGGATCAATAAAATTGATCTTTTGGTCGGAAAGCGTAAAAGGTATATAACGTTTATCACCGTAAGTATAGCGCGAAAATACCGCATTAATGTAAGGCGCATAGCTGTCAATATCTGCTGACATGACGATAATATCTTTCGGCGATAACGCTGGGTTTTGTTCAAATAACTGGAGTAAATTATTATGCAGCACTTCCACTTCACGCATTTGGCTGTGGCAAGAGTGGATTTGAACAGAGTTGTCTTTCTTAGAGAGCTGAAATTCAGAATGATGCTCAAAGTTAAAAATCGCTTGCTTAATTTGAGCTAATAAAGAGCCATTATCTAAATTGCTCATATCAGGAATGTAGTAGGTATCAAGTTCTGCTTCGCTAATTAAATTAAGAAATTCTTTTCCTTGCTTGCCCCAATTAACTAATAATGGGTTGCCTTGTCCTTCCAATAAAATGGAGAGATCTTCTTCTGTGAGACTTTGATTTAATGCGAGTTTTTCAACGACTTTATCTTCACGTGCATCTTCCCAAAAGGACTCGCTTGGGTTGGTAAAAAACAGATAAACACGACAATGTTCACTTAATTTATTCAATACAGCAAGCTGTTGAATGGGCATTGAGGAAATTCCAAACACAAAAATGCGTTTAGGTAATTTCTCAATTTCCTGTGGAGTGAGGTTGTCTAATTTTTCAAAGTAACGCTGTTGTAAATAAGCTCGGTGAGACGTGTTAAACGTTATCGCATCACTATCTTGCTTAATATCTTCAATAAGCAGATTCCACAACATACTTTGCCATAAATTACTTTGGGCAATATCTTCAAAGTCTTTGTTTTTAAAAGAGATATTTCGGCTAATTTCGTTCAAAATAGCGTGTTGTTCGCCTTTCTCCCAATGAATTAACCAATGAGGGCGATAAACTAAGTATTGGTCAAAAAGATCAGCAATTTTAGAGGCTAATTGATACAATTTAAGTTGATCTGGATTTTTTAGGTAGGTAGCAAGTGGTGCAAATTCGGGTTGAGTGAGGCAACGAGGGATTAAGCGCATCAAACGCCATACCATTGTACTACGTGCGAAAATATTCTCTTTCGGCAATTCAGGAAACAATAAGCGATATTGTTGCCACAAAAAGCTAGTTGGATAAGGAAAATCGATGTTTCCAGCTACACCTTCACTCTCGGCAATCTGCATTTGTAGCCATTGCGCCATACCGATACTCTGGACAAGAATGGTTTCTTTCTCAAAGGGGTTTGGGTTAGGATCTTGCTCTAGAATTTTGATCAGGAGATCTTTTTGGCTTGCTAATTGATTTGAGTAGTAAACAGTAAACATCGGGTTTTCCTCTTGCTTTTAATCCGTTCATTCTAGCGAGTTATCTCACAATGATCTAACGAATTATCACTTCACCCAGTGGAAAATTAACCTTGATTTGTTGCTGGGAACACGCAATATCAAAACGTAATCCGTTTCGGAGAATAGACTTTTCACAAGCATGATTCGCCATCTGTAAACTTATTTGATTTTCGGCAATTTGTAAGGCTTGTTTCTGTTGATAGAGAAAATTTGAGCGTTGATTCTGCTTGGATTGCCATTGGCTGTAACTTAAATAAAGTAATGAGAAAATCATCAGTGCAATCATCACACTACTGAAACTTTCCGCTTTTTGAATGGGGTTAATCATAATTTAATATCGTTTGAGAATGGGTTAAATAGTGCCATTGAGAATGCATCTTTTCTAGGTTATCCACCACTGCGCGGCGATAAGTTAAATTACGCTCTTCACGCGCATTATCAAAGGAGGAATAGAGCACACCATACATTTTCCGGCTGCCTTTAATATCAAAATAGTAGTCTGTAATAATGATGCCATAAAAATCCTTAGTAATATTTTCATCAATATCATTAAGCGCAATGGCTATTCTTGGCGCTTGTTCACTGCTATTTGGCAGTTCTGCTAAAGATTTAATATAAACGACCGCTTGTTGATATGTATCTAAATCTAGCCAACGATGAATATCATCCACGGCAATATATTTATCTCTGGTTGGCTTAGGCTGAATAAATAAGCTGGTTTGAACACAGTTAAATTGATATTTTATTTTTTCAAACTCAAAAACTATTTTCTCTTTTTTCTGATGCTCACACTCCTGTTGTTTATTTTGTTTAATTTTATCAAATACCTTTAATTTACTATTTAAATAATTTTGATAGTAGTTTTGTGTGATTTTTTCACGACTAATTAAATCATCTTTAAATAAGAAGATAAGAGAAAATATTGTCGTTAATATGATTAAACTGACTAGTAGACTACTAGCAGGTTGAAAACGAGCTAATCTAAATTGAAAGGACCCCATTAATCTTCTCCTGAATTAAATAAATAACTATATGCTGTTGCGCTATATTCAACTTTAGGCAATTTGGTTGATTTTAAAGATAATTCTATTTTAAGTAACTTGTCTTCTTTTAACCAACTAAAGTTAAGTTGTGTGACTATGTAGTCTCCCATATCCGCCATTTTGCTCCATTTTCCAATATTACAGCCTTTAGCAAATATTTCGCATTCCTGTCCATAGCAGGTTTGAATTTGGTTATCTTCGTAAATATAAATTGCTTGATTCTCAAATTTAAAACCAAATAACTCTTTTGCAATATTATTGGTCTTATTTAATCCTTGAACTTGGCAAGCTTGTGTTTTATTACGATTACCAATACAGCCATCACCATTCAAATCATAGAAAAACATTAAACATTGTTTTCCCTCTAGTAAATAATTTTTATCCTTGCTGCTAAATAAATCAAAATTGCTATTTTCACGATAATTACCTTGATAATTCATGTGCTGAATATGTTGTTGGAAATAATCTAATAGTTGATGAGTATGCGTTTGTAAATTCAATAACTCTCGTTGCTTAGACTGAGTATAATAATATTGGCTATATAACGAACTAGCAATCAATAAAATAAAGCTCGCTAAACTAAGTGAAATAAGTATTTCAATTAAGCTAACGGCAGGTTGAACGTTTATTTTTTTGAATAACATATACGACTCCATTTTGCTCAAATTGAATTACGTCTTTTTCATTATTTAAAGCAAAGCCTAAACATTTAGATTCTAGTCGACCAGCATTACCATCGACATTCATAAATACTTTTGGATATAAACTATTGCTCTTTAATGTGAGTGCATTATGTGAATGGTATAAGCGATATTCGTCTTTAATTAAACAGCTGTTGATATTTAAGCAATCACAAGCGATCTGTTTGCTATCTAATTTTGCAACTGCAACCATGCACCATTGCTGATTATCTTGATTAATGGAAATAGAGTAATTTTGCTTTTGGTAACGAGCTTTGGATTGAATTTGGTAAATAAATGCTTTTACTTGATCAATTTCTTTATTTAATAAAAGATGATCATGAAGTTTAAAAAAGATTGGAGAGATAAAATAGAGTGAGAGAATTAAAATCACCAATGTTATAAGCGTTTCAATTAAGCTAAATGCTTTAAGCTGGATAAGCATCGTATATCCTTAAATAAAATATTTTCGGAAATACTAAAATTGGCAGAATTTTTGGTAAACAAAAGAGTTTTTATTTTTCGATCAAGATCGCAAAAACAGAGGGAATTTGGTGAGTATTTGCACACATTCTAATTTACACCCACTCCCTCTTGGAGAGGGAAATTGTTAAATATTCCCTTAAATATCACGCGTGTTACCCTCTCTCTGCAAAAATTACTGAACGCAATTTTTGCGGTCTCTCTCCCAAAGGGAGAGAGTAGTGAATTCAAATATTTGATTTGTACCACTGCTACATAATTTCGTTATGAGCCTATATCGATAAATTAAAACGATGCTGTATCTTGAAACAAGCCTACTTTCAAATCCGTTGCAGTATAGATTACTCGGCCATCCACTTCCACTTCGCCATCTGCCATTCCCATCACTAACTTACGGTTGATCACTCGTTTCATATTAATACGATAAATCACTTTCTTCGCTGTTGGTAAAATTTGACCTGTAAATTTCACTTCGCCTACACCTAATGCACGGCCTTTACCTTTACCGCCGATCCAGCCTAAGTAGAAACCCACTAACTGCCACATGGCATCTAAACCTAAACAACCGGGCATTACTGGGTCGCCGATAAAATGGCAACCAAAGAAAGGTAAGTCTTTATTGATATCTAACTCTGCTTCGATATAGCCCTTCTCAAATAGACCTTCAACATCGGTAATCTTGGTAATGCGATCCATCATTAACATTGATGGCGCAGGTAATTGTGGACCTTCACTACCGAATAATTCACCACGTCCTGAAGCTAATAAGTCTTGGTAATCATAGTTAGATTTAATGTTAGGTGTACAAGTGTTCATCATTTTTTATTCCTGTATAAATGAAAAAGTCTGCTACAGCAGTGCATTTTGGACATACACATAGTAACAGACTTTTAAAATAGCGAACAAGTGTAAGCTGACTTGTCGGATCAGTGGCGTTTTAGCAATTTGTAAACTTTTTGCAAAATCGAACCGCTTAATTCTTCGTTTTGATTAGCATCAATATATTGATGTACAAGAGAAAAGATTGAAGGTTTATCACTCTCTTTTGGTAACTCTTCATCATAAAATTGATGTTGTAACAGAATTTCAATCGCTTCGAATACATCTGCAACTGCCCAGATTTTAAATCTATCAGCCTTAATTGCCTCTAATACCTCTGGTTTGAGGCTAAGATGAGATAAACATACCGCAGGAATAACCACTCCTTGCTTACCTGTTAACTCACGTGCGTTACATACATTGAAAAAGCCTTCAATCTTCTGATTAACACCACCGACACTCAGCACATTACCAAATTGGTCAATTGAGCCTGTCACAGCCAAAGACTGTGGTAAAGGTAATTTAGTTAAAGCACTAATTAGCACACAGAAAATCGCCAGAGACGAGCTATCACCATCAATTTCGCCATAGGATTGCTCAAAGGCTAAAGAGGCTGAAAATGGCAATTGCGCAGGTAATTCCAATAGGTTCGCAAGGCAAGACTGGGCAATAATAATCCCCTTGGAATGAATATTGCCACCTAGCTCTACTTTGCGCTCAATATCGTGAATTTCGCCCTCTCCATACTGAACATTACAGCTAATACGTAGTGGCTCACCAAATGAGTGAGGAATACCATCAAACTCTACTACCGATAAACCATTAATTTGCCCGACTGTTTCGTCATCCGTTTCAATATATTGCTGATTATTTAAAATATCTTGCAAAACATATTGATTTAATACTGCAGATTGCTGTTCTAAATAATCAAAATAGCCTTGAATATCCTTAAATTCAGACTGATTTCGATAGAAAGTATTAATGCCTAAAATATGCTTTTTAACTAATGTAGGTGAAATTGAGATTAATTGTTGGCTCTCACTTTCTCTAATATAATTCTGTAATAATTGATTTAATGCCTGTGCCGAAAATAATTTTTGCGTATATTTTTGTGCTGTTGTTTGAATATAATCACCCCATTGTTGAAGATTATCTTCATCAATCATTAGGTAAGATTCAATTTCAGCATATTGGCTAAATTGATAGAGGCTATCATCATAGGTAGCAAGAGTTGAAATATCTTCTCGGCTTCCTACTAATACCAGTTTGAATTGGCTCTGAATTGCTTCTAGAGGTGTCGGTACGGCATTAATAGTATGAGGTTCATAATAACCAAATAATAATGCCTGTTTTAATCTATCCCATTGAGTAACATCCAATAATAGCGAATTAATATTTAAAATTAATACACCATTATTAGCTTGTTGAATTGCCCCTTGTACGCTCTCTGCTCGGTTCTCTTTTTCCAGATAAAGACTATATCCAAATAAACTATTACGATTAAATTCTATTTTAGTTAGCGTTACAATATGTTGAGATTCAAAATAGTCTTCAATTTCTGCTAAAAATTCTGGGAAGGTTTCAGTTTTTAAAATTAATGCACTATTTCCTTCGCTCAAAATAAATTGATCGATCGCTTGTTGAGTTTTAGTCTGAAAATCAAAAAAATTAACCTGCTCGCTTGATTCAGCAAAAGGGTATTGAATAGTTAAAGATTGCCAATTAATCGGGGTTATTTGCACAAAGTTGCCTCATTAAGAAATTTGCTTCATTATACCTGTAATTCCGTTATACTTCACACAAAGATTTATTGGGTTAAATAACAGTATGCGCTATCAAAAATTAGAAATTCAAGAGGCAGGTTGGAAATGGAAATACCTGCTAAAAAAATACCGTGAGGGTGAAAATGTCACCAAACACGAAGAAACTAGTTTAATTGAGCTTAAAATGCAATTACTTACGACTTTGCAAAATTCACCAGAGGAGATCGAAGGTTGGATTAAAAATGAAATGACTGCGGAGCAACGTAAGAAAATGCGCCAATCAATTCGTGCTCGTCGCAAGCGCTTCTTCAATGCAGAAAAGCAATCGACTAAGAAAAAATCTATTGATTTAGATTATGCAAGCTGGCTACGCCTTTCTAAACAATCAAGAAAGATGGAAATGACGTTATCAGAAACAATTAACTATTTGATTGATGAAGTTGAGAATAAACAGATCTATTCTGAGCAAGTAGATAAGATGAAAGCTAATTTGAAGGCTCTTCTAGGATAACAATTTCGTAGGGTGGACATCCCTGCCCACCAATATATACATATGAGTCAAAAATGGTGGGCAAGGATGCCCACCCTACATTACGCTTATCTGCAACCTGAAACAAAAATACCCACTTACGTGGGTATTTTTTTAAGCTTTAAGACTTAAAGAAGATTACATAGAAACTTCTTTTGAACCTTGAACTTGTACTTCAACACGACGGTCTGGTGCTAAGCACGCGATTAAAGCTTTACGGCCTTTAACTGCATCACAAGTGTTGCCAGTTACTGGGTTCGCTGAACCGTAACCTACAGCTGTGATGTTAGCTGGGTTAACACCTTGAGAAACCATGTAGTTAGCTACTGTTTCTGCACGACGTTGTGATAATTTTAAGTTTGCTGCTGCTTTACCGATACGGTCTGCGTGGCCGTTAACTTGGATTGCTGGGTTAGCTAAACCTAAGTTTGCAATTTCAGTATTTGCTGTATCTAAAGCTTGTTTACCTGCTGCCGCTAAGTTAGCTTTACCGAATGCAAATAATACATCTGAGCTGAATGCGAAGTTTTTAGTCACAACTTCTGGTGCTACTACTGGCGCTGCACCTTGACCAAAGCGGTATGTTAAACCTGCAGATACTGAGCTGATATCTGGGCGGTAGTCGGTTGCACCAGCAGCAGCTAATACAGGAGCGCCTGCTTTACCCGCATTGTTTAACCATTGATATTCAACTTTAGCAGCTAAAGCTGGAGTAATTGCATACTCAACACCTGCGCCTAATACTAAAGAAGTTTGGAAACGAGAGTCTTTTGAAGGAACTTTAGTTTCAACATCTACTGTTTTATAGCTATTGTTTACTAAAGCAATACCAACTTTACCAAATACATCTAAGTTAGATAATACTTCGTAGCTTGGTTTTAAGCTAATTACAGTACCGTGAGCTGAGTGACGGAAAGTCTGTTTATCTTTGCTTGTTGGAAGATTTTTCTCTGAACCACGTACACGGCCAAAATAGTCATAACCAACTTCTGCAGCTAAACCTAAACCAGCTTGATTTAAGATTTGGTAACCACCGAACACACCGTAAGTTACTGAATTACGGTTAATACCATATTTACCATCTTTTTTAGCATCTAATTGTTCGATACCATCGTGGAATGATGCCCAACCTGCTTTAGCACCTGCGTAGAAAGTGTTTGCTTGTGGCGCAGCATTTGCAACTGAAGCAACTGCTAAGCCAGATACAGCTAATGCAACTAATGTTTTTTTCATTTGGATGATCCTCTATTTTATCGTCATCGAATAAAAGTAATTGCGTCAAGAAAAATAACGCAAACTCAAGTTATATAATTACTAATAAGATAGAGCAATTACATAATAACTTTGCCAGTATAGCAAAGATTATACAAACGAGGCAAATCTTTATTGAACCATCGTTCAGCTACTAAAAGAAAAACCCACATTTCTGTGGGTTTTTCTAATTTAGCGCTCGGTTCGCTACAAATTACATTGTAGTTTCTTTTGAACCTTGAACTTGTAATTCAACACGACGGTCTGGTGCTAAACATGCGATTAAAGCTTTACGGCCTTTAACTGCATCACAAGTGTTGCCAGTTACTGGGTTCGCTGAACCGTAACCTACAGCTGTGATGTTAGCTGGGTTAACACCTTGAGAAACCATGTAGTTAGCTACTGTTTCTGCACGACGTTGTGATAATTTTAAGTTTGCTGCTGCTTTACCAATACGGTCTGCGTGGCCGTTAACTTGGATAGCAGGGTTAGCTAAACCTAAGTTGTTGATTTCAGCGTTTGCTGCATCTAAAGCTTGTTTACCCGCTGCTGCTAAGTTAGATTTGCCGAATGCGAATAAAACGTCTGAGCTGAATGCGAAGTTTTTAGTTACAACTTCAGGAGCTGCTACTGGAGCTGCGCCTTGACCGAAACGATATGTTAAACCTGCAGATACTGAGTGGATATCTGGGCTATATTGGAAGTTAGATTGACCACCTTCTTTACGAACAGCTTTATCTAAGTTACCAACGCGGTTTAAGTATTGGTATTCTACACGAGCTGCTAATTCAGGAGTGATTGCGTATTCAACACCAGCACCTAAAAGTAGAGATGGTTTGAAAGTGTGAGCTTTTTCACGATCTGCTTTAACTACTGTTTCTTGCTCATAATAGTCGTTACGAACTAATGCAACACCTACTTTACCGTAAACATCTAAATTAGATAAAACTTCGTAGCTAGGTTTTAATGATAAATGAGCACCGTGTGCAGTGTGTTTTGCAGCACGTTTGTCTTTTGTTTCACCTTCGAAAGTTGTGTTACCACGTACACGACCGAAGTAGTCATAACCTAATTCAGTTGCTAAACCAAAACCAGCTTGGTTTAAGATTTGGTAACCACCAAATACACCGTAAGTTACAGAGTTACGGTTGATACCGTAGCCTTCACCATCATTTTTCTTAGCATCAAATTGAGTCAAACCGTCATGGAATGATGCCCAACCTGCTTTAGCACCAACATAGAAAGTATTTTCTTGTGGAGCTGCGTTTGCTACTGAAGCAACTGCTAAACCAGATACTGCTAATGCAACTAATGTTTTTTTCATTTTGATGATCCTCTATTTAATCGTCATCGAGATTTTAACAAATTCTTAATACCTCAAAGGCATTAAGGCTTGAATTACCTTCAATTCATAATTTGAAAAGAAAGTTAAGGTTTCAATGCGCATTTTACTCCAAAAAAAGTTTAACACAAGTAAACTTTTTAAAAAATAAACTGTCAGCACTATAAATCCCACTACCATCCTGTTAAGATCGAGCTTAAATCAAGAAGAAATCTCATTATCTTAATTAATTTTCAAAAAATCAATTTTAAAAAATCGATGATATTGTAAAAAAATGCAAAGAATCTCTTTTCTTATTCTCTTTTTGAAAAATTAGGTCAATTACATCTTACTATTTCCCATTATTTGAAAATATTGTTAGTATTTCATTAATTTCTTTTCTAACTTATTACAACTATGATTCCTCGTTTAGCAAACACTCCAAACCTAAATTCTACGGTTATTCAGTTCTTGCAGGAATTGAAAAACCAACATTTTACCGGCGATATCGCATCAAGCTATGCTAATCGTCTTTCACTTGCTACTGATAACAGTGTCTATCAACAGCTTCCCCAAGCTATTCTCTTTCCAAAATCCGTTTCTGATGTGGTTATTATTACCAAACTAGCACAAAGAGAGCCTTTTCAAGCACTGACTTTCACTCCACGTGGTAGTGGTACGGGCACTAATGGTCAGTCCCTCAATAACAATATTATTGTGGACGTTTCACGTCATATGAAACAAATTTTAGAATTAAATGTGGAAGAACGCTGGGTTCGAGTGCAAGCAGGGGTCGTCAAAGATCAGCTTAATCAATTCCTCAAACCACACGGTTTATTCTTCTCTCCAGAGCTCTCTACCAGTAACCGCGCAACTCTAGGTGGGATGATTAATACTGATGCTTCAGGGCAGGGTTCATTACAATACGGCAAAACCTCTGATCATATCCTTGCGATTAAATCGGTATTAATCAATGGCGAAATCTTAGATACACAAGCGGTTAGTTCTAATGATTTTTCTGCAAATCTGGATAAACTGAAGCTCTCGACCAAAGCTAGACAACTACATACCGAGATTTTTGAGCGTTGCAAAGCGTTACGCCCAACAGTGTTAAAAGAGCTTCCACAACTTAATCGCTTCTTAACAGGTTACGATCTAAAGAATGTATTTAATCAGGATGAGAGCGAATTTAACCTCACTCGTATCCTGACAGGTTCGGAAGGTTCTCTTGCTTTTATTTGTGAAGCAAAACTTAATCTTTTACCTATTCCAAAATACCGCACTCTCATTAATATCAAATATAACTCTTTTGATGCGGCATTGCGTTCTGCGCCTTTTATGCTACAGGCTCAAGCCTTATCCGTAGAAACCGTTGACTCCAAAGTGTTAAATCTGGCGAAACAAGATATTGTATGGCACTCAGTTTCTGATTTGCTGACCGAAGATCCAAACAATCCGATTTTAGGAATTAACATTGTTGAATATGCTTCTAATGATCTTGAGCATAATGAAAAGCTGATCGCAGATCTCTGCCAAACCTTAGATAACAAAATTGCTAATAATGAAAGCGGTATTATCGGCTACCAACTCTGCAATGATTTAGCCTCTATTGAGAAAATCTATGCTATGCGTAAAAAAGCGGTAGGTTTACTTGGCAATGCAAAAGGTTGGGCAAAACCAATTGCCTTTGTGGAAGATACTTGCGTACCGCCAGAAAACCTTGCGGACTATATTGTCGAATTCCGTAAGCTCCTTGATGATAATGGCTTAGAATATGGTATGTTCGGCCACGTTGATGCGGGTGTGCTACACGTGCGCCCTGCCCTTGATTTATGCGACAAAGAGCAGGTGCAAAAATTTAAGCAGATTTCCGATAGAGTGGTAGAACTCACTGCTAAATATGGTGGCTTAATTTGGGGCGAACACGGTAAGGGAATGCGCTCTGCCTATGGTGAGCGTTTCTTTGGTGAAACTTTGTGGAAAGAATTACGCTATATCAAGCAACTATTCGATCCACAAAATCGCTTAAACCCAGGGAAGATTTGTACCCCATTAGACAGCCAAGCGACACTCTACCCGATTGACTCAGCAATGCGTGCTGACTTTGACCGCCAAATTCCAATCCAAGTGCGTGAAGAATTTAAAGGCGCAATGAATTGTAACGGCAATGGCTTATGCTTTAACTTTGATGTGCATAGCACTATGTGTCCGTCAATGAAGGTATCTGGTAACCGCCTGTTTTCACCTAAAGGGCGTGCGACTTTAATTCGTGAATGGCTACGCTTGCTTGCGGAACAAAATGTTTCACCTGATCAATTAATTTTTGAAAAGCAGTCAAAGACCACTAAGTTAGTCGATTTTGTGAAGAAAATCCGTAACCAATGGCATAAAGGCAAAGAGTACGATTTCTCTCATGAAGTAAAATCCGCTATGGATACCTGCTTGGCGTGTAAAGCCTGTGCCAGCCAATGCCCGATTAAAATTGATGTGCCGACTTTCCGTTCGCAATTTAATGAGCTATATCACCGCCGTTATATGCGCCCATTGAAAGATCACGTGGTCTCTAATTTGGAATTTATCGCACCGATAATGGCGAAAGCACCGAAATTATTTAATTTCTTTAGCACCAATGCCATTGCGGAAAAAGCCGCTAATAGCACTATTGGTATGACTTATTTACCAGCGCTATCTGTGCCAACTTTAAATCAGCAATTAATTGAAATTGGCTATCAAGGTCAAAGTCTAGAAGAGATTGAACAACAAGTTGCAAGCGGTCAGATTTCTGCTGAAATTGGCAAATATCTATTTGTGGTACAAGATCCTTTTACAAGCTTTTATGATGCCAAAGTGGTTACCGATTTTGTTGAGCTATGCCAAAAACTAGGCTTTAAACCGATTGTGCTGCCATTTAACCCAACGGGTAAAGCACAACACGTAAAAGGCTTCTTGCATAAATTTGCTAAAACCGCCAGAAACCAAGCAGACTTTTTAAGCCGTGTAGCAAAACTTGGTATTCCAATGGTGGGCGTTGATCCTGCTTTAACGCTGATTTATCGAGAAGAATATAAGGATATTCTTAAAACCGAATGCGGTGATTTTAAAGTGTTGTTGGCGCATGAATGGTTAATCTCACAACTGGGCAAGATTGGCAAAAAATCAGCAGAAACCGACCGCTTACCATGGTATTTATTCTCACACTGTTCTGAAAGCACTGCGCTACCAAATAGCTCAAAAGAGTGGCAACAGATTTTTAGCCATTTTGGTGAGAAACTGGTAAGCGAAACAACAGGTTGTTGCGGTATGGCTGGCACATTCGGACACGAAACCCAGCACTTAGCGATGTCTAAAGCGATTTATGCGCAATCTTGGCAAACTAAGCTCAATGGCAAAGATTTAAATCGCTGTTTAGCAACAGGATATTCGTGCCGTAGCCAAGTAAAACGGATGGAACATCAAGTTATCAAACATCCGATTCAAGCGTTGTTGGAAATAATGTAATCGTATATACCTAGCACGAGCCGTGCTAGGTTTCTTATCTTAGTCGCTTTGCGACTAATTATAACTGGAGATAAGCGACAAAGTCGCTTAGATAAATAACCTCATACGGCTCGTATGGGGTTAAAACAAATTTATTGTATAAGACCCAAATGATCTGGAAAAAAACAAGCTCAATCGAGCAACTTAATCAGCTCTGCCAAAATTGTGCAGTGGCGCATTTAGGCATTGAATTTACTAAACAAGGCGACAACTGGTTAGAAGCAACTGTGCCTATCGATCATCGCACAACTCAACCCTTCGGCTTGTTACATGGTGGAATTTCAGCCACTCTCGCTGAAACCCTTGGTTCCGCAGCCGCACTTTTAACCGCTAACGATAACCAAATCCCAGTTGGAACAGAGCTGAATATCAGCCATCTAAAAGCCATCAAACAAGGTTTAGCAACCGCTCGTGCTATTCCACTTCACTTGGGCAAAGAGAGTCAAGTATGGCAGGTAGAGATTCGCAATGAAAATGGCAATTTATGTGCGGTGGCAAGGCTGAGTGTGAAATTACTTAAAGCTTAGAATCAGCAATGAGATTATTCAAGAAATAAAAAAGCTCGTAATTCAATAAAATACGAGCTCTTCATTAATTATTTTTGATAAATAATTTCTACACCATCATCATCTTCTTCAGACCAATCATCGTCGAAGTCATCCCAATCATCTTCAGTGATAGGATTTTGCATAGCTTCTTGATGATAGTCATCCCATTTGAATGCAACCTCTTCTTTGGCTTTTTCCTCTGCCTCGATACGTGGATTTGCTTCAATGAAATCCATAATATCGCGCGTTAAGTTCTGAACATTTTGACCTGTTGCAGCCGAGATTAAGTAGTAATCCCCTTCCCAACCGATCTGCTCTGCAATTTCAGCCGCACGTGCTTGTGCTTCTTCTTCACCAATGGTATCAATCTTATTGAATACTAACCATTGTGGTTTTTCCGCTAATTTTTCGCTGTATTGGTATAACTCAGACTCAATTACAGAGATATTCTGCGCTGGGTCGCTTTCATCAATCGGCATAATATCCACTAAGTGAATTAATACACGGCAACGCTCTAAGTGTTTTAAGAAACGGATACCTAAGCCAGCACCATCTGCAGCACCTTCGATTAAGCCTGGAATATCTGCAACCACAAAGCTACGATCTGAACCAATACGTGCTACACCTAAGCTCGGCACTAAAGTAGTAAATGGATAATCTGCTACTTTTGGTTTTGCTGCTGATACAGAACGGATAAAGGTTGATTTACCTGCATTTGGTAAACCTAACATACCCACATCAGCTAATAGCATTAACTCTAGTTGTAAATCACGTTTTTCACCCGGTGTACCATTAGTTTTTTGGCGAGGTGCACGGTTTACTGATGATTTAAAACGGGTATTACCTAAACCGTGGTAACCCCCTTTTGCCACAAGCATTTTCATACCGTGTTTGGTTAAGTCACCTAATACCTCTTGGGTATCATTGTCGATTGCACGTGTACCTACTGGCACTCGTAAGGTAATATCTTTACCACGATGACCTGTACAACCTGCACTACGACCGTTTTCACCGCGACCTGCGGCAAAACGTTTTTCAAAACGGTAGTCGATTAAGGTGTTTAAGTTTTCATCAGCGATTAGGTAAACATCGCCACCGTCACCGCCATCACCACCATCTGGACCACCTTTCGGGATAAATTTTTCACGACGGAAACTGACACAGCCGTTACCACCATCGCCTGCTTCAATACGAATCAGTGCTTCATCAATAAATTTCATTTTTTCTCCTGAGCGGACACGGGCACCGTGTCCCTACATTCTGAGCGTCTTCAATACACTCATTATATTATTTCTTTAACAATTTGTGGCCTACAGCCGATAAAATCGTACCTGATACCACAATAAATGCCCCAATATAACTTAGTAAGTTCATATCTGGGCTTGAAAATCTTTCGGGCATAATCCAGTGCGCAAGACTAGAAAATAGCATAGTAAAAATAGGAACTAAAATAGTCACCACACTCACCTTAGAAGCATCCCAATGATTCAGAGCTTCCGCATAGGCGCCATAACCAATTAGAGTATTTAAACAACAGAAAATAAAACAACCAATTAAAAAACTATTGTTAATTTGACTAATTTGCCCAAAGTCAGCAAAGGGGCTAATTAATAACGTACATCCCAAATAAATAGTCATTAAAATCTGTTGAGAAGAAAATTTCTCTAACATGAGTTTTTGTGCGATTGCATATAATACCCAAACAATTGCTGCACTAGCTCCAATAAAAATACCAAAAGTGTAAGTACCGAATTGTAATATTTCACTAAAATGTTCATTAAAAAACGCGATTAAGCCAATAATTAATAGCACTAAACCAATTTTTTGATGCCAGCCAAATTTTTCCTTAAAGAGCAGTACACCACACAGTAACATAGTAAAAGGCGCTATCTGCCACAATACTTGACTTGTCGTCGGACTAATAAAATTTAATCCATAACTAAATAGAAAAAAGTTAGCAGACAAACCAACAACACCCAATACTATTAACCCTAAAATACGACGATTAAAAGCGGTACGTTTAGGTAATTTTTTTGCAAACCCCAAAACCAATAGCAGACCTCCCCCTGCGATACATAATCGATACCAAACTAGTGTCTGTGCATTCATCACACTCAATACTTGCTGAGCGATAATGGCTAAAGCTCCCCAAGTCATTGCTGTAATGAGAGCAAGAGAAAATCCGAGTAAAGGGCGTTGCATATTATACCATCCGTTGGATACAAAAAAACCCGCTGAATAATCAGCGGGTATTTATCTTTTATTTTTGAAGATTACTCAGCAATGATGCTTACGTATTTACGGCTTTTCTCGCCTTTAACTTCAAATTTAACTTTACCGTCAGCAGTTGCGAATAAAGTGTGGTCTTTACCCATACCAACGTTTGTACCAGCGTGGAATTTAGTACCACGTTGACGTACGATAATGCTACCTGCTAATACAGATTCGCCACCGAAACGTTTAACACCAAGGCGTTTAGCTTCAGAATCACGACCGTTACGAGTTGAACCACCAGCTTTTTTAGTTGCCATCTACTTGATCTCCTCTGAAATTATGCTTGAATCCCAGTGATTTTCACTTCTGTGAACCACTGACGATGACCTTGTTGTTTACGGCTGTGTTTACGACGACGGAATTTAACGATTTTAACTTTATCGCCACGACCGTGTGAAACAACTTCTGCCACTACTTTACCGCCAGCTACTACTGGGGTACCGATTTTAACATCTTCACCATTAACGATCATTAACACTGAATCGAATTCAACTGTTTCACCAGTTGCAACTTCAAGTTTCTCTAAACGAACAACTTGACCTTCGCTTACTCGGTGTTGTTTGCCGCCACTTTGGAAAACTGCGTACATATTTACTCCGCTAATATGTGCCTATCGCTTTGCGTTTGGCACTCTCAAATTCATATAAAATAGGTGGACAATTCTACGCAAAAACGAACTCTATAGCAAGTAACAATTTGATAAAATTTGTAATTAATTTGCAAACCAAGAAAAAAGACCGCTTAAATCAGGATCTTTAAACGATCTTTTACTCTTTATAATCCCTTGCTATCGCCGATATACGTATTCATTGCTAAGCCTTTAAGTAGTTTAAATCTACCTAGCTAAGCTCCATTGCCAATCACCATTCACCGCTGTCCCTAACACTTGAAATTGATTATTGAAGACAGCTAAGTTCGCAATTTTACCAGCCTCAATAGAACCAAGTGTATCATCCACATGAATTGCACGTGCAGGATATAGCGTACACATTCTGATAACTTCATCGAGTGGTACATCAGTATTTTGCATCATATTACGGATAGATTCGATCATCGTTACCGCAGCACCGCCAAGACTACCAAATTCATCAATACATTTTCCATCACGATAAAGTACTTTTTTACCCACAAAGATAAAATGATCCATATCTGTTGTGCCAGCTGGCGCGACTGCATCTGTAACGATAACTAATTTATCACCCTTCACTTTCTTCGCAATGCGTACATTTGACCAGTCAACATGTAAGCCATCCACGATAATACCTGCGTAAATATCACTATCTAATACCGCTCCTACTACACCGCCATCACGACCTGAACTTATCGGCGACATTGCATTATGTAAGTGAGTCGCAAAACTCATACCTTCGCTAATACGCTGTTTCGCCACATCAAACGTCGCATTTGAGTGACCAAGCGATACTATTATCCCAGCATCATTGAATTGTTTGATGTAATCTGCAGTTGGATTATCCGCTGCAATCGTTAGTTTGGTAATTACATCACCATTTTTGCAGAGAAAATCGAGCATTTCAGGACTGATTTCACGGATATATTCGGGACGATGAACCCCTTTTTTCGCCACACTGATGTAGGGTCCTTCCAAGTGCAAGCCAAGCGCTTGGTTCTTATGCTTAACAAGATAATCTCGCATTACTTGAACAGCCTCTTTCATTCCCTCATCAGGCGAAGTGATGAAAGTAGGCAAATAACTTGTACAGCCAGATTTCAAGTTGGTTTCTTGCATAATTTCAAGGGTGCGAACGCTAATATCTTCATTAAACATCACACCGCCGCAGCCATTTAGTTGCACATCAATGAAACCAGCAGATAAATTTGCCCCTTCTAAATCGATATGCTTAATCTCTTTTGGTACAGAATTCTGGTGAACAATTGCTTCAATCTTATCACCTTTAACAATAACAGCATGTTGATATAACACTTCCAAACCAGTATAAATGACACAATTCGTTAGCGCATAATGATTCATATCCCCTCCTAGCGAGCCACATTCTGTTCTAATTGTTTAAAATATTTAACTGTTTTAACCTTTAATTCTTGTGTTGCTGGTTCATCACACACAATCACAGCACGACGATGCAATTGCAATGCAGTAATAGTCCACAAATGGTTCACGCTACCTTCAACACAGGCTTGAAGCGCTTGCGCTTTATTGTGCCCTGTAACAAGAATTAAAACTTCTTCTGCATCTAATAAAGTGCCAACCCCCACAGTTAACGCAAATTTCGGTACTTGATTCACGTCATTATTAAAGAAACGAGAATTTGCAATGAGAGTATCTTCTGTAAGCGTTTTAATGCGAGTACGAGAACCTAGAGACGAAGCTGGTTCATTGAAGGCGATGTGTCCATCAACGCCTACTCCGCCCATAAACAGATGAATTTTGCCATAAGAACGGATTTTTTCTTCATAACGTTCACATTCTGCATCAACATCTTCCGCCATACCATTTAAAAGATTAATATTTTGTGGCTGAATATCAACATGATTAAAGAAATTTTCATGCATAAATGTATGATAGCTTTCTGGATGTTCCTTAGGTAAGCCAACATATTCATCCATATTAAAAGTGACTACATTTTTAAAGCTCACTTCGCCTGCATTGTATAATTTGATTAATTCTTTGTAGGTTTTCTGAGGAGTTCCACCTGTCGGTAAACCCAGCACAAATGGTTTATCTACTGTTGGTTGAAACGCATTAATTTTATCAACAATATAACGAGCTGCCCATTGGCTAACTTGATCTGCACAATCTAAAGGAACTAAACGCATACTTGTCTCCTATCAAAATATAAAATAGTTAAAATGAAATAAAACTTCAATTTTTAAATTATAAGATAAAAAATGCTTCATTGCATGGAATAGTTGGCAAAATTTGAACAAGATCACATTTTTAGTCAATTAATTGACAACCCTAATCAATCTACTCATCACCTGCCCTGCGGTTTTCTCTTTTAGAACTACCCAATTTTCTGGCAATTCTAAGGCTGGGTGTGTTTTTTCAGTTTCAACATAAATCAGTGCATTGGGTGATAACCAATTATTTTCTGCCAAGTGAGCAAGTACTTTTGGCACAAAACCCATATTAAAAGGCGGATCAACAAACACAATATCAAAGGGTTCTCCGCTATTTTTTTGCGATAAATATTGCAAAGTATCCGTATGAATCACAGTACCATTTTGTGTTTTTAAACTCACTAAGTTCTTGTTAAGTTGATTAGACGCATCTGCAAATTTTTCTAAAAAAGTCACCGCTTGCGCTTGGCGAGATAAGGATTCAATTCCAAGTGAGCCACTGCCTGCAAAGCAATCCAAACAGCGCGAGCCTGCAATATCCATCATAAGCCAATTAAATAGAGTCTCTTTAACGCGGTCTGTGGTTGGGCGTAGGCCTTCGGCATTAAGTACTGGTAATTTACGTCCGCGCCATAATCCTGCGATCACACGCACTTCGCCCATTGCACGATTTTGTTGAGAATTTCGAGTTTTTTTCATAGTGGTACAGCCAAAAAAGTAATAAAAAATGATAGACTATCGCATAAGTGTATTCCATTTTAGCCCAAAATGGATTTTTTAATTTAAGAGAGAATGCAAAATGTCAGAAGAAAAGAAGAAAAAAGGTTTTTGGTCTTGGTTAGGATTTGGTAAAAAAGAAGAAGAAAAACAAGAGATTAAGCAAGAGTCAGAGCAACCAGAAAATATTTCTCCTGTTGAAAGCGAAGTAGAAAAACAAGCGGTTGATTTGGAACAAAATGTTGCAAATGATGAGATTACAACCTCTGAATCTGTTGAAGAACCTGCTCAACAGATAGAAGAAATCGTTGAGGCTATTGTAGAACCTGAAACTGTTGAAGAAATTGTTGAAGCTGTTGCAGAGCCTGAAACAGTTGAAGAAATTGTTGAAGCTGTTGCAGAGCCTGAAACAGTTGAAGAAATTGTTAAAGCTGTTGCAGAGCCTGAAACAGTTGAAGAAATCGTTGAGACTATTGCAGAGTCTGAACCTGTTGAAAAAGTCGTTGAGACTGTTGCAGAGCCTGAAACAATTGAAGAAATTGTTGAAGCTGTTGCAGAACCTGAACCTGTTGAAGAAATTGTTGAAGTTGTTGAAGAACCTGAACCTGTTGAAGAAATTGTTGAAGTTGTTGAAGAACCCGAACCAGTTGAAGAATCAGCACCGGATCAATACCAAGAGAAACCGAGTGAAGGTGGCTTTTTCAGTCGTTTAATCAAAGGGTTAATTAAAACTAAACAAAATATCGGCTCTGGCTTCCGTAGCTTATTTAGTGGTAAAAAAATTGATGATGAGCTATTTGAAGAGTTAGAAGAGCAACTTCTTATTGCTGATCTTGGTATGCCAACCACAACCAAAATCATCAATAACTTAACTCAACATGCAACTAAGAAACAATTAAAAGATGCGGAACTGCTCTACCAACAATTAAAAGTGGAGTTAGCAGATGTACTAAAACCTGTCGCACAGCCATTAGTGATCGAAGAGAAGAAACCTTATGTGATCTTAATGGTAGGAGTCAATGGCGTAGGTAAAACAACCACAATCGGTAAGTTAGCACGCAAATTCCAAGCGGAAGGTAAATCAGTAATGTTAGCTGCAGGTGATACTTTCCGAGCAGCAGCAGTTGAGCAACTTGAAGTATGGGGCCAGCGCAATAATATTCCTGTTGTAGCACAAAGCACAGGTTCAGATTCAGCATCGGTAATTTTCGATGCTATGCAATCTGCAGCGGCAAAAGGCATTGATGTTTTAATCGCAGATACCGCAGGTCGCTTGCAAAATAAAAATAACTTGATGGACGAGCTGAAAAAAATCGTACGAGTAATGAAAAAATACGATGAAACGGCACCACACGAAATTATGCTCACCCTAGATGCAGGTACTGGTCAAAACGCAATTAGCCAAGCTAAATTATTTAACGAAGCCGTTGGTTTAACAGGTATTACGCTGACTAAATTAGACGGTACGGCAAAAGGCGGTGTGATCTTCGCCATTGCAGATCAATTTAATATTCCTATCCGCTATATCGGGGTAGGCGAAAAAATTGAAGATCTCCGTCCATTCGATGCAGACGAATTTATTGAAGCATTATTTACCCATGAGGATGAGAAATAATGATTAAATTTACTAATGTAAGTAAAGCTTATAAAGGCGGAGGAAGACCTGCCTTACAAGGTATTAGCTTCCACTTACCTAAAGGTGAAATGGCGTATATCACAGGCCATTCTGGTGCAGGAAAGACAACGTTATTAAAGCTCATCATGGGTATTGAGCGTGCAAATGGTGGGCAAGTCATGTTTAATGGCCATGATATTACACGCCTTGCAGAACATGAACTGCCGTTTTTACGCCGCCAAATTGGTATGGTGCATCAAAACTACAGTCTACTAACAGATCATTCCATTCTTGATAATGTAGCACTACCACTAATTATTATGGGCGTTGCTCAAGATGTTGCAGAACGCGAAGCTCGTATAGCGCTTAGACGTGTAGGTTTGGAAAATAAAGCAAATTTCTTACCGCTTCATCTTTCTGGCGGTGAGCAACAACGTGTGGATATTGCTCGTGCAATTATCCATCGTCCACAGCTTCTTTTAGCCGATGAGCCAACAGGTAACTTAGACGACAAACTTTCATTTGAAATTTTCCGCCTATTTGAGGAATTCAATAAAGCAGGGACAACAGTGCTAATCGCGACTCACGATACTCACATCATCACTCAGCGTCCTAAGCCTTGTTTGATTCTGGAAGAAGGCCATTTAAAGGAATAATATTATGTTCAATTCACAAACACGCTATATTTTACGTTCTGTTTGGTTAGACATACTAAAACGAAAGATCGGGGTATTGCTCACCGTTTTGGTCATTGCTGTATCTATCACAATTCCAACGGTCAGCTATTTATTATGGAAAAATACGACGCATGCTGCATCTGAGTTTTATCCAGATCCAGAGCTAACCGTATATTTGCATAAGAATTTAACAGAGCATGATATTGATCCTGTTGTAAGCCAAGTTCGCCAATTTGAATTAGAGAAAATTGAAAGTTCTCGCTATATCTCTCGTCAGCAAAGTTTAGATGAATTCCGTACTTGGGCAGGTTTTGGAGAGGCGCTTGATATTTTAGATGACAACCCTCTGCCTGCAGTGGTTACACTAAAGCCGAAAAAAGAGTTCAGTTCGCCAGAAGAGATGATCAGCTTACGCGATGGATTACAGAAGATTAAAGGTGTACAAGAAGTACGTTTGGATAATGGCTGGTTAGAAAAACTCTCTGCACTAAGTCAATTAATTGGCCGAATCGCTGTAACCTGTACTTTCCTAATGTTGTTTGCAGTGTTTTTAGTGATTAGTAGCAGTGTGCGTTCGGACGTATCTAATCGCCGCTCAACTATTGATGTTATGCAGTTGTTAGGCGCAACAGATTACTTTATTGCTCGACCATTCATCTATATGGGGATGCTATATGGTCTGTTGGGAAGTGTTTTAGCAATCCTATTCAGCTTAATAACAATTAGCTATTTTACCGGCGTAGTACGTTATGTTGCGGACATGTTCACTGTTCAATTTGAATTAAATGGCTTTAATATCAGTGAGATTGTACTTATTATCACTGTGAGTGTCTTTTTAGGCTGGCTCTCTGCAAATATTGCAACGAATCGCTATATTCAAAAGATTGGCGCAAAATATTAATAATCGCTCTAACAAAACAAACAAGCGGTCAGATTCTTAAAAAATCTGACCGCTTTTATTTGGATAAAAATTAGATAATATCTAATAACTCAACTTCGAACACTAATGTGCTGAATGGAGGGATTGATGCACCTGCACCACGCTCGCCATACGCAAGGTTGTGAGGAATGGTTAAACGCCATTTAGAACCAACTGGCATCATAGTTAAGGCTTCGATCCAACCTGCGATAACGCCATTTACTGGGAATTCCGCTGGTGTGCCACGTTGAACAGAGCTATCAAATACCGTACCGTCGATTAAAGAACCTGTGTAGTGTACACGTACTTTATCTGTTTTCGCAGGAATTTTACCTGTACCTTCAGTTAATACTTCGTATTGTAAACCGCTTTCAGTCTCTTTTACTGCTGCGTGTTTTTTGTTTTCTTCTAAGAATGCTTTGCCTTCTGCTGCTAATGCTTCGAATGCTTTCGCTTGTTCTGCTTCTGCACGCTCAGATAATTCTTGTAACGCTTTGCTTACTTCGTTTAATTCTAATGCTGGTGGGTTTTGGTTTAATACATCGAAAATACCTTTAACCACTGCTTCTGGCTCAACGTCTAAGCCTGAACCTAATAATTGTTGCCCGATTTGTAAACCAATACCGTATCCACCTTTTGCTTCAACACTTTCTAACTTTACTGATTCTAAATTTAAAGACATGATTTTTCCTTATTGATTGAATGACGGACAGGATATGGCGATGAATTTTAAGAATACAAGGGCAAACAAAAAATTTTTTATATTTTATAAAATTCTGTCATATTTATAGCAGAGACAACTAGCCTTATAACCCATCATCTTCTAAACTTCTTCCAAACTTTATCCTCCTGCCCACGCCATAGGCGTTGGATATTATCATGATGGCGATAAATCAATAGACAACAGACTAATGCCACTGGAAAGGTCAATTCTGGCTTAAACCACCAAACATAAAAAGGCACTGCAAGAGCGGTAACAACAGCACTTAACGATGAATAGCCTGAAATCAAAAAGACTAAAATCCATGTACCAACAGCTAAACCAGAAATTGCATATCCCATCGGCAATATTGCTCCTAACGCCGTAGCAACTCCTTTTCCACCACGAAATTTAAAGAAAATGGGAAAGACATGTCCTAGACAAGCTGATAAAGCAATAAATCCAATATAAGAAGGTGAAAGCGCCAGATAGAATCCAATAGAAACAGGTAATATCCCTTTTAAAACATCCGCAAATAGCACTCCAAGAGCAGAAAGTCTTCCACCAATGCGCAGAACATTTGTTGCTCCAGGGTTATGTGAACCATGTTCACGAGGATCAGGCAAACCAGCCAAGCGACAAAAAATTACAGCGCTCGAAATTGAGCCGAGCAAATATGCTCCAACAATCAATAAATAAGCGATAATGCTCATAATTTCCCCTTAATTCTGCTAGTGAATATGGTATATTTTACCTCAACTTCATAAAATAAATACAAGGAAAGATCCGATGACTGACAAAGTTTTTATACACGAGCTCACTGCTTTTGCCTCAATTGGTGCTTACGATTGGGAGCATACTATCAAACAGCGCTTAGTTTTTAATATTGAAATGGCATGGGATTTTAGTCGAGCGGTAGAAAATGACGATGTTGAATATTGCTTAAACTATGCAGAAGTCTCACAAAAAATCCTCGATTTTGTTGAAAAAACGCCATTCAAACTAGTTGAGACCGTTGCCTATAAAGTCGCAGATCTGCTGCAAAGCGAATATGATATTCAGTGGCTACACATTGAGTTACATAAGCCTAAAGCTGTAGCTCAAGCGACTAGTGTTGGTGTGGTAATAGAAAGAAGCTCTCGTAATTAATAGGCGTGGCAGACAAAAAATCAAGCGGTAAGATCTTTATCAAATCTTACCGCTTGTTACATCTTAGATATGTATTAGATTAGTTAGTTACTTTTGTTCCGTAGAAATATGAATAACCAAATGGGCTCTGTTTATAATCTTCAACTCGCTTACTTACAGGCGCAAAACCAATTGAGTGTGCAACGTTAATCCAAGGTGCTTGCTCTTTTAATAAAACTTGCGCTTGTTCATAAAGTTTTGCACGTTCACCCTTATCAGACAAACTCGTCGCTTTTGCTAATAATGCATCTAAATCAGCATTTTTAAAGCGAGCATAGTTACTATTACCGACGTTATCGCTACCGAATAGTGGTGATAAGAAGTTATCTGGGTCACCATTGTCACCAGACCAGCCGTAGGTTCCTGCCGTTAATTCGCCTGCTTTGGTGCGTTTGATATAGTCACCCCATTCATAAGTCACTAATTTTGATTTCACCCCAGCTTTTTCCCAGTCACTTTGAATTAATTCAGCCATACGACGAGGATTCGGGTTCGAAGCACGTACAACAGGCTGTACCCAAATTTCAGTTTCAAAGCCATTTTCATAACCAGCTTCTTTTAATAATGCTTTCGCTTTTTCTGGGTTATATTCATAGTCCGTGATTTCATTGTTATAACCCCAGATTGTTGGCGGAAGTGGATTTTTAGCAACCACACCTGCACCACGGTAAACAGCATCAATGATCGCATTTTTATCCACAGCATAGTTTAATGCTTGACGCACTTTTACATTATCAAATGGTGCTTTTTCAGTGTTAAATGCAATGTAAGCAATATTTAAACCTTCTTGAGAAAGTAATTTGATCTTCGGATCTGTTTTCATACTTTCAAGATCTGCTGGATTAGGGAAATCGATCATGTCACATGAGCCTGCTTGTAGCTTCGCATAACGAGCGCTCGCATCTGGCACGATTTCAAAGATAAGACGATCAATATCTGCTTTACCATTCCAGTAGTCTTTATTTGCAAAGAAACGGATACGTTGATCTAATTGGTAACCTGCAAAAGCAAATGGACCTGTACCAATTGGTGTAGTATCGATAACTTCTGGCTTACCTGCTGCTAGCATTTTATCAGCATATTCTGCTGAATAAATTGAAGTGAAATCCATTCCTAAGCTTGCTAAGAAGGTCGCATCTTGTTTGTTTAAAGTAAACTTAACCGTATGATCATCTACTTTTTCTACTGCTTTGATCAATGCAGGGAACTTCATTGCTTTGAAATACGGATAGGTCGCTTTCGATACATTGTGATACGGATGATTTGGATCTAATTGACGTTGGAATGAAAACACAACATCATCCGCAGTAAACTCACGGCTTGGAGTAAAGTCTTTATTTGAGTGGAATTTTACACCTTTACGTAAATTAAAAGTATAAGTTAAACCATCTTCGCTAATGGCCCAACTTTCTGCTAACGCTGGTTCAATATTTGTTGTACCACGAGTGAATTCAACTAAACGGTTATAAACTTGCTGAGAGCTCGCATTATAAGAAATACCATCCATCACGAGTGCAGGACTAAAGCCTGTTGGTGAACGACTTGTACAGTTGATAAAGGTGGTATCTGCCGCCTGTGCAACCCCAGAGATTAATAATGCTGAAGAAATTAGAGAAAGTTTTAAATTGAATTTCATAGTAACTCCGTTGAGTTTGGAAAAATTACCATGCAAGATAACGATTCTTTAACAGAAGGTAAAGAAGTTTTTGTATGAGCTTATAACTAAAAGTTATATAGATAAGGAGCTACATTACAACCATGGGTAGTCAAATGATAGGCAAGAGTGCTCCCTACAATTTAAGATTTAGCTGCCTCTATGTGTCGCTGCATAAGCTGCTGCACCACGCGCCAACATTCTAAGTTGCATAACAACACGTTCTTTCAAACTTTTACGCTCTTGGGCATTCATATCTAAAGCGTGCGAACCTGCAGTAAATACAATAGTTACTAAACCTTCCGATTGAATATAAGCGATTTCACGGGTAATTTCTGGATTTTTCAACTGAATATATTCCGCAAGCTCTGCGACAAAATGTTGAATTTCACGCGAGGCTGCGGTACGGAATGCCTGTGAAGTCCCTGAGCTTTCACGTAATAATAAACGGAACATATTCGGGCGATCTTCGATAAATTCAAAAAAGGTTTCTACCGAAATCACCACCACACTCCCCCCTTTTTCCAAACGCTTACGTGCTTGGCGCATTAGCTGGCGTAAAATCAATCCCGATTCATCGACCATCGCAAGCCCTAATTCATCCATATCTTTAAAATGGCGATAAAACGAAGTCGGTGCAATACCTGCCTCACGAGCCACTTCACGTAAACTTAAATTCGAAAAACTTTTATCTGCGGTTAGTTGGTTAAAAGCTGCATCCACAAGAGCACGACGTGTTTTCTCTTTTTGAACCGCTCGAACACCTTGTACACTCATTACTGCTGTTCCATAATTGTTTTGATCTCTTTCGCTAAACGCTCATAGCGTAAGCGTAATGGCGAACCTGGGCGGTAGATCAAACCGATCGAACGATATGGCTCTGGATCACTAAAATGAATATATTGAATATTCTCAATTTTGCTGATCTTAGTCGCTAATTCTGGCATAAATGCAATTCCCACATTTGCTGCTACCATATTACGCAACGTTTCAAGACTACTTGCTTTAAAGTGGTTGTTTTCTTTTGCACCAACAGATAAGCAATAATCCATAGTTTGTGTTTTTAAGCAGTGACCATCATCAAGCATCAGCATTTCTTTATCACGTAAGCTTGATAAAGAAAGTTGCTGCTCATTTGCCCATTCATGTTGATCCGAAACCGCCAATAACATTTTCTCGTGGAAAATAGGCACTTCGATAAATGGCTCACTCTCTTTAGTGAATGCAAGGATACCGCAGTCTAACTGCCCTGTTTCAAGCTGTTCCACAAGAGCTGCCGTTTGTAATTCATAAATATAAACTTCTAGATCTGCAAAAAGTTTCTTTAATTCAGGTAAAATGATAGGTGAAAGGTAAGGGCCCAAAGTTGGGATAATACCAATATGCATTGGTCCCGACATTTCCTTACCTTGATTACTTGCCATCTCCCGTAAAATTTTCACTTCTCGTAATACTACTTTGGCTTGATCAACAAGCATTAATCCCGATTGAGTAAATAGCACTTTGCGGCTAGTACGCTCAAGCAGAACAGTACCTAATTCGTCTTCTAATTTACGAATTTGACCGCTTAATGTTGGTTGACTCACATTACAAGCATCAGCCGCTTTACGGAAATGTTTATAGTCTGCTAAAGCAATAAGATATTCAAGATCTCTGATATTCATATTTTTCATCCTATTAATCTGATAGGATGAATTATGGCATATTTGCGAGTATAATGGTGAAGATTTTCACTCAAACCGAAGATTAACTAGGAGAAAATAGTATGTCTTTAAAAGATATGACCGGTCAAAAAGTACCAAGTGTAGTATTTCACACTCGTGAAGGCGATGCTTGGAAAGACATCTCAACAGATGAATTATTCACTAACAAGAAAGTAATCGTATTCTCTTTACCAGGTGCGTTTACCCCAACTTGTTCTTCAACTCACTTACCACGTTACAACGAATTAGCAAAAGAATTCTACGCATTAGGCGTTGATGAAATCATTTGTATGTCTGTAAATGACACATTCGTAATGAATGCATGGAAAGCAGATCAAGAATGTGACAACGTTGTTGTTATCCCAGATGGTAATGGTGAATTCACTGAAGGCATGGGCATGCTTGTGGGTAAAGAAGATCTAGGCTTTGGCAAACGTTCATGGCGCTATTCTATGTACGTAGTAAATGGCGTAGTTGAAAAAATGTTCATCGAGCCACAAGAACCGGGTGACCCATTCAAAGTATCAGATGCTGATACAATGATGAAATACTTAAAACCAGATTGGACTGCAAAAGAGTCTGTATCTATCATCACTAAGCCAGGCTGCCCATACTGTGCAAAAGCGAAAGCTTTATTAGAAAGCCGTGGTTACCAATACGAAGAGATCGTATTAGGCCGTGATGCAAGCACAACATCTGTTCGTGCAATTACAGGTAAAACATCTGTTCCACAAGTATTCATCGGTGGTAAACACATCGGTGGTAGCGACGATTTAGCAGAGTTTTTCAAAGCTTAATTGATGTGGCGGTGCGTTTACACGCACCCTACAAATAAAGAATTGTAGGATGGGCATCCTTGCCCATCATTCACAAATTAAACGCAGAAAATTAACTTTTCTGCGTTTTTTTGTTTTTAGCGTTCAACGTGGTAAAATAGCAATCAACAAACTTTCACCTAGCACGAGCTGTGCTAGGTTACTTATCTTAGTCGCTTTGCGACTATTCAGGAGCGACAAAGTCGCTCTGCTAAGTAACCCCATACGGCTCGTATGGGGTGATGTGAATAATTTTATTAGATAAGAAAATAATGATGCCCCAAAACCTAACCCCATTCCACACTTTCCATTTACCTGCAAAAGCAAGCCATATTGTTGAATTTAATGATGTTGAAACATTACTAACCGAATGGCGCCACGCTAAGATCGAAAACAAACCTGTGCTTCTACTTGGACAAGGCAGTAATGTGCTTTTCTTAGAAGACTTTGACGGTGTAGTGTTAGTCAATAAATTGAAAGGTATTCAACATAAACAAGATGAGCAATACCACTATCTTCACGTAGCAGGTGGTGAAAATTGGCATGAGTTAGTGAAATGGACATTAGCTAATAAAATGGCTGGCTTAGAAAATCTTGCCCTTATTCCGGGCTGCGTAGGCTCTGCACCAATCCAAAATATCGGTGCCTATGGTGTTGAATTTGAGAAAGTATGTGACTTCGTTGAAGTGGTAAACCTAAACAATGGCGAACAATTTACTTTAACCAAAGAACAGTGTGAATTTGGCTACAGAGAAAGTGTATTCAAACATCAATATAAAGATCACTATGCGATTGTAGCGGTAGGTTTAAAATTAGCAAAAGCGTGGCAACCAACCTTAACTTACGGTTCATTAACTCAATTTGATCCACAAACAGTCACACCACAGCAAGTATTTGATGAAGTCTGTGCAGTGCGTTCATCAAAGTTACCTAATCCTGATGAATTTGGGAATGCAGGCAGTTTCTTTAAAAACCCCGTGATCGAATTTGCAAAATTTGAAGCTGTTCAGACCGCTTTCCCAACTATTCCGCACTATCCACAAGCAGATGGCTCAGTGAAAGTACCAGCTGGTTGGTTAATCGATCAATGTAATCTAAAAGGTTTCCAAATTGGCGGTGCCGCAGTGCATACTCAACAGGCATTGGTACTTATCAATAAAGAAAATGCCATTGGTGCAGATGTGTTAGCCCTTGCGACAGAAGTTCGTCGTCAAGTTCGTGAAAAATTTGGGATTGAAATTCACCCTGAAGTGCGCTTTATGGGTAAAAATGGCGAAGTAGATAGCGAGATGGTTACTCGATGATTTTACTTAATCAAGCTTACATTCAACAGGCTTTACCGCAAGGTAAAGCCTTAGTCTTTGATGAAATTGATTCAACTAATGAATATTTATTAAAGCACTACCAGACTCTTCCTTCAGGCTCCCTCTGCCTCGCAGAAACCCAAACTGCAGGGCGTGGTCGACGTGGCCGCCAATGGTATTCCCCTGTCGGTGAAAATCTTTACTTCTCTATGCTTTGGCAATATAAATCGGAAGATTTAGCCCAAGTTTCAGCCCTTAGCTTATTGGTCGCTCTTGTTATTGCTGAAACCTTTGAAGAATTAAAGGTGGAAGATATTCAGATCAAATGGCCAAATGATATTTACTATCAAGGCAAGAAAATGGGCGGTATTTTAAATGAAAGCCGTATCGACAAATCAGGCTGCTATTTAGTCATTGGAATTGGTTTAAATCTTGCAATGACAGCAATCGATCCGAAAATTGTTAATCAACCTTGGACGACCCTTACTAAGTACCAACTTGATCGCAATGAACTTGCCTGTACTCTCTCCTGCCATTTACAGAAAACTCTCAGCGAATTTGAACAACGAGGCTTTGCGCCTTATCTTGAACGTTGGCAGAAATTTGATCTCTATTATCAACAACCTGTAAAATTAATAACAGATGGTGGAGATATCCACGGCATGTCACAAGGTATTAACGAAAAAGGGGAATTACTATTAGAACGAGCAGGGAAAATTGACGCTTTTGCGATTGGGGAAATATCGTTGAGAGGCACTCCACTTGCTGAGGGGTAAAATCCTCGGTTAAGCACAAGCGTTCCCCTTTGGGGAACATTTCTTGATAACCCCAAAGGGGTTAGATTATGCGTAACCTAGGGTAACTTGTTACCCTAGGCAGGAACAGGAAACTATCTCAACGATAATTGAAAAATCACTGCTTCCGCTTGGCAGCAGAAATTAAATTTAGCCTTCATTAAAAAGCCTTGTTCTACTTGTACGACCGAGCTTTCAATCTCGCAAGGATCACTCTCCACATGGCGAGCCTTCTCAATAAGTTGTGCTAGCGCCTCTTGCGCTTCAGTTTCCGTCGCATAAATTTGTTCAAACTCAAGGCTGCTATCTTCATTATCGAACATAGACGTACTACTTGGTTTACACACACCTTTGCTGCATTCTGCTTGATCACTAAATGTCATTGCCATTTTTTCTATCCTCATAAAAAGAAATTAATCGAATAACGGTAAAACAGTTTCGCTTAATTGTAAACAGAAGCGAATATTTTTGTTAAACTTCTCTGCGTTATATCAAATTTCGGTTCACTAACCTTTAAAACTATTATGCTACGCTCATTGACTAAATCTACAGCTTGGACCATTTATTTTGCGATTATCGCTCTCTACGCATTTAGCCTTTGGGCATTATTCGATCACAGAAGCGATGAAACATTTTGGTCAGTGAGCGAAAGCCTTTCTATTTTAAAATACAGCTTACTACAAGCGGGTCTTTCTGCACTATTTTCTACAATACTAGGCATTTTAACTGCTCGCAGTTTCTATTACCTTAATTTCAAAGGAAAAGCACTACTCTATAAATTAATCTCTTTCGCATGGGCGCTACCTTCAATGGTAGTCATCTTTGCTATTATTGGCGCATGGGGAAATTCTGGTTGGTTAGTGCAAGGATTAAAGACGCTCGGCTTGCCTGCTGATTTACAACTCTACGGCTTACAAGGGATTTTAATTGCCCACCTCTTTTTTAATATTCCTCTTGTCACAAAATACTGCCTTGAGGCGCTCAACCGCATACCAAGTTCTCAACATCAATTGGCCGCACAGCTCAACTTAACTGGAATAAATTATTTTAGGATTGTGGAACTGCCGACACTCAAAAACATTCTGCCTTATGTGTTTATGAATATATTCTTAATCTGTTTTACAAGCTTTCCAATTGTATTAATGCTCGGCGGAGGCCCTAAATATAGCACCCTGGAAGTCGCAATTTATCAAGCGGTCACATTTGAGTTTGATTTTGCAAAAGCGGTGCTATTAATTGCTGTACAAGTGATGGTTGGCCTTGTACTCCAATTTGTGATGGACGTTACCAAACATTCGCTTCATAACACCAAGCATAACAATCCTGTCATTGATGAAATTTGGAAACCTACGCCTAAGCGCCTTCGCAAATTGGGGTTGCAAATAGTATTAATCACTATCGGCACATTTACGCTTTTGCCTATTTTCAATGTTATTTGGTCTGCCATCTGCGTACCAGAATTTTGGCAAAGATTACAGCAAGAAATGTTATGGCAAGCTGTGCTCTACTCACTTATCTTAAGCTTTATTGCCTCTATCAGCGTAATCACTATCGCTTATTTGATAGCCCTTGAAGTACGCCAACTAGCCTACCGTCAACAGCGCATCAAGCAGAGTATTTTAGCAGGTCTGGCAACCTACCCCTTAATTATGCCAGTGTTTATGCTAGCAGTGGGGCTATTCTTGCTATTAATGGACATTGAAATCAGCACGTTCCAATTAATGCTCCTTATCGGCATCTGCACTGGGCTTTCCCTACTCCCCTATATTTACCATCTACTATATAGCGCCATGTGGGAATCGTTCATCAGCTACGATAAGCTGGCTCGCAGTTTAGGTCTTACAGGGCTTAAACGATGGTGGATTGTCGAAATGCCTTATCTGATTAAGCCACTACGTAATGCCTTTGCACTGGCAATGTCATCTAGTCTTGGTAGTTTTGGTATTATTGCCTTTTTTGGTAGCCCAGATTTTAGCACTTTACCTTATCTGCTTTATCAGCAATTAGGCAGCTATCGAACTGAAGATGCAGCAGTCACTGCACTGATTTTAATGCTCTGTGCCTTCTTACCTTTTTTATTAATTGAACAGAAAGAGAACCGTTAATGATTGATTTAAATGTGGAATTTGACTATCCAGACATGCCCATGCAATTTAATTTCCATGCTAAGCAAGGGGAACGCATTGCAATTATCGGCGAAAGTGGCGCAGGAAAAAGTACCTTACTCAATCTGATAGCAGGTTTTGAACTGGCAAATCGCGGTGAATTACAATTAAATGCTGAAAACCATTTTGCTACAGAGCCAGCACAGCGCCCTGTTTCGATGCTTTTTCAAGATAACAACCTATTTACGCACTTAACTGTTCAACAAAATATCGGATTAGCACTCGTTCCCAACCTAAAATTCAATGCGACACAACAGCAAAAAATCACCGAAATTGCCGAACAAATGGGAATTTTCGAGTTGCTCAACCGCCGATCTGATCAACTTTCTGGGGGACAAAAGCAGCGTGTTGCGTTGGCTCGCACATTATTGCGTGACAAACCTATATTATTACTCGATGAGCCTTTCTCAGCACTTGATCCTGAACGTAGAGAAGAACTCCAACAACTCGTTTTAAAGTTATGTGAACAACGTCAACTCACTTTACTGATGGTGACACATCAATTTGAAGAAGCAAAAAAATTGTTCACTCGCATTCTCAAAATTGAACAAGGAAAGATAATTAGCGACGAAACGTAAGTTTTTTGCAAATCCCTTGTGAAAATCTGGTCAAATGCCCATTTTTTCAGTAATATTCTTTACTTTATTTCTTATTATTATAACAAGAGGTTACTGTGCCAAACCGTGATTATGCGACTCGTTCAAGACGTAGCAAAAGGGGCGTAAATAAAGCCCTGATCTTGGCTATTGTTGCGATATTATTCTTAGTAGCAGGCGTTAGTTTATGGTTATTAAAAACCAATGCGCCAGCACCAACCACTCCTACTCAAACTCAAGTGCAAAATAACGCACCTCGTAGCGAATTACCAAGTCGCCCAGAGGAAGTTTACAGCTACATTAGAGACTTAGAAACTCGTGAAGTGCCCGTTGATAAAAATTCTAAATTAGCGCAATTGACTAAAGAGCAAGAACAGCAAATTCAGCGCCAAAAAGAAGAAGAACAACGTAAATTAGAGCAAAAAGAAAAAGCCACACAAACAGCAGAACAAGCACAAACTGTGATGGCAGAAACAACAAAAGAAGCTACGCAACCTACACCACCAGTAGTAAAAGCTCTAACACCTGAAGAGCTTGAAGCCCAAAAAGCTCAAGAGCTAAAAATTGCCGAAGAAAAGCGTAAGCAAGCTGAATTAAAAAAACAGCAAGAAGCTAAAAAAGCCGAAGAACAAGCCAAAATAGCGCAAGATAAGGCTGAAGCGGCTAAAAAAGCAGAACAAGCCAAAATTGTAGCAAAACCTGCAACAGAATCAGCAAAAGCAACTTCAGCTGGAAAATATGGTTTACAATGTGGCGCATTCAAGAACAGAGCCCAAGCGGAAAATATGCAAGCACGCTTGGCCATGGCTGGCTATAACGCACGAATTAACAGCAATGGTGAATGGAACCGTGTTGTTGTTGGTCCTGTTGGAGACCGAGCTGCTGCATCAACAGCACAATCAAATGCCCGTAGTGTCGCAGAATGTTTAATCGTTGGAATGAATTAAGAAAGGAAAAATCATGCAATTTAAAGATTATCTAGCTACTTTTCCAAGTATTGATGGTTTATCTGGTTTAAATGTACTAAATACGGAAGGTGAAGTGATTCATAATATTCCTGCAGTTGAAGGGAAATTAGGCTCATTAAAGCTCTACAATGCATTAGCACAGCAATTTAATAATACCCTAGATGCAACTGCTGCAACACAGGGTATTGAGTGGTTTGCAGAGCATGTAGAAGATGCAAAACAGAATGTAGGTAAGCACCCTAATATCGATTTACTGTTTAAAGTAATTGATGAAAAGTTAGTTTTAACGTTACAAACGTTGTAATTACAATAGCACTTGCACAAATTTTATTTACACCCTCTACCTTTGGGAGAGGGTAAACCGCCAATATGCATTAAAATATCACCGCTTGTTGCCCTCTCTCTGCAAAAATTGCTGAACGCAATTTTCGCGCTCTCTCTCCCAAAGGGAGAGAGTGGAAAACCCATATAGTCTTATTAAAACAAAAAAATCCCCCTTACATCTCTGTAAGGGGGATTTATCATTTAATGATTATTGCTAATTAGGCAATGATTATTTCCATTGGTAACCGATACCAGCACCGAAGTTATAATCACCCGTAGTATTCGCACCAGCACTCATTTTCAAGATAATCTTATTATTATCTGAAAGTTTAGAGTAACCAACTGCGATAGCCTTACGGCCTTTATAGCTACCTGCTGCTGCAGAAACCATGTGTGCACCTGGTAAGGTCACTTGTGGTAAGTTCGCCATTGCTGTTGTAGAAGCGATACCACCGTCAAGTTTCTTCAATTTACCTTGAACATTAGAGAACTTAGCATTGAAATCTTGAACTGTAGAGTATAACTGACTACCGTTAATCGCATCGGTTGATCTCGCTGAGATTTCACCTGGTGCTACGTTAATCACTTGACGCTCTTTACCAACAGCACCCACAGATACAACACCTGATGCTGTTCCAGCAAAGCCACTATAAGTTGTACCACCTACAGTTGCTTGGTTAACTTGTTTCGCTTGACCAGCTGTAGTTGTTGCTGAATCTTCGCTACTATTGTTACCTAAGATAACATTGTTACCAGCTGTTGCTTTCACATTGTTACCTACAACAAAAGTACCTTCTGCTGCTGCAGCAATACTGTTATTGTTACCAATCGCATAAGCTTGATCCGCATCAACTGTGTTAGGGTCACCGAATGCACCAGAGTGGTTACCTTTCACAACGTTGCCAGTACCTAATGCAATAGATTGTTTACCTTCTGCTTTAGCACCGTCACCGAATGCGATAGATTGATCTCCTGAAGCATCTGCTTGGTGACCAATCGCTGTTGCATATTTACCTGAAGCACTTGAGTCAAAGTCATTTGAGGTTTCCTCTTTAGGTCTCTCAATGCCATCGTTCGTATGGAAGAACTTGATACCTTGTTCATTCATATTTTGGATAGCTTCAACTACAGAGTTAGTCACAATCTCTTTTTGACCTTGAACATTATAGGTTTTTAATAATGCTTCGCCTTTGTCATTAACGATGACTTCTTTACCATCTTCAGGTTTGAATACCGTCGTTGTACCATCTGGATTTGTGATAGTCACTTCACCATCTTTCTTCGGTGCTACGTTATATGTATTGCCACCTGTTAATGCAAAGATTTGTGCACCATTCACCGCATCAGTCGATGTCGGGCTAATGTCACCATTGCCAACATTTGATAATACCGCACCACCAAAGTCAGTTTTGGTACCTTCAGCTAGTTTAAAGGTTTTACCTTCACCACCTAAAGTTGTATTACCGTTAACAGTTAAGTCATTACCTACAGTTAAGTCTTTCTCAACGGTAAGAGTTTCAAAAGTTGGTTTTTCAACGATATTAACTCTAATCGTTGTTGAACCATCATCATTTTTCGTAACTTCAGTATTGACATTGCGGTCTGATACTTCACCTGCTTTAGGATTTGTAATGCCACCAACAATTTCAACACGGTTATTTAACGGTACATTTGCGTCAGTACCAGTATTAGCACCAAACACTAAACCATCGTTTAAGGTTGCAACTTGTTGTGGGTTGCCATCTTTGTCTTTGTAAACGATACGAGTTGTATCCTTACCATTGACATCCTGACCTTTATTTGCAGCATTGCCTAAATCGATACCGATCTCTGCGCTTGTACCGTTTTTACCGTTCAAGCCAAGAGCAGCTTCACCATCTTCACCAGCTTTCGCTGTAAATGCTGGAGTCTTACCATCTTTACCGTTAACAGCGAATGTACCGCCATTTTCATCTGCAGAGATTACAACGCCATCTTTGCCGTCTTCACCTTTCACAGTGATAACGCCATTTTTGCCGTCTTCACTTGTACCGATTTCAACTTTAGATTCGCCATCTTTGTTATTTGCAGTGATTGAGCCGTTGCCATTTTCATCTGCACCAATTTCAGTAGCTGTTTTACCCGCATCATTTAAGGTTTGGATATTGCCGTTACCATTGTCATCAGTACCTAACTTGATAGTATCGTTACCTTCTGCATCTTTAACTGCAACAGTACCACCATTATCGTCAGCTGCAATAACAACTGCATCTTTGCCGTCTTTACCAGCTACGCCAACAGAACCGCTCTTACCGTCTTCGCCTGCTGCGATAGTTACAGCATCTTTACCATCAGTGCCTTTCACACCAATTTCGCCAGTGCCGTTCTCAGCTGCGCCAATAGTTACCGCAGGATCGCCATCTTTACCGTTAACTGCAATTGCACCAGAGCCATCTTCAGTTGCACCGATAGTGACCGCATCTTTGCCGTCTTTACCGTTAACTGCGATTTGACCACCGTTGTCATCTGCTGTGATAGAAACGCCATCTTTACCGTCTTTACCTTTAACGTTGATACCGTCTTTAGTAATTTCGGTTACAGAGCCATCTACACCATCTTTAACTTTAATGCCATCTGTTGGGCTAATAGCTACTTCGTTGCCATCTTTATCTGTAGATGTCATACCTGTTGGTTTTAACTCAGTCGTATTACCATCTTTATCGGCTAACTTCAGATTTTCTAACTCAAGCTCTTTTTTCATCGCAACTTCGATAGTGCTTACACCATCTTTCTGAGTTACTTTAGTGATTAAGTTATCACCGCTGTAAGCGACAGCTGTTTCACCCTCTTTCTTCGCTGCAGTGAACTCTTCCGCTGCTGCAACTACATTGATGGTGTTGCCAAGTTTATGAGTTAATGCATCACCTGCTTTATTAGTCTCAAGCACATTAGCATTTAGTTTCAGACCGTTTTCAACAAGATCTTTCACCGCACCTTCAGTTGCAGCACGGTTGCGGTTTTCACCTTCACCATACTTATCTGTGCCATCTGTACCATCTTTACCAAGTGCAGAACGCTCTTCTAAGCCAGTGATCTTACCATTCGCCTCTTCACCCTCTTTCGGTTCAAAGCTAATTGTATTCTCAGTGATCTTAGTCTCGCCGTCTTCACCTTTCACAGTAACAACGCCGTTTTTACCATCTTCACTTGTGCCGATTTCAACTTTCGATTCGCCATCTTTGCCATTTACAGCAATTTTACCGTTTCCATTGTCGTCTGCACCGATCTCGGTGGTAGCTTTACCGTCGTCATTTAAGGTTTGGATGTTACCGTTACCGTTTTCATCAGTACCTAACTTGATAGTATCGTTACCTTCTGCATCTTTAACAGCAATAGTACCGCCATTGTCATCCGCTGCAAGTACAACAGCATCTTTGCCATCTTTACCTGCTACGCCAACAACACCGCTCTTACCGTCTTCGCCTGCAGCGATAGTTACAGCTGGATCGCCATCTTTACCATTAACTGCAATCGCACCAGAGCCATCTTCAGTTGCACCGATAGTGACCGCATCTTTGCCGTCTTTACCGTTAACTGCGATTTGACCGCCGTTGTCATCTGCTTTGATAGAAACGCCATCTTTACCGTCTTTACCTTTAACGTTGATACCGTCTTTAGTAATTTCGGTCACTGAGCCATCTACACCATCTTTAACTTTAATACCATCTGTTGGGCTAATAGCTACTTCGTTGCCATCTTTATCTGTAGATGTCATACCTTTTGGCGTTAACTCTGTAGTATTGCCATCTTTATCAGTTAACTTCAGATTTTCTAACTCAAGCTCTTTTTTCATCGCAACTTCGATAGTGCTTACACCATCTTTCTGAGTTACTTTAGTGATTAAGTTATCACCGCTGTAAGCGACAGCTGTTTCACCCTCTTTCTTCGCTGCAGTGAACTCTTCCGCTGCTGCAACTACATTGATGGTGTTGCCAAGTTTATGAGTGACATCATCACCTTTAGCATTTGTGCTAACCACGTTTGCATTTAAACGTAAGCCGTTATCGATCACGTTGAATAAGTCTTTACCACTTACTGCCGCATCGTTAACTTTTGCTCTGTCTGCTTCAGGTACTTTTGTTAAGTCAGTCACTGCTGGGTTATCTGCAGTTGGATTTTCTGGGCTTAATGTATCCATTAAACCATTCACACCATATAAGGTTTTACCATCTTTGCCATCTGCACCTTTAAGCGTTAATGCTGTTGGTGCATCAACTGGTTGTGCATCTGCTTTTGGTTTACCTGTTACTGGATCGATGTCAGAAGCTTTGTAGTAATCATCACCCACTTTAACTAGTGGATTACCTTCTGAATCAGAAGCCTTAATTGGACCTACTTCACCACTTGCCACTTTGTCAGATAAATCTTTCACCGCACCTTCAGTCGCAGCGTTGTTTCTGTTATCGCCAGTACCATAATCTGCATCTGTCGGATCTGTTGGAGAACGATCTTCTAAGCCAGATACTTTACCAGCTTCAATTGTTGTTGTTGGTTTACCATCAGCAACAAATTGTGCGCTTGTTAAGTCAGACAACTCTTTCGCTAATTTAACCACTAAACCTGATGCGCTACTTACTACACCAATGTTATTGTCAGTTAATTTAGTTTTATCTGTAATACCACCAGTGATGCTTAACTCTGAGTTTAATGTTCTCAGTGTTTCGCTATCAACGATATCACCTTTAAATTTCAAGCCATCATTTAAGGTTGCAACTGGGTTGTCACCTACCATTAAACGATCTTCTTTAGTTTCAGGGTCTGCACCAAGTGAAGGCGCACCTTTAGCCACTGTTAACTCAGCATTTGCACCATCTTTACCGTTTAGACCGATAGCACCCTCGCCATCAGCATTAGTACCAATGGTAACTGCTGGATTGCCGTCTTTACCATTAACTGCGATATTACCGTTGCCGTTAGCGTCTGTGCCAATATCTACTAATGGTTTACCATCTTCGCCATTTTCACCTTTAGGACCTGTCACAGTTAAGCCATCGTTAGTTACTGTGGTAGTTACACCATTTTCACCATCTTTGCCTGCTACTGTTAAGCCATCTTTGGTTAACTCTGCTGATTCGCCATCTTGACCATTTACACTTACACCATCTTTGTCAACTTTTGTTGTGCTATCTGGTTTAGTGTTATTGTCAGCGTCATCACCTGCGATCTCTAATGCATCAACTTTTAAGTTTTTGTTTAAACCAACTTCTACTGTTGTTTTACCATTTGCATCTTGAGTCACTTTGGTATGTAAGTTAGCACCTTCATAGGTTGTGCCAGCTACTTCAAATGCGGTTTCTGCTGCAATAATCGCTAACTCGTTGCCAAGTTTGTGAGTTTTCGCTGCACCAGTTGCATTTGTTTCAATAACGTTTGCATTAACTTTGAAGCCGCCATCTTTTAATGCTGATACGCTGTCAGATACTGCTTTCACTGCACCTTCTGTCGCTGCATTGTCTGCACGATCATCTTTACCATAGCCATCAACTGTCGGATCAGCTGCTGGGGTTAGATTCACTGTACCTGCATTCACAGTAGTTGCATTTACAGTAGTTGCATTTACGCTATCTAAATCTTTAAGATCTTTCGCTAGCTTAATCACTAAACCATTCTCTGAACCCACAACACCGATGTTGTTATCGGATAATTTAGTTGCATCTTTCTCACCACCAGTGATACTTAACTCAGTATTTAACTTGCGGTTCACTTTAACAGTATCGTTATCGCCTGAGAACGCTAAGCCATCATTCATGGTTGCAACTGGGTTGTCGCCTACCATTAAACGATCTTCTTTAGCATTTGGATCAGTTACGCCAAGCGAAGGCGCACCTTTAGCCACTGTTAACTCAGCATTTGCACCGTCTTTACCGTTTAGACCGATAGCACCCTCGCCATCAGCATTAGTACCAATGGTTACTGCTGGATTGCCGTCTTTACCATTAACTGCGATATTACCGTTGCCGTCAGCGTCTGTGCCAATGTCTACTAATGGTTTACCATCTTCGCCATTTTCACCTTTAGGACCTGTCACAGTTAAGCCATCGTTAGTTACTGTGGTAGTTACACCATTTTCACCATCTTTGCCTGCTACTGTTAAGCCATCTTTGGTTAACTCTGCTGATTCGCCATCTTGACCATTTACACTTACACCATCTTTGCCAACTTTTGTTGTGCTATCTGGTTTATCGTTGTTGTCAGTGTCATCACCTGCGATCTCTAATGCATCAACTTTTAAGTTTTTGTTTAAACCAACTTCTACTGTTGTTTTACCATTTGCATCTTGAGTCACTTTAGTGTGTAAGTTAGCACCTTCATAGGTTGTGCCCGCTACTTCAAATGCGGTTTCTGCTGCAATAATCGCTAACTCGTTGCCAAGTTTGTGAGTTTTCGCTGCGCCAGTTGCATTTGTTTCAATAACATTTGCATTAACTTTGAAGCCACTATCTTTTAACCCATCCAAATCAGCTTGGCTTGCGGCGTTATTGATTTTATTTGTAGCTTCTTGCGATAAATCTAAGGTATATGCACGCGTTTTGTTAGTTGTATCATCGCTTGGAGTGACTGAAACTAAGCTACCAGTAGCAGCCTTAACCGTTGTATCCCAAGCATCAACTTTGTAAGTTGTTTTGCCATCTGCTGTAGTTTCTGAAGTTACACTGGTGTTTTTACCATCAGCAACCGCAACTCGCACTGCTTTTAACTGCGCCACGTTCACTGCATCAGTATCTTGAGTACCAGCAGCTACACTGGTGATTTGACGAGTTACATCAGTACCACTACCTACAGACACAGCACCATGTGTTGAATTCCATGTTGAAGTGGTATTGGTTGAAGCTTGACCAGTTAATGGATTATAACCTTGTTGACGGTTCGCAACATCTGCTACAGCGTACGAACCTAAAGCGACACCACCCTCAACGGTCGTCGTTGCATTTTGACCAAATGCCATACCATAATCCGCAGAAGCTTCTACCACTGCTGCAGTACCAATCGCAACAGAACCAGTAGCGTTTGCCTTAGCATAAATACCGCCAGTAAGCGAATCACTGCCTTTTGCACCTGCAGCCTCACCAGGAGCACCTAAATTAGTACCTTCATCACCGCCGCCTTGATTACCATTATTCACATGGAAATAAGTTTGAGAGCCATTTTCTATCGCAGCAAGTCTGTCTGTGGTTGCTTTACTCAGTTTAACCGTAACATCTGGACCGAATACTTTGTTAGCACCGCCTTCAACAGTTAATGAACCATCGCTCTTAATTGCACCTTTGGTAATATTAGCCGCAATATTTGCACTATTTGTCGCATTAGCTAAATCACCTTGGCTTACTGCATTATTGATTTTAGTTGTAGCATCTTGAGATAAATTTAACGTATAAGCACGTGTTTTGTTAGTTGCATCATCATTTGGTGTGACTGTAACTAAACTACCAGTAGCTGCTTTAACAGTTGTATCCCAAGCATCAACTTTGTAAGTCGTTTTGCCATCTGATGAGGTTGCTGACGTTACAGTGGTATTTTTACCGTCTGCCACAGCTACGCGCACTGCTTTTAACTGCGCCACGTTTACTGCATCAGTATCTTTAGTACCTGCTGCTACACTGGTGATTTGACGAGTAATCGTTGTGCCACTACCCACAGACACCGCTGCGTGTGTTGCATTCCATGTTGAAGTCTTGTTAGCTGATGCTGCATCCGTTAATGGGTTATAGCCTACAACATTTTTATCAACGCTTGTTACTGATTCAGAGCCTAACGCCACACTGCCAGCAATACTCGAGCTTGAATTTGCACCAAGTGCAAGAGCTCGCTCAGCACCAGCATTAGTTCCATGACCGATAGCGATTGATTTTGCACCTTCAGCATGTGCAACATAACCAATTGCAACTCCATTCTCCTGCGTAGACTCACTTTGGCGACCGATAGCAATTGCATTACTACCTTGTGCTTTTGCGCTTACACCTGCCGCAAGTGAATTACTTCCTGTTGCACCAGCTTTTGAATCTGGCGAGCCTAGGTTGGTAGTTGCATCGCCTGCTGGTTGGCTAGTTGAACCATTGTTTACGTGGAAGTATGTAGATACTGGTGTTGCTGCATTTTCCATCGCACGTTTTAATTGTGCCACGTTTACTGCGTCAGTGTCGTTCCAACCCGCTGCTACACCAGTGATTTGACGAGTTACAGTTGCACCATTGCCTACAGACACTGCCGCATGCGTTGCGTTCCAAGCTGTTGATGTGGTTGAAGCTGATTTTTCTTTAGTTACTGGATCATAACCAACAACGTTTTTGTCTGTTGTGGTTTTTGAAGCATTACCTAATGCCACGCCGCCAGCAATGGTCGCACAAGCACTTGAACCGATTGCGATTGCATCTGCTTTAGAAACATTAGATTGATAACCAATAGCAACCGCTCTTACGCCTTCAGCACCAATTTTATTTTCATAACCTAATGCTGCAGAATGAGTCGCCCCAGCAGTAATTTCTGAACCGATACCCACAGCCACAGCACGCTCTGCATGCACTTTAACCGTATCACCAAATGCATGTGCCCATGAAGCATTTGCTATAGAGCTAGTACCAACTGCAATTGCTGCGTTCTTCGTTGCATTTGCATTCGCACCAAGCGCAATCGCATTATACTGCCCTGCTGTTGAGTTCGAACCAATCGCAGTTGAGTTTGCACCATTTGCACTAGCACCTTTACCGAATGCAGCGGTATTGGTGCCATTTGCTAAAGAACCACTACCAACCGCAGTTGAATCAGCGCCATTTGTTGCCGCTTTCATACCAACAGCTGTTGAATTTACGCCTGTTGCATTAGATTCTGTACCTAATGCGGTGGTATTCGCACTCGCAGCCTTAGTATTATTACCCATTGCAATAACATTAGTTGCGCCTGCTGCAAGCTCAATATAGTTACCAAATACAAAGCTGTTATCTGAGCGAATTACGTTTTTATAACCAATACCAAAAGACTGGTTACCTGACACCGAAGCAGATGTATGGCTTTTACCTTTACCGATATAACCAGATTTATCACCTGTTACTGCAACCCAGCTACCAATCGCTACCGATTCAGCACCAGTGCCAGAACCTTCACTTGCATAAGCACCAAATGTCGAATTACCAATTTGCTCAACTGCACCCGTATTGGTACCTTTACCAGTTGATGCCCAGTGACCAATTGCAATAGATTGGTTACCTTTTGCAATCGCATGAATACCATTTGCAATAGATTCAAAACCTAACGCAGATGTTTTGGTACCCACAGCTACCGCATCTGATGCATCAACTGTCGTTTTTGCACCAAGAGCTGTCGAATTATGACTAGCTGCAGTCACATTAGCACGAAAACCTACCGCACTAGAATTGTCTCCTCTTGCTTGTGATAAGGTACCAACTGCCATACTTGAATCTGACAACGCAATCGCATCTTTACCTACTGCTAAAGCATTTGTATTTTGCGCTCTCGCATTAAAACCTACCGCTACCGCATTTGCTCCACTAGCATTTGACGTTGCACCTAATGCTGTTGACTCCGAGCCTAAAGCGTAAGCCCCCGATCCAAGAGCGGTCGCATTTGTTTGGTTTGCAATGGTATCACTACCAATCGCCACAGCCTTATTAGCTGTTGCTTTAGCTACTGTACCTAGCGCAATTGCATTATATACCCCTGTTTGATTATTTGGGTGGCCAGCTTCTGCATCACGACCAATAGCAATAATACCTGCTTGTTCGCCTGCAACACCTTTTGCTTTAGCTCCTGCACCAATCGCAATATTTTGTTGAGAATAGGTACCTGCACCATCACCAATTGCGATTGAATTATTCGGAACTGCCGATGCTTGGCTACCTGCACCACTTGGCGTTTGACCGATTGCAACAGAAGCAGCATAAGCCTGCGTAGCCCCTAAAGCAACCAAGCCCACAGCGGTCGCTAATAGCGTTTTGCTAGGCATGGCTCGTTTATCTGTTGTAGATGACGACTTGCCTTTTGATTTGGTTAATTCGGATACAACAACTAAGCTATTGGTTGCTGAGTTCCAAATTGTTTTAAACACCTTATTCATATTTACTCCGTAAGGATTGTGTCTTATTTAGAAAACTGGTTAGCGAGCTAACTTCCTGCTCACTATTGAATCTTTAGCCGCCTAATTTTTAGGTAGTTTCACTCCAAGATAGAAGACTAAAATCCTACCAATTATAGATAATTTGAGAAAAGAGTAAATATTATTTACGCAACTTTAAACTACGTAAACAGGGCAACCGCATACTTTTACTTAGCCCCAAACAATAATTCTTCTCTAAAACTATCTGACCAACCTGCCGATTTCAATTTACCGCGCATACTGGTTTTGCTCGGATGGAGGCGTGACAGATTAAGA
>MQVI01000050.1 GCA_002002485.1 Pasteurellaceae bacterium 15-036681
TAAAATGTAAAACGTTCATTGTGTCTATCCTTGTGAATGCAGTGTCTAATCAACCTGTGATTGCACTATGATACCTTGTTCAGATTACAATATGAAAATCAGGATAAGTTAATCTACGACACAGTGTAAGCACTTAGGGACAGGACAATGTCTTACCCTGATATTCTTATTTTACTCGGAATTGAGATACAAGGGACAAGGTTTATCCTTGTCCATAAGATATTGAATTATCAAGATTATAAATAAAGGACGGGGATAAACCCCGTCCCTACAAAAAGAAGTTATCAATAATTAATAAATAACTTTGATATAAATAATAAAGCGGTCATTCCCCTTGCAAAACTTCCAAGAAAAACAACCGCTTGTGTTAATTAAAATAACCGATTAACGCACAAATGAAACCACTTCATCAAATGGGCGGCGGGTTTGTGGGCGTTTTGGATCTTCTAGGCGGTAGCCGAATGCTGCCATTGCCACAAGGTTAAACTCTTCACGGTTTAACACGCCTTTTTCCGCAAGGTATGCGCTCATTTTTTCCATTGGGAAACCTTCTAAAGCAGTGCTGTCGATACCGATCATCGCCGCACTGGTCATCATATTACCTAATGCGATAAAGGTTTGGCGTGCTGCCCAGTCGTCAAAAGCACGTTCTGTGTTTAAGTCGAAATCGCTGGTACGGAACTGTTTAAAGAAGTTGGTGTAAGCGTTGAAGATTGTGTCATCTACACCTTTGATTTCACGGAACATTTTAGTGAAATGTGCTGTACCTTCTTGTAAGGTTTTACCTTTGCGAGCAAGGATTAATACTAAATCGCTTGCGTCAGTTGCTTTAGTGCCCACACCCCAGCAGTTTTCGCCGATAAATTTCAGCATTTCTTCGTTTTTAACCACTACCAGTTGCATTGGTTCTAAACCGAATGACGTTGGTGATTGACGGCCAGTTTCTAGGATAAAACGTAAATCTTCATCGCTGATCTTTTTGCTCGGATCGTAAACCTTGCAAGCGTGGCGGAAAGAGTATGCGTTTAAAATGTCTTGTTTGTTCATAAAAATCTCCGAATAGAAAGGATTGTAGTACATTATAAATATGTAAATTCGAGGCTAAATTTTTCACCCCATACGAGCCGTATGGGGTTACTTAGCTGAGCGACGTTGTCGCTCAAAAACAGTCGCAACGCGACTGAGATAAGTAACCTAGCACGGCTCGTGCTAGGTCAGGCTTAATTTGATGAGCGATGTCCATAATTCACTATTGATACAACGCCTTTGCGTGAAAAGCGATATGCTCGCCAATAAAGCTCGCAATAAAGTAGTAGCTGTGATCATAACCTTCACGCAACTGATAGTTGCATTCAACATTATGCGCTTTGCAAGCGTTTAAGAATAGCTCTGGGCGTAGTTGTTCGGCTAAAAAGCTATCTTTATCACCCTGATCGATACGTATCGGTAAACGCACATCACCATTCACTAACGCTGTTGCGTCATATTGCGCCCATTGGCTTTGATCTTCGCCTAAATAGTGTTGGAACGCTTTTTGTCCCCAAGGTACTTGCGTTGGTGCTACAATTGGTGCAAAGGCAGAAACACTGGTATAACGGTGCGGATTTTTCAATGCAATGGTTAATGCACCGTGGCCACCCATTGAATGCCCACTAATCGCCTCTTTTTCAGTAACAGGGAAGTGTTGTGCAATCAATGCTGGCAACTCATTCACAATATAATCATACATCTGATAATGGCTTGCCCAAGGTTGTTGGGTTGCATTGAGATAAAAGCCTGCGCCCTTACCTAAATCATAGCCTTCATTATCCGCCACATCATCGCCACGAGGGCTGGTATCAGGGGCAACGATAATCACCTTATATTCTGCCGCATAACGCTGTGCACCTGCTTTGGTAATAAAATTCTGCTCAGTACAGGTTAAGCCAGAAAGCCAGTAGAGCACTGGCAATTTTTCTGTTTTCGCCTGTTCAGGCAAGAAGATCGCAAAGTTCATTGTGCAATTTAGCGTAGCTGATTGATGTTGCCAAACCTGTTGCTCACCGCCAAAAATACGAACGTTTTCAAGCTGTTTCATTAATAATGCACCACGGTACGAATTGATTTACCTTCATGCATTAAGTCGAATGCTTCGTTAATGCGCTCAATTGGCATTGTGTGAGTAACGAAAGGACGTAAACGGATAATACCTTTCATCGCATCTTCTACCATACCTGGTAATTGTGTTCTGCCTTTCACCCCACCGAATGCGGTGCCTTTCCACGTTCTACCTGTCACTAATTGGAATGGGCGAGTAGAGATCTCTTGTCCTGCGCCGGCTACGCCGATAATCACCGATTGACCCCAGCCACGATGTGCCGACTCTAACGCCGCACGCATTACATTCACATTACCGATACATTCAAAGGTATGATCCACGCCCCATTTTGTCATTTCAATAATCACTTGTTGGATTGGTTTATCGAAATCATTTGGGTTTAAGCAATCTGTTGCACCGAATTCACGGGCTAAAGCAAATTTCTCTGGGTTAGTGTCAATTGCAAAGATACGGCCCGCTTTCGCCTGTTGCGCCCCTTGAATTACCGCTAAACCGATACCGCCTAAGCCGAATACCGCAACACTGTCACCTTCTTGTACTTTCGCTGTGTTGTGAACCGCACCGATACCTGTGGTTACGCCACAACCTAATAAACACACTTCTTCAGGATTAGCTTTAGGATTGATTTTCGCTAATGAAACATCCGCAACCACCGTATATTCGCTGAATGTTGAACAGCCCATATAGTGATAAATTGGCTGACCATTGTAAGAGAAACGGGTAGTGCCGTCTGGCATTACGCCTTTACCCTGCGTTTCACGCACTGCCACACATAAGTTGCTTTTGCCTGATTTACAGAAATCACATTCACGGCACTCTGCGGTATAAAGTGGAATAACGTGATCGCCCACTTCAACGCTAGTAACGCCTTCGCCCACTTCAACCACGATACCCGCACCTTCGTGGCCAAGCACTACTGGGAATAAACCTTCTGGATCCGCACCCGATAAAGTGAACGCATCAGTATGGCAAACGCCTGTGTGAGTGATTTTTACTAATACTTCGCCTTTTTTCGGACGTTCTACATCAATTTCAACCATTTTTAAAGGTTCATTCGGCGCAAATGCCACCGCCGCACGAGATTTAATTGTATTACTCATTATTTTTTTCCTATTGAATTAAAAAGTGGGCAGAGTATAAAAGTTAGAGTAAACTCTAAGGCAAGTCTTTTTTAGGAATTTTTATATGAATAACCCCAAAAATTTTTACACCATTAGCCAATTAGCCAAGAAATTATCGGTATCGTCCCACACTTTGCGTTTTTATGAAAAAGAGGGGTTATTACCGTCGATCCAACGAGATCTCAGCGGAAACCGTCTATTTAGCCAAGCCGACGCCGAATGGTTAGAGTTATTGATGTGTTTGAAAAATACTGGAATGCCACTTAAAGAGATCAAGCAGTTTGTAGAGTGGTTAAACTATGGTGATAGCACTATTGAACAGCGTTTAGCTCTGTTCCAAGCACAAGTTGAAAAAGTCGAACAACAAATCGCCGAGCTACAACGCCATTTAGAAATCCTAAAATACAAACGTCAGTTCTACCAATGCGCCAAAGAACTCGGCTCAGTACAAGCAGTATTAGATACCCAACTTCAGCAAGAATTTGCCGAGCAGAATATTCTATTGCCTGTGTCGCCGTTTAATATTAATAAAGAGTAATAAGGAAATTGAATGAACAACCCCAACAACATCACCGTCCGTAAAGCACAACGTGAAGATAGTCAGCAAATGTGGCAACTTATGCGAGAGCTGGCTATTTTTGAGAAATATATCGAAAGTTTTGCGATTACCCCCGAAATTGTCGAGCATTCAGGCTTTGATAAAAATCCCCCAGATTTTCATAGTCTTGTTGCCGTTGAAAACGATAAAATCATCGGCATTGCGGTTTACTATTTCTTGCCTTTTACCGCTCAAAATCGCCCTGCGATTTATCTTAAAGAGCTTTATGTCGATAGCCATTATCGTGGCAAAAGTATTGGTAAAATGCTAATGAATGCGTTAAAAGAGCAAGCAATTCAACACAACTGCCTACAAATCAAATGGACAGTTGCCCCGTGGAACGAGGCAGGCAAAGAGTTCTACCACCAGCTAGGCGCAAAACAGAATAACGACTGGCTTAACTATGAGTGGAATGTGGCAGAGCTGCATTCACCAGTTAGGTGCATTCCTAATTATTTCTGGCTTGATCGTGATGAAGTTAGTAAGCTAATACCCTGAATATTTATTATACTTTAAACTTTAAATTAACCAATAAGGACACAAAATGGCACACGAAAATCTATTTCAAAGCTATACACTTAACAATGGCGTAACCTTAAAAAATCGTTTAGTGGTTGCACCATTAACACACTTATCATCTGATGAAAACGGTCATATCACTGCTGATGAACGTCGTTTCTTAAACAACCGTTTTGACGGTTTCGGTCTATTTATTGCCGCAGCAACCTTAGTTGAAAACGGTGGTAAAGCATTCTATGGTCAGCCAGAGGCGATTGGTGAAGAAGATTTACCGAGCTTACGTGAAGTGGCTGAAATTGCACATAAACAAGGTGCAAAAGCGTTATTACAAATTCATCACGGTGGTTGGCAGTCAATCCCTGAATTAAACCCAAATGGCGAGATCTTCGCTCCGTCAGCACACGAGCCAACGGGTGCGAAAGAGATGACAGGCGAGCAGGTGCGTAATATGGTTGCGAGCTATGCACGAGCTGCGGAATTAGCATTAGTCGCAGGTTTTGACGGCGTGGAAATTCACGGTGCAAATAACTACTTAATCCAACAATTCTTCTCAGCGCAATCAAACCAACGTACAGACGAGTGGGGCGGTAGCCTTGAAAACCGTTTACGTTTCCCATTAGCTGTGGTGGACGCTGTCACTGACATTGTGAAAAAACATAACCGCCCTGACTTTATCGTCGGTTACCGTTTCTCACCAGAAGAACCGGGTGAAAATGGCATTACAATGGCGGAAACTTTTGCATTAATCGACGCATTAGTGGAAAAACCATTACAGTACTTACACGTTTCATTATGGGATTTCTACAAATTAGCACGTCGTGGCGCAGATGAAACTCGTACTCGTATTGAGCAGTTACACCAACGTATTGCTGGTAAATTACCATTAATCGGTGTGGGTAACATCTACACGGCGAAAGAAGCGTCAGACGCATTAGCAACAGGTTATGCTGAATTTATTGCATTAGGTAAAACGATTTTATTAAATCCAAACTGGGCAGAATTAACTGCGCAAGGTCGTGATAGCGAAATTCAAACGGAAATCGATCCAGAACGTGCGGACGAATACCGTTTACCAGCGCAGATGTTATCAATGACATTACAAGGTACTTTTGCGTGGTTACCGCCTGTAAAAGGAATGGATCGCCAAGTCATGGATATCTAATTTTGGTAATTTTACAGGTTGGAGATGTGATTTTAGTACCAACTGACGACAAGTAACTTAGGGTAAAGGATATTTTTTAATAGAAGAATATCCTTTTAAATCAAAGCATTATACTTCAACTATTCGCATAACATAGATTATGTTAAATAATATAGTTGTAATGTAACCCTAACTATAAGAAATTTAATTAACTTTTCTGCTCTTTTCATTTCAATAACAATTTATTTTCATTTCAGAAAAGCGTATCATATGCAGGTTTCCACGTTCGTAAAAACGTGTTCTTTATTTATTAACATAATAGGTGTTTCGACAATGTCAAAAAATCTTGTATTTATTCTTAACTGTGGTAGCTCTTCATTAAAATTCGCTATCTTAGATCCTGTATCAGGCGACGAGAAATTATCTGGTCTTGCTGAGAACTTCAACCTTGAAGATGCGCGCATCAAATGGAAATTAAACGGCGAGAAAGGCGCTGCAGATTTAGGCGCTGGCGCAGCTCACAGTCAAGCACTTAACTACATCGTGTCAAATATCTTAAGCGCAGAGTTAAAAGACAGTATCGGCGCTATCGGTCACCGTATCGTTCACGGTGGTGAAAAATACACATCTTCTACAGTAATCACACCTGAAGTATTAAAAGGTATTGAAGATGCAGCAGCATACGCTCCACTTCACAACCCTGCTCACTTAATTGGTATTCAAGAAGCATTCAAAGCATTCCCTGAATTAAAAGAGAAAAACGTAGCAGTATTCGATACAGCATTCCACCAAACAATGCCTGAAGAAGCGTACTTATACGCATTACCATACTCTTTATACAAAGAACACGGTGTTCGTCGTTACGGTTTCCACGGTACTAGCCACTACTATGTAAGCCGTGAAGCGGCTAAAGTTGTTGGCGTTGACGCTGATAAAGTAAACGTAATCACTTGTCACTTAGGTAACGGTGGTTCTGTTGCGGCAATCCGTGATGGTAAATGTATCGATACTTCAATGGGCTTCACTCCATTAGAAGGTTTAGTAATGGGTACTCGTTCGGGTGACATCGATCCTGCGATCATTTTCTTCATGCACAACACTTTAGGCATGTCTGTGAAAGATATCGAAGATACTTTAGTTAAAAAATCTGGTTTATTAGGTTTAACTGAAGTAACCAGCGACTGTCGTTTCGCAGAAGACAACTACTCTACTCACCCAGAAGCAAAACGTGCTATGGACAACTTCTGCTACCGTTTAGCGAAATACATCGGTTCATATATGGCTGTAATTGGTGACCGTTTAGACGCTATCGTATTCACTGGTGGTATCGGTGAAAACGCAGGTCCCGTACGTGAATTAACGTTAAACTACTTAAAATTATTCGGTATTAAAGTTGATTCAGAGAAAAATACAGCTGCTCGTTTCGGTAAATCAGGCGAAATCACAGCTGCAGATTCAGCATTCCGTGCATTTGTAATCCCAACTAACGAAGAGTTAGTGATTGCACAAGATGCGGCTAAATTAGCACTATAATCCCTAAAGACCTGCCTTCGGGCAGGTTTTTGTCTTTATGCTTAATCGCAAGCGGTAATTTTTTCGCTAGTTTTTGCAAAAAATTTAATAAATCGAACCGCTTGATCAAATAGGAAATTATCATGTCTAGAACCATTATTCTGATTCCAATCAGCACAGGCGTTGGTTTAACAAGTGTTAGCTTGGGTTTAGTTCACTCTTTAGAACAAAAAGGCGCAAAAATCGGCTTTTTAAAACCAATTGCACAACCAATCAGCGGTGAAGATACATTAGACCGCTCTACTACGATTATCCGTTTATCACAATCAACTGAAGTGGGTGAACCATTTATGTTGAGTGAAGCGGAAGCATTATTAAGCTCAAACCAAAAAGATGTTTTATTAGAAAAAGTGGTTGAGCGTCACCAGCAATTAAGCAAAAACAGCGATATTATTGTTATCGAAGGTTTAATCCCTACTCGTAAAAACTCTTACGCAACAAGCTTAAACTATGAAATCGCAAAAACATTAGATGCAGAAATCGTATTAGTTGCGGCACCATCAGCAGACACTCCAGCACAATTAAAAGAACGTATTGATACAGCTGCAACCCAATTTGGTGGCCGTCACAACCCTAACCTTTTAGGTGTGGTTATCAATAAATTCAATGCACCAATCGATGAATCAGGTCGTACACGTCCAGATTTAACTGAAATCTTTGATTCATTCCAACACAGCTCAAATAACATTGCTGAAATCGAAGGTTTATTTAAAACAGGTCCAATCAAATTATTAGCGTGTATCCCTTGGAAAGCTGACTTAATTGCAACTCGTGCAATTGATTTAGTGAAACACTTAGGGGCTTCAATCATCAATGAAGGTGACGTGGCAAAACGCCGTATTCGCTCTATTACTTTCTGTGCTCGTAGCCTACCAAATATGGTTGAGCACTTTAAAGTAGGTAGCTTATTAGTAACTTCAGCAGATCGTCCTGATGTAATCGTCGCTGCAGCGCTTGCATCAATGAATGGTGTAGAATTAGGTGCCGTATTATTAACGGGCGGTTATAAAATCGATAGCGATATTATGAAGCTTTGCCAACCTGCGTTAGAAACAGGTCTTCCAGTGTTCCGTATTGAAGGCAACACTTGGCAAACAGCTTTAAATTTACAAAGCTTCAGCCTTGAAGTGCCAGTAGACGATAAAGAACGTATTGCAGAAATTAAGCAATATGTATCTGAACAATTTGATGCAGGCTTTATCGAAGGCGTTTCAAAAGGTGCTGTACGTGCTCGTCGTTTATCTCCAGCTGCATTCCGTTATCAATTAACTGAATTAGCTCGCCAAGCGAAAAAACGTATTGTTCTTCCTGAAGGTGATGAGCCTCGTACAATTAAAGCGGCTGTATTATGTGCAGAACGTGGTATCGCAGAATGTGTACTATTAGCAAACCCAGCTGAAGTACAACGTGTTGCAGAAGCACAAGGCGTTCAATTAGGTAAAGGTATTACTGTTATCGATCCTGAAGCAGTACGCGAAAACTATGTGGCTCGTTTAGTTGAATTACGTAAAAATAAAGGTATGACCGAAGTTGTTGCGCGTGAACAATTAACTGACACTGTAGTATTAGGTACTATGATGTTAGAAGCTAACGAAGTTGATGGTTTAGTATCTGGTGCAGTTCACACAACAGCAAATACAATTCGTCCACCGATGCAAATCATCAAAACAGCACCAGGTAACTCAATTATTTCATCTGTATTCTTTATGTTATTACCAGATCAAGTACTTGTTTATGGCGACTGTGCGGTTAACCCAGATCCAAATGCAGAACAATTAGCAGAAATCGCTATCCAATCAGCTGAATCTGCGAAATCATTCGGTATCGACCCACGCGTTGCAATGATCTCATACTCTACTGGTACTTCTGGTTCTGGTGCAGATGTTGAGAAAGTTGCAGAAGCAACACGTATTGCAAAAGAACGTCGTCCAGATTTAATTATCGACGGTCCATTACAATACGACGCAGCGATTATGGAAGATGTTGCACGCTCTAAAGCGCCTAACTCTCCAGTTGCAGGTAAAGCAACCGTATTCGTATTCCCTGACTTAAATACAGGTAACACGACTTATAAAGCGGTACAACGTTCTGCAGATTTAGTATCAATTGGTCCTATGCTTCAAGGTATGCGTAAACCAGTGAACGACTTATCTCGCGGTGCGTTAGTTGATGATATCGTTTACACGATTGCATTAACTGCGATTCAAGCAACTCAATAGTCTATATTATATGATTAAGCCCCGATAAGGGGCTTTTTTGTTAAGAAGATCACATTTCTACTCTTCCAATTACAACCATTGCATTTCTTTTGTTACAATTATGTTAATTTTATAACAAAGGAATATGCCTATGTCAGCACAACAACTCATTTCAAAACTTACTCAAATTGTTGGTGAAAAATACATCATCACAGATCCATCTAAAACGGAAGCATTTCGTAGCGGTTACCGCTTTGGTACAGGTAATGCACTTGCCGTAGTTCGCCCAGCAACTCTTGTTGAATTTTGGAAAATTCTAAAAGCTTGTGTTGATGCGGATATTATTGTTATTAATCAAGCCGCTAATACTGGCTTAACAGGTGGTTCAACACCTAGTGGAAATGATTACGATCGTGACATTGTTATCATCAATGCAATGCGAATTGATGGAATTCAATTAATCAATAATGCTAACCAAGTTGTTTGTTTACCAGGATCAACATTGAATGAGTTGGAAAAAGCATTAAAGCCACATGGTCGCGAGCCTCATTCAGTCATTGGTTCTTCCTGTATCGGAGCTTCCGTTATCGGTGGGGTTTGTAATAATTCTGGTGGTGCATTGGTTCAACGAGGGCCAGCTTATACCGAAATGTCTCTCTATGCTCAATTAAATGAAAAAGGTGAATTGGAATTAAAAAATCATTTAGGCATTGATTTAGGCGAAGATCCCGAAGAAATACTACAAAACCTACAGGAAGGACGCTATCAGCGTAAAGATATTGCTTTAGATTGTGGAAAAGGCCATGACCATGCCTATTGCAATCACGTCCGCCAAGTGGATGAAAATACCCCTGCTCGCTTTAACGCAGATCCTGCTCGCCACTATGAAGCCTCTGGTAGTGCTGGAAAGTTAGCAATTTTTGCAGTACGCCTAGATACCTTTGTCGCAGAAAAAGAGACCGCAGTATTCTATATTGGCACAAACCAAACAAATGTGCTTAATGATATTCGCCGTCATATGCTTGCCAATTTTGAAAGCTTACCAATTTCTGGAGAATATATTCATCGAGATGCATTTGATGTCGCTGCAGATTATGGCAAAGATACTTTCTGGGTCATTAAGAAATTAGGTACTCACCGCTTACCACCACTTTTTGCACTAAAAGCAAAAGTTGATCGCATTGCGAAAAAATTCTCTTTCTTACCAAATCACTTGAGCGATAAAGTATTACAAGCAATCTCTAAAGTACTTCCGCAGCATTTGCCAGAAAGTTTGCGTCAATATCGTGATAAATATGAACACCACCTTATTGTAAAAATGGGCGGCGTTGGCGTAAAAGAAGCTCGTGAATACCTGAAAAGTTATTTTGTTGATAATGAAAAGGGGGGCTATTTTGAATGTAACCCGATTGAAACTCAAGCAGCAATGCTTCACCGCTTTGCTGTTGCTTCTGCCGCAATTCGTTATCGAGCTATCCATGAGCAAGAGGTTGAAGATATTGTCGCTTTAGATATAGCGTTACGTCGTAATGATTATGAATGGTTTGAAGTCCTACCTAAGGAGATCAGTAATAAAATCAGCCATAAACTTTATTACGGTCACTTTATGTGCCACGTATTCCACCAAGACTATATTGTGAAAAAAGGTAATGACTGTATGCAATTAGAACATGAAATGTTGGAGTTGCTGGATCAGCGTGGTGCACAATACCCTGCTGAGCACAATGTTGGCCATCTTTATAAGGCAAAACCAGAATTACGTAAGTTCTACAAAGCATTAGATCCAACTAATAGCTTTAATCCCGGTATTGGGCAAACTTCTAAGAAGAAATATTGGCAGTAGCTAAAAAATGGGCGCTCTAAACGCCCATTTTTTACAATCACACACTCAACTCATCTGCAATCACTTCTGCTTGCTCAATCACAAAGTTAATTGCTTCTTGTTGCTGATCTGGTGGATATTTATGTATACGCAAGATATGACGCACTAAATTACGCATTTTGGCACGCACAGCCTCTTTATATTGCCAGTCGATAGTCGCTGATTTTCGCAGTTTATCGGTAATCTCTTTGGCTAACTTCTTCAACACATCATCGCCTAACTGCTCTACAGCACTACCATTACGACTTAACGCATCGTAGAACGCCATTTCTGCTGGCGAAAGTCCGAGTTTTTCACCACGATCCATTCGTTCTACAAACTCTTTACCCATATTTAGCAACTCTTCCAATACTTCCAAAATGGTTAAATTTTGGTTGTGATATTGATTTAAAGCCTCTTTTAAACGGGTTTCAAAGTCTTTTTGAACGGCAATATTGCTTGCGCCTTGCTCGCTGATTTTGCTTTTCAGATAACGCTCAATCGCTTCTAACCATAAATCTTTAGTATCACTGCCCTTAATGGTTTCTAAAAATTCTTCGGAAAGAATATCAATATTAGGCTTTTCACGGTTGAGCAAATCAAAGAGATTAACCGCCCCTTCCGCATCCACGGCTTTATTCAATAACTCCACCAATTTCAACTGACGATCAGCATTGCTAGCGGTTGAATTGCCTTCACGTTTTGCAATAATGGCACGTACCGCATCAAAGAAAGCTAACTCTTTTTGATAGCAACGCACATCGGCATTTGCCCCACATAGACTATAACCTTTCTTCGCATTACGCACCGCCTTTAAGAAAGCATTACGACGTGGCGTTTTATCCTGTTCTGATTTATCGCTATGTTGCGCATCTAAGGCTAAAATATGGTTTGCCCCAAGCATTACCTGCTTAAACAATGCCATTTCATCTTCAAGTTTGAGCACATCAAACAGCGGGAAGACCTTATTTTCAACCGCTGTCGCAAATTGCCCACGCACAATATCGATATATTCCAACATCTTAGTTTTCACCGCTTCGATATTGTGGGTCATCTGCCCTTTGCCATTTGCTCTAGTATACTCTTCCGTTGCTTCACGCAATTCAGTAGTCAGCCCCACATAATCGACAATCAAACCGCCATTTTCCTTACTCTTATTGCGGAAAACACGGTTTACACGGGCAATCGCCTGCATTAAGTTATGCCCTTTCATCGGCTTGTCGATATACATGGTATGGCAACAAGGCGCATCAAACCCCGTTAGCCACATATCACGCACAATCACGATTTTCAGTGGATCATTCGGGTCTTTAAAACGGCGTTCCAGCTCTTTTTTATCTTGTGGGGAATAAACGTGCTGGCGAATATGTTCAGGATCCGTTGCCGCCCCTGTCATAATAATTTTAATCGCCCCCTCATTCACATTTTCACTATGCCATTCAGGGCGTAAAGCGGTGATTTTTTGATAAAGTTTTACACAAATCTCACGGCTCATTGCCACAACCATTGCTTTACCATCAACGCTACTCGTACGCTGTTCCCAATGGACAACAAAGTCCTCCGCTAAACGCTCTAAACGGCTGTCCGTTCCCATTAATTTTTCACGCAAACGGAAGTTATAGCCATTTTCTTCATCACTAAATAATGCTTCAGCTTCTTGAACCACCGAGCCAAAATCACTACTTTCCGCAATCGGAATTTGACGAGCTTCGTAGATAATCGGCACCGTTGCACCATCTTCCACCGCATCAACAATATCGTAAATCGACACATAAGCCCCGAACACCTCTTGGGTATCTTTATCATCAAGGCTAATCGGCGTCCCCGTAAAACCGATAAAAGACGCATTTGGCAATGCATCTCTTAGATGTTTTGCATAACCAACTCGATATTCACCTGTTTGAGTAGCTTGGTTCAATTTCATTGTTTGGCTAAAACCATATTGCGAACGGTGCGCCTCATCACTGATCACAATAATATTATGACGATCGTTTAAGATCGGGTGCGATTTCTCGCCTTCTTGCAAGCCAAATTTTTGAATAGTGGTAAAAATGATCCCACCCGTTTCACGTTTTGCAAGCTCTAAGCGTAACTCATCACGCCCGTCTGCCTGTACAGGCTCTTGGCGAATAAGATCTTTACCGCCCGAGAAAGTGGCATAAAGTTGCCCGTCTAAATCATTACGGTCGGTTACTACCACAATGGTTGGATTTTTCAGCTCAGGTTCAGATAATAATTTACCTGCATAGAACAACATTGATAGCGATTTACCCGAACCCTGCGTGTGCCACATCACCCCAATTTTGCCATCACCCTGCTCGCTTGCGGCAATTAGGGTGCAATCCACCGCTTCATTCACCCCATAGAACTGATGATAAGCCGCAATTTTCTTAATCAACTTGCCATTATCACGCTCAAAAAGGATAAAGTTTTGTACATAGTTCAGTAGATTTTCAGGTAGGAACAGCCCTTGTAATAAACCATCTAGCTCATTTTCAAAGTGAATACGCTGTTTCGCTTTTTCATCCACCACACGCCACGGGGTAAAACGCTCAGAATTAGCGGTGAGCGAACCGATACGGGCAGAAATGCCATCACTAATAACAAGAGCTTGGTTATACACAAACAGATCGGTAATTTCATCTTTATAGGTTTGAAGTTGATTAAAGGCTTGGGAAAGGTCGGCACTCTCTTTTAGGGGATTTTTCAGCTCAAACACCACCAACGGCAAACCGTTGATATAACAAATCACATCAGGACGGCGATTGCCTTTACGCCCTTGAATAGTCAGCTGATTAACCACATCAAAGCGGTTATTTTGTGGATTTTGGAAGTCAATCAAACGAGCAAAATCAATCTTCTGCTCATTCTCAACACGGTACTCAACCCGCACACCATTACGCAAAAAACCATAAAAGCGTTGGTTACGCTCGGTTAAATCGGTAATATCCGCCTTAACCGCCGTTGCCACCACTTCATCTACCGCTGTTTCAGGCAACTGCGGATTTAAACGTGCAACGGCTTGTTTCAGCAAATCTCTAAACACCACCTCATCAGCCCGATTTCGCCACGGATTTTCCCCTTCGGCATTAATGGTTACCCCAAATGTATATCCCCACCCGAGATCCTCCAGCGTACGAATTGCCGCCTGTTCAATGGTATTTTCGTTGATGTGCATAGGTTGTCCTTGTTAAAGAGCCAACGCAACGTCCCTCAGCGGTTTCACTTCAAATTGCGTTGGCGAATGTTTTATTTCCCAAATATCGTAGGCACACTGCAAATTAAGCCAAAGTTTTGCGGTGCTAATCCCCGCTTGCTCAAGGCGATAGGCTAAATTAACAGATACTGGGGCTTTTTCATTTAAAATGCGTGACATTGTTTCACGGCTAAACCCTAAATGCTGTGCAAAAGCGGTTACTGTCATCTGTAATTCAGGTAACACATCTTCACGCAAAATCGCACCTGGGTGTGTTGGTTTACGGTTATACATAAATGCTCCTAGTTAATTATTGTGATCTAATATATCACATTCAATGATTATAAAATCAACTATTTTGCATTTATCCCACGGCTACACGCCGTGGGTTACGTATTAATAAGCTACTCCGTAGCTTAATAGATAATCTCTAGCTCCGTAGGAGCTAACTTATACGTAACCTAGGGCTTAAGCCCTAGGCTCCACCCCATACGAGCCGTATGGGGTTACATAACTGAGCGACTTTGTCGCTCCAAATCCTAGTCGCAAAGCGACTGAGCTAAGTAACCTAGCACGGCTCGTGCTAGGTGATTTCACATATATAATCAAATTGCCTTTCTAGCCTAATGCCTTTAGCTGACTTAGCATACGGATTTTTCTCAGGCAGTAAGTTAAGAATAGCGTGAATACCTTCTCCTTCTAAATAAATGAGCTCATTTTTAGTGAAATTTAGCTCCGAATGGCGGATAAGACATTCTAAGCGTTTATCAATATAAAAAATGATATTATCAAGATGTTGCTTACTTACTTTAAATTGACGATAAATATTATTGATATCAAAATCATCTATATGTGCAACAGCTTTATTTCTGATTTTATTTACAGAAAAGATCACTC
>MQVI01000051.1 GCA_002002485.1 Pasteurellaceae bacterium 15-036681
CCACAGAGCCTTGACCTGTCACATCCCCTTGGCGATTATCTAAGCTTTGCTCAACATTTAAGTGACTTTCTGTTTGGCTTTGGATTTTACCTTGTTGGTTATCAACCACACTGGCTGAAATCGTGAGAGTCGAAGCTAAAATGCCTTGCGTCATGGTTTCCGAAGCTGATTTTGTATTGCGATTATCTAATTTCGCCGTATTGATAGTCAGTATATTGCCACTTTCAATAAATGAGCCTGTTGTTCCAACTTTTGCATTATTCACTTCAGCTGCTGCATTTAAGGTAAGCTGATTGCGTGTACGCATTTCGCCGCCGCGGTTATCGACTTGATTTGCATTAAGTGTGATATCACCCCAACCGTGAATTTTGCCGTTTTGTTGGTTATCCACTAATCCTGCAACATGAATGGTGCCTTGATTTTCAGCATAGATAGCCCCGTTGTGGTTGGTGATAGCCCCTGCTTTCAGTGCGAGACTATCTTTACCAATCACTTTACCCTGTTGGTTTTCTAATGTGCCTTGCTGTAGATGAAGAGTCAGTAAACCTTGCTCGTTATAGACAAGCCCTTGCTGGTTATCTAGCCCATTGGCTGTCAGGGTGGTAGCCTGTTTGGCGGTGATATAGCCAAGGGTGTTGTTCAGTTTTTCATTAGTCGTAAGCGATAGGGTACCGTTGGTTGAACGAATTTGCCCTGCTTGATTGTTTACGCTGTTGGCACTGACTTCAACTTTATCACTGGCTTTAACTTGACCTTGGTTATTGTTTAATGCACCCCTTGCCTGAAGGTTCAGTGCAGTACCTTGTAATAACCCCGATTGGTTATCAACCGATTGTGCAGAAAGAGTGGTAGACTCGCCACTGATTCTGCCTTGTACATTGCTGATGTTTTCAGCCACAGTGATTTTTTGTGACGCAAGTGAAGAGAGTACCCCTGAATCATTTTGAATCGCCTGTGCATTCACTGTTTGGTTATGCTGGCTAAGCAGATAACCCTTTTGGTTGAGTAATTTTTGTGTGTTTAACGCCAACTCACCTAATGCAATAATCCCTTTTTCAGGCGAATGCGTATTACTGTTGGTAAGCGTTTGATTGTGTGTATCCAAGGCAATATCACTTTCGCTATGAATAGCTCCTTGAGTATTATTTAACTCACCGCTGTTAATGGTAAGTGTTGATTTTGCGCGGATCTTACCCTCGGTATTATTCAATTTTTGCTGGTGAGTGTTGATATTCACCGTACTTTGTTGGCTACTGATTTCACCTTGAGTGTTATCTACTGTATGGCTTGAGATTGTGAGGTTGTGGTCCGCTTTGATTTTACCGCTGTCGTTGGTGATATTGACACTGCTTAGCGTCAAATCTTGTTGGGTGTAAACCAAACCTTGTTGGTTTTGGATATCCGCAGTTTTTAGATTTTGTTTACCTCCACTGACAACTCGCCCTTGCTGGTTCACTAAATTGGCAGATTGAATATCAAGCGATCCCAATGCCACAATGCCTTTATCTTGAGCAGTGGTTAGCGTTTGCTTATTAGATAAGCCTTGCCCTTGGGTATTAATTGTCACGTTTTGGTTAGACTGAATTAAGCCACCGTCATTGATTAACTCACCCGAGGTGATAGTGAGATTTTGATTCGATAGCAATATACCGTTACTGGAATCAATTTTACCTTTGTCTGTATCAACAGTTAATTTACCATTTGCTAATAAACGACCTTGTTGGTTATTCAGCCCATTGGCGTTAATGGTTAAATCCCCTTGGGTTTTAAAGGTGCCTCCGTTATTTTGCAGAGTATCAACCACTTCTAACTTCAATTCGCCTGAACCAGTTTGTTCCCAAGTGGCATTTTGCGTATTAAGAGAACGTTGTTTTGTTGTCAGTTTTTCTGCTTTTAGGTAGCTATTCTGTGTTTGGAGTAAAGTTGGTGTCGTGAGCGTTAAATCTTGATTAGCGATAAGCGTCGCATTATTTGCTTGAATACCTGCTTTAGAGGTATTCACATGCACAGAATATGCAGATGTAAGACTGTTATCCAAGTTTGCTTCTGAAGCAGTTACTTGAATTCTATTTGGAGCAATATTTTTACCCTGTAAGGTTGTTTTACCTGTGGTGGTTACAGAAACCCTCTTGCCTTGTGCAGAAACGGCTTCTAAGGCACGAGCTTCGCCCTGTGCGGTATCTTTTACATCCACACCTGCAGCAATTAGTGAGCGAGTTGATGCTGCGACAGTTGAGGCTTTATAGGTAATATTGCCTTTTGCTACCGTTTCTCCATTTTGGGTAATGCCTTGGTTTGCTGTCTTGGTGATATTGCCGTTACGTGCAACAATCGAACCATCTTGTTTAATATCCGCTGGCGTATTGAGTGTAATATCCCCTTGACGGTTTTCTACTTTACCGCGGTTTTCAATTCCTTTTGAACCTGTTAGTTGCACTTCTTTTTGTGCATTTAATGTGCCCATATTGACAATACGCCCTTGACTGTCAATTTTTAAGGTCTCTGCACTTGCACCAATATGCCCTGCATTGCGAACACCCACACCATCTTCAGTACCAATTAAGTGGATTTTGCCTGAGTACATCCCACCTAATTCGCCCACATCCACTGCAAATTGTGGTTTCACTTCATTTGCAAGGGGCTGGTTCGTTCGGATGATTTGCAAATCTTTTTCCGAATCTAACCGCTTGACAGTGTTCTTACCTGTAATGACTTTGGCTTCTTTCTTCGACCAAATGCCTGCATTGGCTTGGGTTTCACGGGCAATGATTTCAGTATAATCCACTCGGCCATTGTCTAAACCCTTGCCCGATACACTGACTTTACCTTTTTCCACCACAAAGCTTTCAAGGTTGCCATTCACCACTTGTGGTTTACCTGTGGTAAAAGTCGCACGGTCTGAATTGATTACCCCACAGCCTTCACAATGTAAGCCTGATGGGTTAGCAATAATCACATCCGCTTTTTTACCTGCGACTTCCACATAGCCTTTTAGTACAGAAGGGTCAGACGAATTGACTTCATTTAAAATCACTTTCGCTTCACCACGGGCAAGGTAAGGGTTGCCAGTGATTAAACCTGCTTGTTGGGTTTGAACATTGGTGCGGCTGTTATTTAAAATCGCCCCTTTGGTATCGACATCAAATTTTGAATATTTATTGTGAGACAATCCTTTATCGTTCGGGGTTTGGATATTGACTTGCGGCAAGCCATTTGCGGTTTGTAACACTATTGGTTGTTGATTTTTTGGGGCAGATTTATCGGCTTGAATAATGAGATTGGCAAGGGCTGAATCTGAAAACACCACAAAGCCCAAGGCACAGAAGAGACTAAAGGTAAGCGGTCGGATATTGGCAAAAAGTTGCGGAAAGGTGAAAGGGGATTTTTCGGTTGATTTACCTTCAGATTTTGCGAGTTCAGAGGTTACCACTAAGCGTTGTAGAGTTTTGCTGAAGATAACGCGGAAATAGTTTCTATTCATAGTCTTATCTCTTATATATGTTATTGGCGGGATAAATCCCGCCCTACATATAATGTATTATTTGATATTGAGCAGAGGCAACGCCTCTGAATTATTCGTAACCACGTACGGCTTGCCGTGCGTGGATATTAAAAATGGTAATTTAAGTTAAAGCCTGCTACAGCATCAGAGGTTCTAAACCCTTCGGGTTTACGTACAGGTCTGCCGACAAAAACATCATAAGAAATGCCACTGATATTGCCTCGTAAGCCTAATGCCGAACCCATTAAATGATGCCCTAACTGATTTTGGGTTGACCAACCCATTACACGTCCGCCATCCAAAGCAATATAGAGTTGATGACCAAGACTATTTACATTCCACGCTAATTCATTACGCCATAACCAACCGCGTTCGCCTGCAAGGGTTAATTCACCATCAAAACCACGCACCGTATAACGTCCGCCAATGCTAAATCTATCTTGTGGAATCAAGGGGGTTTTATTCCATTGAGCATTCCAACTGGAGTTAAATTGCCACGGCTGTTTACCCCACATAAATGGCTTAGTATAAGAAATTGATGCCGTAATAATCTGTGGTCGAGAGGTGCCTTCTCCCCACAACTCCTCAGGTGCTTGTAGCTGCCCACGCGCACCTGTTCCGCGTTTGTAATTTGCAGAAAGCTCTAAGGTGCTATTGCCTAAATATTCTTTGTGAGAAATGCCCGCTTCCCAGCCTGCCATACGGCGTTTTTGCACTTCAACTTCCGCTCCATCAATATAGTTTTGAGACTGGCGAGACCAAAGCGAGCCTGAAAGGGTGGTTTTACGCACGCTATCACGATAAAGCAAATAAGAGAGAGTGAGCTTATCGTTATCACTTTCGCCTGAGTACATATAGTTATTATCAAAAGCACCAAACACTTCTTGGTGATAACGGCTTTGGTTATGTGAGAAAGCTAAATTCCAGTAACCAAACGGAATAGAGTAGTAGAGAGTTAGGTTCTTACTGGCTCGTTTACCCTTATCATCCCCTTTTTGTTTGAGGCTATGGGTAAATGAGGTGTAAAACAGGTCGTTTGCAGAAAAAAGATTATCCACCGAAAGGGTCGCTGAGGCTTGTAATTTTCCCGTTGATTTTGAACCTGAATCATCCACGCCTAAATTTAGACGAAATGGAAAAGCTTGTGCATAGCTGATTTTTAAATCACTTTCACCGACTGAAGCGGAATCGCCTTCACTCGGTAAAATCTCAATATTCGCTTCTGCAGTGGGTACACGTTTTAGGTTTTCAAGGGATTGCTCAATATCGCGGATATTTAAAATATCACCCTTTGAAAACGTAAAACCAGTTAAAGCATGTAATTTGGTAAAACGCGGTACATTGCCGCTATCAGCCACGATCGTATTGCGAACTTTGCCTAAAATGACGGTTAAATTGAGTTTACCACCGCGCAAATCCTGCTCCTCAGTAACAACTCGTGTCGTCACATAACCTTTCTCAATAATATTGTTTTGCACTTGATTCATTAAAATCCCTAAACCTTCACCGCCAAAACAGTGTGGTAAGGTTAATTTTAAATCATTCGCAGCTTTATCAAACGCCCATTGAAATTGGCTTTTTGAAGAGGTTGAACCGTAGTCGGTAAGTGAAATTTGGTGAATAGGGTAACAAGGAGATTCGCTATTAGAAAGCGTGAGTTGTTGATAGTTTGACGTATCAAGCCTTACATCTGCTTGATGTTGAAGTTGATTTTGTTGGGCTTGTTGTTGCTGTCGCTGACGTTGTTGCTCAGCCGCATCGAGTTGGTTTAGCTCGGATAGATTAGGAGGTTGATTAGCAACAGAAAAAGCTGAAATCGCAGACAATATAGCTACTGCGTAAAGATTCTTTTGAGTAAATTGCATATTTTTCTTTAATTGACATTATTTAACTTATGCTTGAATTTTACGACATAATGACACTGTTATCAAATTGAGCCTTACTTATTATAAATGAGTGAAATGTTTAAAAAAATAGTAACAAAAAAGCCTTGAATCATTGAAATTCAAGGCTTTTTCTTACTTGATAGAACTCTATCGAACTGCAATTTGGTGGAGCTGGGGGGATTTGAACCCCCGTCCGAAATTCCTCTACCTTCAGTACTACACGTTTAGTCTAGTCTTTAATTTCGCTTACCCCCAGCGGACAGACACGCAAAGAATAAACTAGCTTGATTCAGTTTAGCGCTTCGATCCTCAAGCGGAGGCGTCCACGCGATCTCGTTTTGGGTGACTTATCGTGATCCTCGTCTTACGAGCGAAAGCTGAGGCGATAAGGCTTATGAGCAGGTTATTAAGCTGCTAAAGCGTATTGTTCGTCGTTTGCGACTATTATTTTGCGGTTTGTTTACGAGGCCTACCGCACCTCGACGTGCACCTTGGGCTTTGCTAATCCCGTCGAATCCAAAATCAGCCCCAAAAAGTTTGGCGATTCTAACAGAAAGCGGTATTATTTGTAAACTTTTTTGCAATATAGCCGACTAAGCTATATCAAATGACCAAATGGAACCCGAATGAAAGATTATAAAAATGCTGAACGACTTCATGACGAAGATATTGAAGATGCAGAAATTGAGGAAATTGAACCTGAAGAAATTGAGTTAATTGCAGATGACGAAGAAAAGCATCCAGCCCTTACAAATTCGATGCTTGTTCCGCAGGGCAATCTGGATAGCTATATTCGTATGGCAAATCAATACCCAATGCTGACCGCAGATCAGGAAAAAGAGCTTGCAGAACGCTTTTATTATGATGAAGATCTTGATGCTGCTAAGCAGTTAATTATGTCTCACTTGCGTTTTGTGGTACATATTGCGCGTGGTTATATGGGATATGGCTTGCCGTTGGCCGATTTAATTCAAGAGGGCAATATCGGTTTGATGAAGGCGGTAAAACGTTTTAATCCTGAAGTGGGCGTTCGCTTAGTCTCTTTTGCGGTGCATTGGGTAAAAGCGGAAATTCACGAATATGTATTGCGCAACTGGCGTATTGTCAAAGTGGCAACCACCAAAGCACAGCGTAAATTATTCTTTAATCTACGCAAAAATAAACAGCGTTTAGCGTGGTTTAATGAAGACGAAGTTAAAAAAGTTGCGGAAGAGCTTGGTGTGAGCCCAGAGGATGTGAAAGAGATGGAGTCTCGCATGACGGGCAAAGATATGGGCTTTGATTTACCTGTGGGCGAAGATGATGATGAAGCTTATGTGCCTTCAATGTATATTGAGGATGATAATTCTAACTTTGCTGACGATTTAGAGGAAGAACAGCATACAGGTAAGGCAACGGCACAGCTTGCTTATGCATTAGCGCAATTAGATGAGCGTAGCCAAGATATTATTAAAACTCGCTGGTTGGATGATAATAAGGCGACTTTACAAGAGTTGGCGGATAAATATGGTATTTCGGCGGAACGTGTGCGTCAGTTGGAAAATCAGGCGCTGAAGAAAATCAAAGATTGTATTACCATGGAGTAAAATATATAGCTCCAAAGCGACTAAATCATCTATGCCTAAGCCTTAGGCATAGATGCTAGTCAGTAGGATTAAACTACTTCGCTAATAAATACTCACGTAATTTTGCAAAATCATCTGCCATAGTATCAGATAATAATTCCATTCTATTATGCTTATCTAACGCTTCTGGTAACGGAAGTTCGATTTCTAAAATACGCTCTACAGATTCTTTAAACTTCGCAGGGTGTGCGGTACATAGGAAGATACCTGTTTCACCTGCTTGAAGTTGGTCTTTTAATGCTTGGTATGCGATAGCACCGTGTGGCTCGCATAAGTAGCCTTCTGCATATTGCGCTTTTAACGCAGCTTCGGTTTCATCATCATTTAATGCGATTGAGCCTAAATCGGCTAAGTTCCAGCCATTGCGTTTAAATAGCTCTTCAACACGTGGCCAGTTGTTTGGACGGCTTACATCCATTGCATTTGAGAGCGTTGCAACCGTTGCGTTTGGTTCCCACTTACCTGATTTAAGGTAACGTGGCACAGTGTCATTTGCGTTAGTTGAAGCGATAAAACGTTTAATTGGTAAACCTAATGTTTTGGCAATTAAACCTGCGGTTAAGTTACCGAAGTTACCACTTGGCACAGACACAACCACTTCTGCACGTTTCTCTTTTGGTAATTGTGCGACCGCTTCAAAGTAGTAACACACCTGAGCTAATAAACGGCTGATATTGATTGAGTTTGCTGAGTTTAAGCCGATAGCTTGGCGAAGTTCAGCGTCGTCAAAAGCTTGTTTTACTAATGCTTGGCAAGCATCAAAGTCTGATTCGATTGCAACAGTGCGGATATTGCCACCTAAAGTACAGAATAATTTTTCTTGTAACGGGCTGATTTTGCCTTTCGGATAAAGGATAACAACATTAATGTTTTCTAAGCCGTAGAACGCATGAGCCACAGCCGCACCTGTATCACCAGAAGTTGCGGTTAAGATAGTAATCTTGCCGTCACCGCGTACTGCCGCTAATGCTTGTGCCATAAAACGACCGCCAAAGTCTTTAAATGCTAAAGTTGGGCCGTGGAAAAGTTCTAAGGCATAAATATCATCATTCACTTTTGCAACTGGCGCAGGGAAGGTAAACGCATTTTTAACGATAGCGTTTAAGGTCTCTTGTGGAAGCTCATCACCGATAATCGCTGATAAGATTTTTTGGCTACGCTCAACTAAAGGTAAGTCGAGTAGTGCGTCGATGTCGTCAAATTTAGGGAAGACTTCTGGGAAGAATAGACCTTGGTTTTTACCTAAGCCTTGGCGAACGCCTTGAGCAAAATTTACTTGTTCTTCGGGGTGTTTGATGTTGTATAAGTTCATTAAGTTATCCTTGTTATAGAAAATCCGAGAATCGTTCGATTGTAGCTATTCTCTTTCGCTAGTCAATCAAAAAGCGGTTAGATTTTGCGAATTTTTTACAAATTCATTAAAACTCAGGCTTTCTTTTCTACTATTTCAGAGTATGATTTCCTTAACAAACAGGAGGTATTATGCACATTACGACTCGAACAATTCCTATTCAAAAGCAAATTGCACTTGTTGCACACGATAGTTGTAAACAGAATTTGATTGAATGGACGAAGAAACATTGCGATAGTTTAAAATTTCATACTTTGTATGCGACAGGTACAACAGGAAATTTACTCAGCAAAGAAACAGGTTTAACGATTAGTGCGTTATTAAGTGGTCCAATGGGTGGGGATCAACAGCTTGGTGGATTAATTGCTGAGAAGAAGATCGATATGTTGATCTTTTTCTGGGATCCAATGAACGCGGCGCCACATGATCCCGATGTGAAAGCATTAATGCGTATTGCTACAGTTTGGAATATTCCTGTGGCAATTAATCAAGCAAGTGCAGATTTTTTGTTAAATTCAACTTTATTTGAACAAACGGTTGAAATTGCTATTCCTGATTATGATCGTTATTTAAAAGAGCGATTGGGTTAATTGTTGATAATTCAAAATCATTGTATGATCGGAAAAATTTATCAATGTGCAATGTGCGTATAAACGCACTATTTATTTTAAAAGAGATAGTATTATATGAGATGTGATTGCCAAAAAGTGACACATAGCCAACCAAATTTAACGGCTAAATTAGAGCAATATTGTTTAATTGAAATTGTGGGCCCTGATGCTGAAAAATATTTGCAAGGTCAGCTAACTTGTGACCTCACCAAATTAGCGGCTGGTGAGCAAACTATTACTTGTCATTGTGATCCGAAAGGTAAAATGAGCAGTTTATTCCGCTTATATCGTGCAGCTACAGAGCAATTCTTTATCATTATCCAACAAGATTTATTGCCAGAAGCCTTAACACAATTAAAAAAATATGCGGTATTTTCTAAGGTGACTTTCACTGAATTAGATACTCCGATTTTTGGTACAACAAGCGCTGAGTTAATTGCAACATTTTGCGAAAATGTGACCGCTTGTGTGATTGAAGATGAGCAAAAACGTGCGATTTTTTGGGGCGATATTCAGCCTGAGATTAATGCAGATTCTCAACTTTGGGATTTAATCGAAATTCAACAAGGCGTGCCATTACTCTATAAAGCGAACCAATTTGAATTAATTCCACAAGCAACCAACTTACAATGCCTAGAGCGTGCAATTTCGTTCACGAAAGGTTGTTATATCGGGCAAGAAACAGTGGCTCGAGCAAAATATCGTGGTGCAAATAAGCGTGCGATGTTTACATTTGTTGGCAAAGCTGAAGGCGAAGTGACTTTACCTGAAATTGCAACAAGTATTGAAATGCAGATCGGTGAAAACTGGAAACAGACAGGTACGGTGTTATCAGCTATTCACCATCAAGATAAAGTTTGGTTGCAGGTTGTGTTGAATAAAGAGATTGAGCCTGAAGCAAATTTCCGTGTAGGTGATATTAGCCTACATATCTGTGAACAGCCTTATAGCTTAGAAGAAAATTAGTATGCAATTTGAATATCCACAAGCAAACTTTATTGCCGGTGTTGATGAAGTTGGGCGAGGGCCTTTAGTGGGAGCGGTGGTTACCGCGGCCGTGATTTTAGATCCGAATAATCCGATTGAAGGCTTGGCGGACTCAAAGAAACTCTCTGAGAAAAAGCGTATTGCTTTGGCTTATGAGATTAAGCAAAAAGCATTAGCTTGGTCTTTAGGTAGAGCAGAGCCAGAGGAAATTGATGAGCTGAATATTTTGCATGCCACAATGCTTGCAATGCAGCGTGCTGTGGCAGGTTTAGCAATTCAGCCCGATTTTGTGTTTGTTGACGGTAACCGTGTGCCAGAATTACCTATGGCAGCACAAGCTGTGGTGAAAGGAGATAGCTTAGTTGCTGAAATTAGTGCAGCTTCTATTTTAGCAAAGGTTGCACGAGATCAGGAAATGGAAGAGCTTGATAAGCAGTATCCCGAATATGGTTTTGCCAAACACAAGGGCTACCCAACCAAGCTGCATTTTGAAAAATTAGATAAGTTTGGTGCAACACCATTTCATCGTAAAAGTTTTGCCCCTGTCGCAAAACGTATTGCACAAACAAGTTAATATGAGAGTGGAAAAAGCTTATTTACAGCGCTGTTTAGAGTGTGACTCGGTGGTACAAATCGAAAGAAATCTACCGAATCTGACCGCTTGTTGTCCTAATTGCAATGAGGTATTGCAATCGGGCAACAGGTGGAGCTTGCGACGTTGCACTTTTATTGCTGTTTCTATTCTGATTTTATTGCCTTTTGCACTGTTTTATCCGTTACTACATATTGATCTTCTCGGTGTGCCAATTTACGCCTCTGTGTGGGGTGGAATTTGGAAAATGGCAACGTCAGGCTATGAATATACTGCTTTTATGGTGTTGATTTGCTCAATCATAATGCCTTTTGCTTTTGCATCATTGGTTGTACTTATTCGTTTACAACGTTTGATAGGACAGCGACCTCGCTATACGCTGATTTTTCTGACTAAAGCTAAGCAGTGGGTGATGCTGGATGTGTATCTTGTTGCTCTTGCTGTGGCAGCTTTTAAAGTGCGAGATTATGCATCATTAAGCTTTGATTCTTATACTATCGCTTTCGTACTTACTGCATTACTGACGACTTTATTGTTTATTAAAATAGATCCTAGACGGCTTTGGGAGCAGTTTTATCCTGAATATCATTCTTTATCAGCTAATCACCTTAGTCAGCCAACAATATGTCCTGCATGTGAATATACCTTTGACGAAAATATTGTAGATAAAAAAGGACGACATCGCTGTCCACGCTGTGAAAGTAATCTTGATGTTTCGGATAAAATTAAACTACAACGAGTTTGGGCAACGTTGATTGCAGGGGTAATTATGATGATTCCTGCAAATATGTTGCCAATTTCATCAACAGAACTTGCAGGTTCAACTTCCGCAGACTCTCTAATGAGTGGGGTGTTATTGTTTATTAGCATGGGAAGCTATTTGGTTGCAGCGATCGTATTTATTGCAAGTATTGCCGTGCCATTTAGTAAAGTTGTGGTGATTTTATATCTGTTGCTTGCTATCCATTATCGTTGGAAACACCCAATCCATTGGCAGATGAAGTTGCTCCATTATGTGCATTTTGTCGGGCGCTGGTCGATGTTAGACCTATTTGTATTAGCGTTAATGATGTCTTTGGTTGAGCGTGGACAAATTATTAGTTTCTCGGTGGGAGAGGCGGCTTTCTATTTTGGTGCAGCGGTATTTTTGACAATGATTTCATCTTCGAATTTAGATGCAAGAATGTTGTGGCGGATTCATCGTGAGCATAATCAAACAACAAGCGCTTAGATTTGAACAAATCTTTGCAAAGGTTTATACTGCTAAGCAATAAAATTGAAATAAAAGGAGCATACTATGCGTATTGATACATCTGAACTTTGTGATATCTATTCAGATCAAGTCGATGTGGTCGAGCCTATCTTTTCTAGCTTTGGAGGCGTTTCATCATTCTTTGGTAAAATTACTACGGTAAAATGTTTTGAAAGCAATGGGTTGATTGCCGAGGTATTAGAAGAAGATGGTGAAGGCCGTGTTTTATTGATTGATGGTGGCGGTGTGGTTCGCCGTGCATTAATCGATGCAGAACTAGCACAGCTTGCGACAGAAAATGGCTGGGAAGGTATCATTGTTAATGGTGCGGTTCGTCAGTTAGATGTTCTGGAAACCTTAGATATCGGTATTCAAGCGATTGCTCCGATTCCTGTTGGTGCAGACGATAGTATGGTTGGAGAAGTGGATACCCCAGTAAACTTTGGTGGTGTAACGTTCTTACCTGAAGATTATGTGTATGCGGATTTAACAGGTATTATCCTTTCGCCAGAATTATTAGATTCGGTGGATGATGTAGCAGAATAATTTCTGTTATTTTCTATGGCTATACGCCATAGGTTATTATTACATATTGATGAGCTACTACGTAGCTCCTGTCATCTTGCATAGCTCCGTAGGAGCTAGTTTATGCTTAACCTAGGGCGCGCAGCCCTAGGCAGATCAAATGTGTTATAAACAAAATTACATATTTAAATAGAACTCTTTGGTTAATTCTCTAAATTCCTCACTATATTGGTTATCCTGCCCATAAATCACTAGCTCTTTCTCCTTTCTTGGTTGGTTATAAGCTGAAAAACTAACAATCGAGCGTTTAGCCACTTTGCCTTGTTTGGTGCAAATTGCCCAATATTCTACGCAATATAACCCTATATTTTGTGCTTCAACCTGCTGAATTAATCTATCAGCGCTGTCTTTTGGAAGAATAAAAGTGATTTTTCCTTTCTCAGATAACCATTTCTTTGCTTGTTGCAGCCAGTCTAAATGACTCACTACCACAGCTCTTGCTAAATCTCGTTGTTCATTTCTACTTGCGAGACTATGCTCAAAATAGGGCGGATTAGATACAATTAAATCAAATTTATTTGGGAAATCAACTTGCATTATATCGCCTTGAACAACATTGATTCGCTCCGACCACGGAGATTGTTGAGTATTGCTTAATGCTTGAAAGTAAGCATCTTGTTCAAGTTCAAGAGCGGTAATTTGAGTTTGTGGAGTACAAGAGGTCCGTTGAGCTAACATTATTGCAATGAGCCCAGAGCCAGTGCCTAGATCAAGAATGTGTTGAACGTTAGCTAGGTTGGCGATAGCACCAAGTAAAATGCCATCGGTATTGACCTTCATTGCACATTGATCGTGTGCAATGAAGAATTGTTTGAATTGAAAACCAAGATTTGCCATTACTTTCTCAGTCTAACGGTTTGAACGGCGTGATCCTCGCCTTTAACCAGAATTAAGTCAGCGCGTTCACGACTTGGAAGAATATTTTGCTTTAAGTTCAAGCCATTAATTTCATCCCAGATTCCCGATGCGGTGTTAATAGCGTCTTGTTCCGTTAATTTAGAGTAATGATGAAAGTACGAATTCGGATCTGAGAAAGCACCGCGGCGGAATTTTAAGAAGCGGTTGATATACCATTTTTTTAGTAAATCTTCATCAGCATCAACATAAATCGAAAAGTCTACAAAATCAGAAACGAAAGGACTATTCAGCGAGCTTCTACCTTGTAATACATTTAAACCTTCTAAAATGACAATATCGGGTTGATCAACTACATTGTATTGGTCAGGAATAATATCGTAGGTTAAATGTGAATAGATAGGTGATGTCACATTACGCTTTCCCGATTTAATGTCGGATACAAATTCAATTAAGCGTGGCAAATCATAGGATTTTGGGAATCCCTTCTTTTTCAGTAAGTTTTTCTCTTTTAATGTCTCTAATGGATAGAGAAAACCATCTGTCGTAATTAAGTCGACTTTGCGTTTTTCAGGCCATTCAGAGAGAAGAGCTTGTAAGATACGCGCTGAAGTGCTTTTACCAACAGATACGCTCCCAGCGATACCGATAATATAAGGTACTTTTGGTGATTCTACATCTAAGAATCGGTGTAGCACTTCCTGACGCTGAATATTTTCTTCTATATAGTAATTAACTAAACGAGCAAGAGGCAGGTAAATAGTGCTTACTTCTTCTAAAGAAAGATCTTCATTAAAACCTAATAGTGGCTTTAGGTCTTGTTCTGTGAGTTTTAGTGGTACAGATTTACGTAAATCTGCCCATTGATTACGATTAAAGGTTAAAAAAGGAGTGATTTTAGACATTTCTAATTGTCTCATTGCCAAATTTTTAGTTTTTCCACTTCAAATTACTGAATTTCAGTGGAGTTGATGGCGCTCAATATACAATATAAAAAGATTGTTTTGTGATTTTATCTAATAAAAACCCAGAAAAACATCTAAAAAATCAGCGTTTTGCGTAATTAGCAATCGAAAGAACGAATTTTTTAATTTTTTTGACAAAAAATGCTTGCACGATTTTCTAAAATCCCTATAATGCGCATCACTTGCTAACGACAACGCAACGCCGACTTAGCTCAGTAGGTAGAGCAACTGACTTGTAATCAGTAGGTCACCAGTTCGATTCCGGTAGTCGGCACCATTACTGCATAAGTTATCAAGTGTTCAATTAAACGTGGAGGGGTTCCCGAGCGGCCAAAGGGGGCAGACTGTAAATCTGTTGGCTCAGCCTTCGAAGGTTCGAATCCTTCTCCCTCCACCACTTCTTTTTTATTTAATTGAATCCAAAGATTTGGGACAGACGAATTTAGAACAGCGGGCATCGTATAATGGCTATTACCTTAGCCTTCCAAGCTAATGATGCGGGTTCGATTCCCGCTGCCCGCTCCAAACGCTGATATAGCTCAGTTGGTAGAGCGCACCCTTGGTAAGGGTGAGGTCGGCGGTTCAAATCCGCCTATCAGCACCACTTACCTTTTCTATCTTCTTCTTTTCCTTATTAAACAATTTTGTATTAATTTCTACATTTGGTTAATGTGGTTATGTACCATTTGTAACCGTGTTTGTTTAGAGGGACTAAAATGTCTAAAGAAAAATTTGAACGTACAAAACCGCACGTTAACGTGGGTACAATCGGCCACGTTGACCATGGTAAAACAACTTTAACAGCAGCAATCACAACTGTATTAGCGAAGAAATTCGGTGGTGCAGCTCGTGCATTCGACCAAATCGATAACGCGCCAGAAGAAAAAGCGCGTGGTATCA
>MQVI01000052.1 GCA_002002485.1 Pasteurellaceae bacterium 15-036681
GATCTTGATAAATATCAAAGTAAATAGATAAATTTATTCTTACAATTCACTTTAATTTAATTAAAAACTATTCTCATTTAAATTTAGAGGCTGTTATGTCTATAATCCCACTTTCTGAATTGGAAAAAAATGTATCTGCATTTATCCATACGATTATTCCTAGTGACATTTTTGGTGAATTGGATGAGCTAGTCAGTCGCCGTTTGGCTGATTTAGGCTTTTCACAAGGTATGTCTTTAACGATGATTTCGACAGGGCCGGTCGGAAAAGGTCCATATGCTGTTCGCTTAGGTAACCAGTCGCAATTTGCGCTACGCGAGGCTGAAGCGAATAAAATTCTCTGCCAGCTAATTTTAGAAGAGGCCTAAATGAAAGGATATTTTGCGTTAGTCGGAGCGCCTAATTGTGGAAAAACAGCACTATTTAACCGATTAACTGGTTCAAATGCAAAAGTAGCAAACTATGCAGGAGTAACAGTTGATAAGCTAGAAGGTAAATTTGTTGCTGATCCTAATATATCCATTGTCGATCTTCCGGGAACTTATAGTCTGCGAACTACTAGTGCTGATGAAGCAGTCGCTCGAGATATGTTATTAGGAAAATTGGGTAAACAACCTGATGCTATTATTGCAGTAGCTGATGCAACGAATTTGCGTATGACACTACGCATGGTTCTTGAGTTAAAATTGCTTGGATTACCAATGGTTGTCGCATTGAATTTGAGCGATATTGCTTATCAACGTGGATTACGTATCGATGTAGCAAAATTAAGTGAAAAATTAGGTGTTCCTGTTGTAGAAACAGTGGCAATCAAGAGAGAAAAACCATTAGCGCTATTTCAAGCAATTCAGCAACTTTCTGTAGAGAATAAATCTTTTGATCTTAACTCAGTAGAATCTCAGCTCAATACATTAGATAGCCAAAAACTTTATCAGCAAGTTGAAGAGATTTTAACTGAAGTTGTTCTTTCTCATTTAACATTACCAACGTGGCATCAGAATTTAGATAAAATTGTGATGCATCCTATACTGGGCATAGGCCTATTGCTCGTCATTTTGTTATTGGTGTTCCAAGCTGTTTATTCTTGGGCTGCACCAATTATGGAATCAATTGAATCAGTATTTGGGGCACTGGGAGAGTGGGTTGTAGAAACTTTGCCTGAGGGAGTTTTAGCCGATCTGTTGGTTAATGGGGTAATTGCTGGTGTAGGTGGAGTTTTAGTTTTCCTACCACAAATTACCATCTTATTTGCCTTTATTTTATTACTTGAAGATTCGGGTTACTTACCTAGAGCTGCTTATTTATTGGATAGTTTGCTTGCTCGTAGTGGTCTTTCTGGACGTGCATTTATTCCATTATTATCTAGTTTTGCTTGCGCAGTACCTGCGGTTATGTCTGCTCGTACGATCCAAGATCCTCGCGAACGGTTAGTGACAATTGCGATTGCGCCTATGTTAACTTGTTCTGCGCGTTTACCTGTGTATACTTTGATTATCGGCGCAATTATTCCAGAACAAACAGTATTTGGTATTTTTAATTTGCAAGGTTTAACGCTCTTTTCACTTTATGTGATTGGTATCTTCTCTGCTGGGCTTGCAGCTTATATCACTAAACGCTTTGCATTGCGTAAAGGAAAAATTCAACAGTTTCCATTGTTGATGGAATTACCGACTTATCGTATGCCGAATTTTAAACATATTTGCTCGAGTTTATTAGAACGAGTAAGTGCGTTCTTAAAACGTGCGGGAACAGTTATTTTCGCGCTAAGTGTGATTTTATGGGTGCTAGTTACTTATCCTGAAGCGCCAGTAGATGCAACAGCCCCTGCGATTGATTATAGCTTTGCTGGTATGATTGGCCATATTATTCAACCAATCTTTGCACCACTTGGCTTCACTTGGCAGATGTGTATTGCGATGGTTCCTGGGCTTGCTGCTCGAGAAGTTGTTGTTGCTGCATTGGGGACTGTATATGCCGTGGGTGGTGGATCAGAAGAGATGATCGAAAATGCCTTAATCCCGATTGTGAATTTGGATTGGGGATTGCCAACAGCATTTGCCTTTATTGCGTGGTATATTTATGCACCAATGTGTTTAGCGACACTGGCGGTAATTAAAAGAGAAACGAAATCCACAAAACAAACGATGATTATCACAGGCTATCTACTAGCATTAGCTTATATCTTTGCCTTTATCGTTTATCATATTGCATTGGGAGTAATGAAATGATTCAGAATATTATTGTTACTATTATTGTCATTTTGTCAGTGATCTATTTAGCGCGAAAATTCATTTTTAATAAAAAGTCAAAAGGGCAGTGTCAAGGTTGCGACCGTTGCTGTCAAAATAAGAGTGATTGTGTGCGATAGAACCAACTAATAGCAAAACAAGCGGGTAGATTTCCCGCTTGTTTTGCAAATAGTACCAATTATTTTAACTTCTCAATTGCCCATTCTAATCCCGAATGGAAATCTTCCGTTAAAAGCGGTTTATATTGATTTAGCAATTCAATCAATGTTTCTTTACTTGGATGAGTGAGGTTGATATGTCCAACCTTTCTACCTTCTCGAACTTCTTTGCCATACCAATGTAACTGGCTGAATGGCATATTTAACCATTGGTTTGTATGTTTAATACCGATTAGATTAATCATTACACTTGGGGCAATAGGTTTTAATTCCGGCGTTGGTAAATCAAGCAGAGCACGTAAATGCAATTCAAATTGACTCACGGAACAACCTAATTGAGTCCAATGTCCGCTATTGTGAACTCGTGGTGCCAGTTCGTTGATTAATAGCTTATCGCCTACCACAAAACATTCCATCGCCATGACACCTACATAATCTAACTCATGCATAATTGCAGAAAGCATTTGTTCGGCTTGTTGTTGGAAATTTTGCTGATTTGGTTGTGTGATATCCATTACGCTGTAACGTAAAATGCCATTTTGTTGAAGATTATAAGTCACTGGGTAGAAGCGTGTTTCGCCATTTCTAAAGCGTGCACCAACAAGGGAAACTTCAGCGTCAAAAGGAATAAATTTCTCTGCAATAACATTACCAAAAAGATCTGGCGTGATCTGGTTGATATTCTCTTTGGTAATAATCCATTGCCCACGTCCGTCATATCCGCCAGTTCTACGTTTTACGACTACTTTTTCTCCGATAGTTTCAAAGACTTTTTGCCATTGATTCGGGTTTTCTAAGTGTATCCAAGGCGAAGTAGAAAGAGAGAGTTGATCAATAAGAGATTTTTGAGTGAGACGGTCAGCAAGGCGACCAAATACGGAGAGATTAACGAAATTAGGATGATTTCCAAGAATTTGAGTAAGAGGAGTATCCGCCCAACGCTCGATCTCTGCGGTAATTAAGCTATCTGGCTCAATATCAAAAACAGGCGCATCAAATGCCAATGGGCGAACATCAATATCTAATGGCGCACCTGCATAGCGTAACATTCTGCCGAGTTGCCCATTGCCGAGAACATAGATTTTTGGATAAGTTGTGCTTGGTTGCATAGTGTTTCTCTTTTGAAAGTCCCCCTTTGAAAAAGGGGGATCTAGGGGGATTTCTAAAAATAATCTTTTAATGGCTTATCTAATTGCTGATTTAATAACACCATCAATTTAATACGTGCTTTTTGTCCGCTTAAACCTTTAGTGAAGATTAAACCTTTCTGTTTTAACTGCTTACCGCCGCCTTCATAGTCATACACATCTTGAGTAATACCATTGAATGCACGTGAAGCAAGTACCACAGGAATATTGGCATTTAATAATGCTTCAACGCCTTTTAAACAGCTTGGTGGAAGATTACCTGCACCTAATGCTTCTATCACCACACCATCGCATTGACTTTGTGCCAGTTGTTCAAGTAAAAAGCTATCCATTCCTGCGTAGGTTTTAATAAGCTGAATGTTGCGCTTAGTAATTTCAGCCGTAACTGGGAAACGCTCGTAAGCGGTCAGTTCTTGGAAATAGATTGCAGAATTTTTTGTGACTAAACCACAAGGACCAAAAGTTGGCGTTTGGAATGTTGCCACGTTGGTGGTGTGAGTTTTGGTTACAAATTTAGCATTGTGGATTTCATCATTCATTACTACTAACACGCCTTTGCCTTGGCTATCATCACTTAATGCCACAAGGATTGCGCTTTGAAGATTGATTAAACCATCTGAACCTAGTTCGTTACTTGAACGCATTGCCCCTGTAATGGCTACAGGCACATCAACATTTAACGCTAAATCAAGGAAGTAGGCAGTTTCCTCAAGGGTATCAGTACCGTGAGTAATTACAATACCGTCAAAACCTTCTTGATTTACGGCTTGTTCAATACGACTTTTTAGCAATTCCCAATGTTTCAACGTGATATGCGGTGAAGGCACATTGAGCACCGATTCTTGGCTTAATTGAGCTGGGTGATTTAAACGCTCTAAGGAGCTCAATAATGGATTTTGAGCAGAAGGGGCAACTTTGCCATCTTCACCTTCTGCCATAGAAATAGTCCCGCCAGTGTGCAGGATAAGTAGTTTTTTTGACATCTATTGTTAAACTCGTGGATCTGGATTATCTAATACGGATTGAGTTTGTTCGTTACGGAATTGTTGAAGTTTTTCAGCAAGCTCAGGGTTGAATGCTGCTAAGATTTGTGCTGCAAGTAAACCCGCGTTAGCCGCTCCAGCAGGGCCAATTGCTAAGGTACCAACAGGAATCCCTTTTGGCATTTGAACAATAGAGTAGAGGCTATCAACACCACTTAACATTGAGCTCTTAACAGGAACGCCTAAAACAGGCACAATTGTTTTTGCCGCAATCATCCCTGGCAAATGTGCCGCACCGCCTGCACCGGCAATAATTACTTTATAGCCGTTAGTTTGTGCGTTTTCAGCAAAACTAAATAGTTTATCTGGTGTACGGTGAGCAGAAACCACTTCAACATGGTAAGCTAAATCAAACTGGTCAAGAATTTTAACAGCTTCTGACATGGTTTCCCAATCACTTTTTGAGCCCATCACAATCGCAATTTCTGGTTTATTCGCCATTTTTGAGTCCTTTTTTCAAGAGTAAATAAAAAAACTGCGCTAGGATACCACAAAAGCAAACGTTTGCTTAATAAAATACGCAATAAATAGCTGAGATTTTGGGCGAGTAAAAATAGACAAAATAGCGAATTTTTGCTATCTTGCGCGCAAATTTATCTACAAATTTTCAACATTTTTTGGAAAGCCTAAAAAATATATTGGAAATCAATATGTTAGATAGTATTCACAAAATCAGTAAATTCATTTTTGAATACTGATTTATTTTATTTTTTGATCTCTCTCAAAAATAATTGCTAATTTTGTGAGTAAAGTTTAATCAGATGACGAGCTTTGTTAAAGTTTCGTTAAATTCATTCACTTATACAAAAAAGGAAAAGACTATGTCAGATTTATTAGCACATGACGTAGATCCATTCGAAACTCAAGAATGGCTAGATTCAGTTAACTCTCTTGTTAAAGCAGAGGGTGCTGAGCGTGCACAATTTATTATCCAACAAGTAATGCAACACGCTCGTACACAAGGTGTGAGCTTACCATCAGGTGTAACAACGGATTATGTAAATACTATCCCTGTATCAGAGCAACCTGTTTACCCAGGTAATAAAGAAATTGAGCGCCGTATCCGTTCAGCAGTTCGTTGGAATGCGATTGCTATGGTTTTACGTAGTCAGAATAAAGACCTAGATTTAGGTGGTCATATTTCTACTTTCCAATCTGCGGCGACAATGTACGAAGTATGTTTCAACCACTTCTTCAAAGCAGCAACAGATAAAGACGGTGGCGACTTAGTTTTCTCACAAGGTCACGCAGCACCAGGTATCTACGCACGTTCTTTCTTAGAAGGTCGTATCACTGCTGAGCAAATGGATAACTTCCGTCAAGAAGCATTTGCAGACGGTTTATCTTCATACCCACACCCTAAATTAATGCCTGAATACTGGCAGTTCTCAACCGTATCTATGGGTTTAGGTCCTGTTAACGCAATCTACCAAGCACGTTTCTTAAAATACTTAGAAAACCGTGGTATTAAAGATACTTCGGGTCAAACCGTTTACGCATTCTTAGGTGACGGTGAGATGGATGAGATCGAATCTAAAGGTGCATTAACTGTTGCAGGTCGTGAAAAATTAAATAACTTAATTTTCGTAATTAGCTGTAACTTACAACGTTTAGATGGTCCAGTTCACGGTAACGGTAAAATCGTTCAAGAATTTGAAGGTCTATTCACAGGCGCAGGCTGGGAAGTAATCAAAGTATTATGGGGCAGCAACTGGGATAAATTATTCGCGAAAGACACTTCAGGGAAACTTTCTCAATTAATGATGGAAGTACTTGATGGTGACTACTTAACATTCAAATCTAAAGATGGTGCTTACGTTCGTGAACACTTCTTTGGTCGTTACCCAGAAACAGCTGCATTAGTAGCTGATATGACAGATGATGAAATCTGGGCATTACGTCGTGGTGCACACGATTCAGAGAAAATGTTCGCAGCATTCGAACGTGCGAAAAAATCTGACAAACCAGTGGTTATTTTAGCGCACCAAGTTAAAGGTTATAAAATCCCTGAAGCAGAAAGTAAAAATACAGCTCACCAATCTAAGAAAATGTCAACAGAAAGCTTAAAAGGCTTCCGTGACTACTTCCACTTACCATTAACAGATGAGCAAGTTGAAAACTTAGAGTACGTAACTTTCCCAGAAGGTTCAGAAGAGTACAACTACTTACATGGTCAACGTAAAGCGTTAAACGGTTACTTACCAGCTCGTAAGCCTAAATTTACAATTGACTATAAAGTACCTGCATTAGAAGAATTCCAAGCATTATTAGATGCTCAACCACGTGGTATTTCAACTACAATGGCATTCTCTCGTGTATTAAACGTATTATTAAAAGACAAAAATATCGGTAAAACTATCGTTCCAATCATCGCGGACGAAGCACGTACATTCGGTATGGAAGGTTTATTCCGTCAAATCGGTATCTACAACCCACATGGCCAAAACTACGTTCCTTCAGACCGTGATTTAGTTGCTTACTACCGTGAAGCGACAGATGGTCAAGTATTACAAGAAGGTATCAATGAGTTAGGTGCAACAGCATCATGGGTTGCAGCAGCGACTTCATACTCTGTGAACAACCAACCGATGATCCCATTCTTCATCTACTACTCAATGTTTGGTTTCCAACGTGTAGGTGACATGATGTGGTTAGCGGGTGACCAATTAGCTCGTGGTTTCATGATCGGTGGTACTTCAGGTCGTACAACATTAAACGGTGAAGGTTTACAACACGAAGATGGTCACAGCCATATCCAAGCTGGTGTTATCCCTAACTGTGTAACTTACGATCCAGCATTCGCGTTCGAAGTTGCAGTAATCGTTCAAGACGGTATCAACCGTATGTACGGTGAAAAACAAGAAGATGTGTTCTACTACATCACAACATTAAACGAAATTACAGAACAACCAGCAATGCCAGCAGGTGCTGAAGAAGGTATCCGTAAAGGTCTTTATAAATTCGAAACAGTTGAAGGTAAAGGCAAAGGTCACGTTCAATTATTAAGCTCTGGTGCAATTATGCGTCACGTTCGTTTAGCAGCACAAATTCTTGCGAATGACTACGGTATCACTGCAGATGTATTCTCAGCACCGTCATTCAACGAGTTAGCGCGTGAAGGTAACGATGCTGCACGTTGGAACTTCTTACACCCAACAGAAACACCGCGTGTTCCTTATGTTGCTCAAGTGTTAAAAGATTTACCAACAGTTGCTTCAACTGACTACATGAAATCATACGCAGATCAAATTCGTGCGTTCGTACCAAGCCAAAACTACCAAGTATTAGGTACAGATGGTTTCGGTCGTTCAGACAGCCGTGCAAACTTACGTGAGCACTTCGAAGTTGATGAGCGTTATGTCGTTGTTGCTGCATTAACTCAATTAGCGAAAGAAGGTACTGTTGACAAGAAAGTTGTTGCAGAAGCAATCGCTAAATTTGGTTTAAATGTAGATCGTATCAACCCGTTATACGCTTAAGAAATCTTCCCCCTTTGAAAAAGGGGGATTGAGGGGGATTTAAAGATCTCGCATTTTTCGCAATGTTTGAAAAATCCCCCCTAGCCCCCCTTTGTTAAAGGGGGGAATTAAAGAAATTGAGGAAAGAGACAAATGTCAAAACAAATTCAAGTTCCAGATATCGGTGGCGATGAAGTTACTGTAACTGAAGTGATGGTTAAAGTAGGCGACACTATCGCAGTTGACCAATCAATCATCAACGTAGAAGGCGATAAAGCTTCTATGGAAGTTCCTGCTCCAGAAGCTGGCGTAGTGAAAGAAGTATTAGTAAAAGTAGGCGATAAAGTAACAACTGGTTCTCCTATGTTAGTGTTAGAAAGCGCAGAAGCAGCAGCGCCTGCAGCACCTGTTGCAGAAGCGGCTCCAGCGGCGGCACCAGCAGCAAGTGCGGTAGTTGAAGTAAATGTACCAGATATCGGTGGTGACGAAGTAAACGTAACTGAGATTATGGTTAAAGTAGGTGATGTGGTTGAAGTTGATCAATCAATCATCAACGTAGAAGGCGATAAAGCGTCTATGGAAGTTCCAGCGCCAATCGCAGGTACTGTAAAAGAAATCTTAATCAAAGTTGGTGATGCTGTTTCAACTGGCTCATTAATTATGAAATTTGAAGTTGCGGGCGCAGCTCCTGCCGCGGCAGCACCAGTTGCACAAGCAGCGGCTCCAGCAGCACCTGTGGCAGCGTCAGTTCAAGATGTAAACGTACCAGATATCGGTGGCGATGAAGTAAACGTTACTGAAATCATGGTTAAAGTGGGCGATGTGGTTGAAGTTGATCAATCAATCATCAACGTAGAAGGCGACAAAGCGTCAATGGAAGTTCCTGCACCAGTTGCGGGCACAGTTAAAGAAATCTTAATCAACGTAGGTGATAAAGTTTCTACTGGTTCATTAATTATGCGCTTTGAAGTTGCGGGTGCAGCACCTGCAGCGGCTCCAGCGCCAGTTGCTCAAGCAGCAGCGCCAGCTCCAACTGCGGCACCAGCAGCTCCAGCGGCAGCGGGTGTATCTGGTTTAAGCCAAGAACAAGTAACTGCAAGTGCAGGTTACGCACACGCAACACCAGTTATTCGTCGTTTAGCACGTGAATTCGGTGTTAACTTAGATCGCATCAGCGGTACAGGTCGTAAAGGTCGTATCGTGAAAGAAGACGTTCAAGCATACGTTAAAACTGCTGTTCAAGTATTTGAAGATGTTAAAGCAGGTAAAGCTCCAGCAGCAGCTGGCGCAGCAAACGGTGCGGGCTTAGGTTTATTACCATGGCCGAAAGTTGACTTCAGCAAATTTGGTGAAATCGAAGAAGTAGAATTAAGCCGTATCAACAAGATTTCTGGTGCAAACTTACACCGTAACTGGGTAATGATTCCACACGTAACTCACTTCGACCGTACAGATATCACGGATTTAGAAGCGTTCCGTAAAGAACAGAACAAGATTGTTGAGAAACAAAAATTAGATGTGAAGATCACTCCAGTTGTGTTCATCATGAAAGCAGTAGCAAAAGCATTAGAAGCGTTCCCACGTTTCAACAGCTCATTATCTGAAGATGGTCAAACATTAACACTTAAGAAATACATCAACATCGGTGTTGCTGTAGATACGCCAAACGGCTTAGTTGTACCAGTGTTCAAAAATGTGAACAACAAAGGTATCATTGAGCTTTCACGCGAGTTAATGGAAGTGTCTAAGAAAGCACGTGACGGCAAACTAACTGCATCAGATATGCAAGGTGGCTGCTTCACAATTTCAAGCTTAGGCGGTATCGGTACAACTCACTTCACACCAATCGTGAACGCACCAGAAGTTGCAATTTTAGGTGTTTCTAAATCTGAAATGCAACCAATCTGGAACGGTAAAGAGTTCGAACCACGCTTAATGCTTCCATTATCATTATCATTCGATCACCGTGTGATCGATGGTGCTGATGGTGCACGTTTCTTAAGCTACATCAACGGCGTATTAGCTGATCTTCGTCGTTTAGTTATGTAATCGGTAAGCGGTCATATTTGCAAGGATTTTCGTAAAATAGACCGCTTGTAAATTTGTAGGGTGCGTGAATACGCACCATTTACCAAAAGGTAAATATCAATGAGCAAAGAAATTAAAACGCAAGTCGTTGTACTTGGTGCAGGTCCTGCAGGTTACTCAGCGGCATTCCGTTGTGCAGACTTAGGTTTAGAAACTGTATTAGTTGAGCGTTACTCAACGCTTGGTGGTGTATGTTTAAATGTGGGTTGTATCCCATCTAAAGCATTACTTCACGTTGCTAAAGTATTAGAAGAAGCAAAAGGTGCTGCACACAACGGTATCACTTTCGGCGAACCGACTATCGATTTAGACAAAGTTCGTGAAGGTAAAGAAGCCGTTGTTGCTAAATTAACCGGTGGTTTAGCGGGTATGGCTAAAGCACGTAAAGTAACTGTTGTTGAAGGTTTAGCAGCATTTACTGATCCGCACACATTAGTAGCGCGTGACCGTGAAGGCCATCCTACAACAATCAAATTCGATAATGCAATTATCGCAGCAGGCTCACGCCCAATCCAATTACCATTTATTCCACACGATGACCCACGTGTTTGGGATTCAACAGACGCACTTAAATTAAAAGAAATTCCTAAGAAACTTTTAATTATGGGTGGTGGTATCATCGGTTTAGAGATGGGTACTGTGTATGAAGCCTTAGGTTCAGAAGTTGAAGTAGTTGAAATGTTCGACCAAGTTATCCCAGCAGCGGATAAAGATATTGTTTCTATCTTCACTAAACGTATCGAGAAGAAATTCAAGTTAATGCTTGAAACTAAAGTAACTAAAGTTGAAGCGAAAGATGACGGTATCTATGTTTCAATGGAAGGTAAAGCATGTAACGACACTAAACGTTATGACGCAGTATTAGTTGCTATCGGTCGTGTACCAAACGGTAAATTATTAGATGCAGGTAAAGCAGGCGTTGAAGTTGATGATCGTGGTTTCATCCATGTTGACAAACAAATGCGTACAAATGTACCACACATCTTCGCTATCGGTGACATCGTTGGTCAACCAATGTTAGCGCATAAAGGTGTTCACGAAGGTCACGTTGCTGCAGAAGTTATCGCAGGACAAAAACACTACTTCGATCCTAAAGTGATCCCATCAATCGCTTATACTGAGCCAGAAGTTGCTTGGGTAGGTAAAACTGAGAAAGAGTGTAAACAAGAAGGCTTAAACTACGAAGTGGCTAAATTCCCTTGGGCTGCTTCAGGTCGTGCGATTGCATCAGAATGTGCAGACGGTATGACTAAGTTAATCTTCGATAAAGATACTCACCGTTTATTAGGTGGTGCTATCGTGGGTACAAACGGTGGTGAATTATTAGGTGAAATCGGCTTAGCAATCGAAATGGGTTGTGACGCAGAAGACATCGCATTAACTATCCACGCTCACCCAACATTACACGAATCAGTTGGTTTAGCAGCAGAAGTATTCGAAGGTTCTATCACAGACCTTCCAAATGCAAAAGCGAAGAAAAAATAATTGCGAAAGCAGATAATACAAGCGGGCAGATTGCCCGCTTTTTTTGTAAATAAAATATGGGGTTAGAATTGACGGGAAAGGGGTTAAAGCATAGAATTTACAAATTGATTTTATACGGACACGGGCACCGTGTCCCTACGTTCGTTCTCTGAATTTAAATCTATTGAAATTATATTTTTGTGACGAAACTAAAATTCGCATAAATATTTGAATAACGCTGATATGTAGGGACACGTTGCGCGTGTCCGCCGTATCAAAATCGTTCAATTAAACCATAACCATTTGATTTTACTTAACATTTAACGCAATAAAGGGTATTATAATGCACAGCACAGCACAGCACAGCACAGCACAGCACAGCACAGCACCTGCCGAAATTTTAGCCAATCAACAAGCCTTTCTTAACGACTTAGACGCACGCCTTTGGAAATCAGCCGATAAACTCCGCCAACAGCTCGACGCAGCAAACTACAAACATATCGTTTTAGGCTTAATCTTCCTTAAATACGTTTCAGACAGTTTTACCGCACAGCGTGAAATCATTCTTCACAAATACCAAGATCCACAATCAGATTACTATCTCGATCCGAGCCTATTTTCTGCGGAAGAATTACAGCTATCCCTTGATGCCGAATTAGAAGAGCGTGATAACTACACCCAAGACAACGTTTTCTGGGTGCCACAACAGGCACGTTGGGACGAAATCAAAAGCGTGGTGCGTACCAATATCGGTGATAAAATTTGGGGCGATAAAATCTTTAAAGGCGTAGCAAATTTAATTGATGATGCCTTTGATAAAATCGAACAAGACAACCCAAAACTAAAAGGCGTAATCCAACGTATTTCAGGCTACAACATTGACGAAAGTATTTTAATTGGCTTAGTCGATCTCTTTTCTGACACCAGTTTCACCAAACCAACCTTAGATGGCAAACCGATTTCACTCGGGGCGAAAGATATTCTTGGCCACGTATATGAGTATTTTCTCGGCGAATTTGCCCTTGCAGAAGGTAAAAAGGGCGGTCAATACTTCACACCAAAATCAATCGTAACCTTAATTATCGAAATGCTTGAACCTTACGAAGGGCGTATCTACGACCCAGCGATGGGCTCGGGCGGTTTCTTTGTGCAAACGGAACGCTTTATCAACGAGCACAAAGATCGCAATCCAGCAGGTAAGCAGAAAAATATCTCGATTTTCGGGCAAGAATTTAACCCTACCACGTGGAAACTAGCGGCGATGAATATGGCTATCCGTGGTATTGAGTTCGACTTTGGTAAAGGTAATGCTGATACCTTTAGCAACCCGCAACACCGTGATACCAAAATGGATTTTGTGATGGCAAACCCGCCATTCAATATGAAAGACTGGTGGAGCGAGGCACTTGCCCAAGATCCCCGTTGGCAATTTGGCACACCGCCAGAGGGCAATGCGAACTTTGCGTGGATCCAACATATGATCTACCAACTTTCTCCGAAGGGTAAAATGGGCTTGGTGTTAGCCAATGGTTCAATGTCGAGCCAAACCAATAACGAAGGCACAATCCGCCAAAATATCGTTAAAGCCGATTTAGTCGAAGCAATGATTGCCTTACCAAGCAATCTCTTTACCAATGCGACTGTACCTGCGTGTATTTGGGTGATTAACAAAAACAAATCACGCAAAGGCGAAGTGCTATTTATCGACGCCCGCCAACTTGGTTATATGAAAACCCGAGTGATCCGTGATTTCACCGCCGAAGATATCGCCCAAGTTGCCCAAACCTACCACAACTGGCAAAACAACAGCGACTATCAAGATATTCCAGCATTCTGCTATTCCGCAAGCCTAGCCGATATTGAACAAAACGACTTTGTACTCACCCCTGGACGTTACGTCGGCGCCCCAGAGGAAGAAGATGACGGCATTCCATTTGCAGAAAAAATGCAAGAACTGACCGCTTTACTTAAACAGCAATTTGAACAAAGTGCAGAGCTAGAAGCGAAGATTAAAGCGAATTTAGGGGAATTGGGGTATTAAAATGGACTATCTAGATAATTATCTTAATTTTAGCAATGGTAAAACATCGCCAAGTAGAAATATTGATGGAAAATATAAGGTTTTTGGATCTAATGGAATAATAGGCTCATCAGATGAGTGCAATTCAAAAGCTAGAACAATAGTTATTGGACGAGTAGGAGCATATTGTGGGAGTGTTCATTTTTCTGAAGAAGAATGTTGGATTACTGATAATGCAATATCTGTATCCTGTAAAAATGAGGGAGAAGAGTATTTTTGGTATTACTTACTTAAGAGCTTAGATTTGAATAATTTCAGGACGGGTTCAGGGCAACCATTACTAAATCAATCAATATTAAAATCAATCTCTATTAATGTACCTAGTGAACACATTATTAGAGCTAACATTGGAGTTTCATTATCTATCTTTGATCAAAAAATCGAACTAAACACCCAAATCAACCAAACCCTAGAACAAATCGCCCAAACGATTTTTAAAAGCTGGTTTATTGATTTTGACCCTGTTACCGCCAAAGCAGAGGCTATCGCTCAAGGTAAAACCGCACAACAAGCTAACTTTTCAGCTATGGCGGTTATTTCTGGCAAAACTTTTGAAGAATTAGACCGCTTGCAAGCAGAAAAACCAACAGAATATCAACAGCTTTGGGAGCTTGCAGAAGCATTTCCGAGTGGGTTTGAGGGGGATATTCCAAAAGGGTGGAAAATAGCAAAAATAGAAGATGTTATAAAGAAAATACCTGTGGGGAAAAAATATAGCTCAAAAACTGTTTCAAGCGAAGGCTTAGTTCCTGTTTTAGATCAAGGTAGATCAGGGCTAATTGGTTATCACAATGATAAAGCTGGAGTACAAGCAAGTATTGAAGAACCTGTGATCGTTTTTGCTAACCATACTTGTTATATGCGTTTGATTACTTACGATTTTAGTGCAATTCAAAATGTATTTGCATTTATAGGCAAAGAAACAAATGTACTATGGACATATCTTGCAACGATAGGAAAACAAGAATTTACCGAATATAAAGGTCATTTTCCTGATTTTCTTATTAAAGAAATTATTGTTCCAAATAAAGAACTAACGGAGCTTTTGGGAAAAAGAGTGAAACCATTGTTCGATAAAATAGCGGTAAACGAATTAGAAAATAAATCTTTGGCTGAAACCAGAGATCTATTATTACCTAAGTTGTTGAGTGGGGAGTTATGATTGTGGTTAAAGCTATTAAAGAT
>MQVI01000053.1 GCA_002002485.1 Pasteurellaceae bacterium 15-036681
AAACAGTTAATCTCTTACTACATAAATTAAAGGATTCTCAAATCCAATTTGGTTGTCTTGCCTCAGATAAATGGGGTTGTTTCCGCGCTTTATTTAAAGGATATATCCATTTAATTGGACGTAAATACACTATTGGCATTGAAGGAAATAATTGCCGTTTAAGACATAGAATTCGTAGAGTATTTAGAAAAAGTTGTAATTTCTCCAAATTATTGGACTACCACTTTAAAGTATTTTCGTTGGTGTTTTCTTATTTGAATATAGAATAATGATAGAAAATTGTATGTAGTTAGATAGGGGTCTATCAAGTAAGAAAAAGTCTTGAATTTCAATGATTCAAGGCTTTTTTATTCCTATTGAATCCAGTCTAGATCAACCACATCCGAAGAATTAAGTACCTATCCCAAAAACTCCACTATTTTACCTATCGCTAAATCCATCAATTTAGGGTTTGAAAATGGATGATCCGCACCTTCAATAGCAATTAACTCAATCACATTCTCATCGGCAAAAGTTTGGGAAATTGATAAATCAACCATTTCATCATCGGTACCATGTACAATTAATATATCGTCCGCATAGTCCAGATAATTGTATTGAAGAATATCGCCCTCTTTTAATTCATCAAAGAATTCTTTACCCACTTTCATCTTACGTTCAAAACCAAACATAATCTCTTTGCCTTTACTGATTTTATTGCGTTCATCTTCGCTTAAACGACTAGAGAGAGAATGATAAATCTGAAGAGCTGGGGCACGCAGCGCAATCTTATGAAAAGGGTTATTGCGTTCAGCAATATATCTCAAGGTTAAATAGCCGCCAAGACTTGTGCCGTAAACATAGACATTTTTGGCATTCAGTTTTTCTTTTGCATAAGCTACGACTAATTCAATATAGGTTAAACATTCTGCAACACTCAATTTTTTACGAGCATCGGTGCCGTGTGCAGGAAAATCAAAGGCAATTGCCCCATAATTTTTGTACTTTGCGGTTAAACGCTCACCAAATTTTGTGTTAGATTTCAAATCCTTAGAAGAGCCAAACCCATGCAAAATTAATACTACATTTTCAATCGCATGTAGATCTTTCTCGTAAAATAATTTGCAACGAATGCTTAAACCTTGTTCATTAATATCAAATAATTTTTCCATTACTTATCCTATAGAATTTAACAAAAATCTAATATGCAAAAAATGAGTATTATCGAATCGCTTGTAAACAAAAAACGGTAAGGCTGTTACCCCTTACCGTTTTTTCAGCTATTCAGATTAAGAATAGTACATTTCAAATTCCACTGGGTGCGGAGTCATGTTTAAACGCTCAACATCTTTACGTCTCATCGCAACATAAGCGTCAATGAAGTCTTTAGCAAATACACCACCCTGTGTTAAGAACTCAAAGTCACTTTCTAATGCATTCAGTGCTTCATCTAATGAGCTTGCTACTGCTGGAATATTTTTAATTTCTTCTGGCGGAAGATCGTAAAGGTTTTTATCCATTGCATCGCCTGGGTGAATTTTATTGATCACGCCATCTAAGCCTGCCATTAATAATGCTGCAAATGCTAAATATGGATTTGCTAATGGATCTGGGAAACGCGCTTCAACACGAGTCGCTTTCGGGCTTGTTACCGCTGGGATACGAATTGATGCCGAGCGGTTACTCGCAGAGTAAGCCAATAATACTGGTGCTTCAAAACCTGGTACTAAACGTTTGTATGAGTTTGTACTTGGGTTAGTGAATGCATTTAATGCTTTAGCGTGTTTGATGATGCCACCGATATAGTAAAGTGCCGTTTCTGATAAGCCTGCATATTTGTCACCCATAAACACGTTTTTACCGTCTTTGCTTAATGACATATTACAGTGCATACCTGAGCCGTTATCACCTGTAATTGGTTTTGGCATAAAGCATGCTGTTTTACCGTGTTCTACAGCCACATTTTGAACAATATATTTATAAATTTGGGTTTCATCTGCTTTTGCAGTTAACGTATTGAAACGAGTTGCGATTTCATTTTGACCTGCTGTTGCCACTTCATGGTGGTGAGCTTCAACTGCAATGCCATATTCTTCTAAAAGTAAGCACATTTCTGAACGAATATCGTGTGCTGTATCATTTGGTGCAACTGCACAGTAACCGCCTTTTTTCAGCGGACGGTACGCATTATTGCCGCCTTCATAGCGTTTGTTTGTGTTCCACGCACCTTCAATATCATCAACTTCATAAGAGTTGCCATTCATACCTACACCAAAACGCACATCATCAAATAAGAAGAATTCTGGTTCCGGGCCGAATAGTACGCTATCTGCAATACCTGTTGATTTTAAGAAGTTTTCTGCACGAATTGCAATTGAACGCGGATCGCGATCATAGCTTTGCATTGTGGTTGGTTCGTAGATGCTACAACGAATTGTAAGAGTAGGGATTTGGGCGAAAGGGTCAACTGCTGCGGTTTCAGGAATTGGCATTAATAGCATATCTGCTTTGTTGATTGTTTTCCAACCTTCAACAGATGAGCCATCGAACATTTTGCCATCTTCAAATAGATCTTCTAAATCGTCTGCGATTAAAGAAACAGGAAGTGATACACCATGCTCTTTACCTTTAATATCAGTAAATTTTAATAGCACGAATTTAATATCATTTTCTCGGATAAGCTTTGCAACGTTAGCAATAGCATTTGTGTTTGACATAGTGAATAATCCCTTGAGTAAAAGTAAAGTAAATGCTATTTCGCAGCGAATAGTGCGAAAGGAAAAAGATACTCCATTTTTAAAATTTAGGAATAGCACAGAATTGAAATTTACATAAATTTACAAATTGATTTAGCAATTCCTAATAACGAAACGACCGCTTGTTCCTTCAAGCGGTCGTTTCCATTTAACATTTTACTAAATTAGCCGTGCGATGCGATACGTTTCATATCTGTCATATAACCACGTAACTCTTGACCGATATATTCGATTGGGTGGTTACGGATTGCATCGTTCACTTCACGTAATGTTACATTGTCGATTTCAGTTGCTGGTGTTGATTCACCTAAATCACCGCGTTGTAAAGTTGGGATAATTTTCTCACGTAAAATCGGGGTTGCAACATTGGCGAATAGGTAGTTACCGTATTCTGCCGTGTCTGAAATTACCACGTTCATTTCATATAAACGCTTACGTGCGATTGTGTTTGCGATTAATGGTAATTCGTGTAGTGATTCATAGTAAGCTGACTCTTCGTAAATACCGCTTGCTACCATTGTATCGAACGCTAATTCAACACCTGCTTTAACCATTGCAACCATTACTACACCGTTATCGAAGTATTCTTGTTCGCTGATACGGATACCGTCTGCTTGTGGAGCATTTTCAAATGCAGTCTTACCTGTTTCTTCACGCCATTTGAATAAGTTCGCATCGCCGTTTGCCCAGTCAGCCATCATTGTTGCTGAGAATTCACCACTGATGATATCGTCCATGTGTTTGTGGAATAGGAATGCTAACTCTTCTTTAATCTGCTCAGAAAGTTCAAATGCACGTAATTTTGCGCTGTTTGATAAACGATCCATCATTAAGGTGATACCACCTTGTTTTAATGCTTCGGTGATCGTTTCCCAACCGTATTGGATTAATTTACCTGCATAAGCTGGGTCTTTACCTTCTGCGACTAATTTATCGTAACATACGATAGAACCTGCTTGTAACATACCGCAAAGGATTGTTTGCTCACCCATTAAGTCAGATTTAACTTCTGCTACGAATGAAGATTCTAATACACCCGCACGGTCGCCACCTGTTGCTGAAGCCCATGCTTTTGCAATTGCTAAACCTTCGCCTTGTGGGTCATTTTCAGGGTGAACAGCGATTAATGTTGGCACACCGAAACCACGTTTGTACTCTTCACGAACTTCTGTACCTGGGCATTTTGGAGCAACCATTACTACAGTGATGTCTTTACGGATTTGTTCGCCTTGTTCAACGATGTTTAAACCGTGTGAATAACCTAATGCTGCACCTTGTTTGATTAAAGGCATTACATCCGCTACTACTTTAGAGTGTTGTTTGTCTGGCGTTAAGTTAATTACTAAATCTGCTGTTGGGATTAATTCGTTGTAAGTACCCACTGTGAAGCCGTTTTCAGTAGCGCGTACAAACGATGCACGTTTTTCTGCAATTGCTTCAGGACGTAACGCATAGCTCACATCTAAACCTGAATCACGCATATTTAAACCTTGATTTAAACCTTGCGCACCGCAACCTACGATAACCACTTTTTTACCTTTTAAGAAATTGCAGCCATCTGCGAATTCGTTACGATCCATGAAACGACAACGACCTAATTGGTCTAATTGCTGACGTAAGTTTAATGTGTTGAAATAGTTAGCCATTTTGTTAATCCTCTTTGGGTTAATGGGGTAATTTGTTTGTGTGTTGTGTCTGTATGGCGTTTAGTTTGCATACTGTGTTTGTTTTTATGCAATCGATTATATACAGATTTATCATTGCGTAAATTGATATTATTGATATTTGTAATTGCAAACTATGCAATATAAACAGCGGACACGCGCAACGTGTCCCTACCTATGAGCATTATTCGTAGAAAGAATATAGGAACACGGGCTTGTGTCCGAAAATAAAATTTGCAAAATTTCACAAGAAACTCACCGCTTGCTTTGAGTTCCTAACAGGATCGGCTATAATCAACCCGTTTTTTACAAACGTTTATTTAACATAAGGAAACCAAAATGGGCTTAGAAAACGTACCAGCTGGTAAAGAATTACCAGATGACATTTATGTAGTAATCGAAATTCCTGCAAACGCAGATCCAATCAAATACGAAGTGGATAAAGAAAGCGGTGCATTATTCGTTGACCGTTTTATGGCAACAGCAATGTTCTACCCTGCAAACTACGGTTACGTAAACCACACATTATCATTAGATGGCGACCCAGTTGATGTATTAGTACCAACTCCTTACCCATTACAACCAGGTTCAGTAATTCGTTGCCGTCCAGTTGGTGTGTTAAAAATGACTGATGAATCAGGTCAAGATGCGAAAGTGATCGCAGTTCCACACACTAAATTAAGCAAAGAATACGATCACATCAAAGATGTAAACGATGTTCCAGCATTATTAAAAGCACAAATCCAACACTTCTTCGAAAACTACAAAGCATTAGAAGCAGGTAAATGGGTGAAAGTTGATGGCTGGGAAGGCGTTGAAGCTGCTCGCCAAGAGATTTTAGAATCATTTGAGCGTGCTAAAAAATAATCTTTAACAAAACTTTTTATTGTGTGCCAAAGTCTAAACTTTGGCACTTTTTATATATAGGATATTCATAATGAAATTGATTAAAAAAATAGCGATGCTTGCAACTTTTGCAACGACACTCACCGCTTGTGTCAGTACAGCAGAGATCAATAACGATGCAGCAAAAAGTTATGCACAAGTACAACAGCAAGCTCGTGCGAAAAATGCTATAGATACAACATCAGCAACAGCTAAACGTATTCACACCGTTTTCAACAAAATGAAACCATATGCAGAAAAAGCGAATAGCACTGGCGTGCCATTTAATTGGGAAATCACTGTACTACGTTCAGATGAGCTGAATGCTTGGGCAATGCCTGGCGGCAAAATGGCTTTCTATACTGGACTCGTAGAAAAACTAAATCTAACAAATGACCAAATTGCAGTGGTGATGGGACACGAAATGGCACATGCACTACAAGAGCATGGTAAATCAGATCGTACATTTAGTACAGTAACAGGCGTACTTGCGCAAGTAGGTTCTATTGCGCTCCAAACTCAAGGTATCCAAACCAACTATGGTGGCGTTGATCTTGTCGGCACCGTGGCAGATCTTGGTTTAAATAAACCATTTTCTCGTAGCCAAGAAACAGAGGCTGATGAAGTTGGCTTAATGCTTATGGCAGAAGCAGGCTATAACCCAGAATCAGCACCTGCATTATGGGAAAAAATGAGCCAAGCAAGCGGTTCATCAAACGCAGGAGCATTTGCAGCGATTGCTTCAACTCACCCTAGTAATGCGAGCCGCCAAGAAAATCTTGCGCGCTTAGTACCAAAAGCGAAAGAAATTTACAACGCATCTAAAAAATAATTTTCCCTATGATTTTTTTCACAAAAAATCATAAGATATCGCTATAATTAGCCTTATATCCACTCGATTAAGGCTAATTTCTTATGCAAATCACCTCTCACCTTCCACCTCTACTCACTGAGCCTTTATTTTGGGTCTGTACTCTACTTTTTTTCGCTATTTGGCAATTTATTCGTAATAAATTAAGAATGGATATCATCGCTCTATTAGTGATTATCTGCTTTAGCTTAAGTGGCATATTAACGACTAATGAAGTCTTTGCTGGTTTGAGTGATCCAAATATCATCCTTATTGCACTACTCTTTATTATTGGAGAGGGATTAGTGAGAACAGGGATAGCCTATCAAGTAAGTGAGTGGTTGATGAAAGTTGCAGGTGCAAGCGAAATCAAAGTGCTTGTGCTACTCATGTTCTCTATTGCAGGATTAGGAGCCTTTATGAGCTCAACAGGGATCGTCGCAATATTTATCCCTGTTGTATTAGCAATTTGTTCTAGCATGAATATATCGCCAAAGCGTCTTATGATGCCATTAAGTGTCGCAGGCTTAATCAGTGGGATGATGACCTTAATCGCAACACCTCCCAACCTCGTCGCACACTCAGAACTAGTTAAATCTGGTTTCGAGGGATTTAATTTCTTTAGCTTCACCCCAATTGGCTTTGCTGTATTGATTCTTGGTATTGGCTATATGTTAATTGCTCGCAATTGGCTTGATAATGGTGAAACGCTATATGTAGAGAAAAAAGAAGGTGCATCAATGAGCCAGCTGATTGAGACCTATCAATTACAAGGCAGAGCCAAAATGGCGATTATCACCACAGATTCATCTCTTATCGGCAAAACAATTAACGAACTTAACCTACGTAGCCAATATGGGCTCAACATTATTGCCATTCAACGTGTTAGACGCTTACGTAGCATTTCCATACCCGCATACGCCAATGAAACATTACAAGATAAAGATGTGCTCCTCATGGACATCAGTATTGACGGTGAAACCTTCGAACAACATTGTGAAACCTTTCATCTACGCCCCATCGAATTGAAGGGAGAATATTTCTCTGCCCATGCAAAATCGGTAGGAATGGCTGAGGTGTCTGTAATGCCAGAAGCCGAAAGTATTGGTAAACATATTGGTGAATTAAAATTCCGAGCTACCTATGGACTAAGTGTGGTGGGGGTAAAACGAGATGGAGCAGTTCTAGAAGGTGACGTGATCCACGCCGAGATAAAACTTGGAGACACGCTATTAGTGATGGGGGTATGGAATCAGATCCTTGCAATGGGTAATAAAAGCCGTGATTTCTTCCTACTCAATACACCAGAAGAAAGTAAAATGGTCGCCCCAGCAATATCTCAAGCCCCACACGCTCTTTTTGCGGTCGCAACAATGGTATTTTTGATGATCACAGGCATTGTACCAAACGTAATAGCCGCACTAATTGCGTGCTTAATGTTAGGTAAATTCCGTTGTATTGATATTAAAAGTGCTTATGACTCAATCCATTGGCCAAGCCTAATTTTAATTGTAGGAATGATGCCATTTTCCACGGCACTGCAAAAAACAGGTGGGGTAGAACTAATCGTACGTATCTTGCTGAACATCATGAACGATTTAGATATTCATTTTGTCTTGGTTGCACTTTTTGTGTTCACCTCAATTATTGGCGCATTTATTTCAAATACCGCTACTGCAATTTTAGTCATGCCAATTGCGATTTCCATTGCTGGTCATTTAAATTATTCGCCAGTACCTTTTGCAATGATTGTTGCTATTTCAGCATCGTCTGCATTTATCACACCAGTGTCCTCACCAGTGAATACTATGGTACTCGCACCAGCAGGTTATAAATTCATGGACTTTGTAAAAGTTGGGGTGCCATTTACTTTGTTGGTTATGGTACTTTCAGTGTTTTTAGTACCGATACTATTTCCGTTGTAAAAAACAAAAATAAAGGCACCGCTTGGTGCCTTTTAGTAGATCATTGATTCTCATTATAAAACTTATATGCATCATCAATAGACGCAAAATCGCTATGCATAACGCCTTTATTTAACACCATAGCACTATCACAATATTCTTTGATTGCTGCTGGGCTATGCGATACTAAAATAATCGAACGATCTTTACGCTTTTCAAAAAGCTCATGCTTACATTTTGCAGCAAAACGAGCATCCCCCACTGCAATCACTTCATCAATTAAATAACAATCAAATTCAACAGACAATGAAAGAGCAAAAGCCAGACGAGCTTTCATACCTGAAGAATACTTCTTCACCGGCTCATATAAATACTCCCCAAGCTCAGAAAATTCTTCAGTGAAATTTTTAATATAGTTAAAATCAGCCCCATAAATACGGCTAATAAAACGCATATTATCCATGCCAGTCAAACTGCCCTGAAACGCCCCACTAAATGCAAGTGGCCATGAGATGCTCATCTCCCTGTGAACTCGACCTGTCGTAGGTGGTTCAACACCACTCAAAATACGAATTAAAGTCGACTTACCAGCACCATTACTCCCTAAAATACCAACTTTCTCACCACGCTTTAAATCAAAATTGATATCGTTTAAAACCGTTTTCCAGCCACTGTTGGTGTGATAACGCTTGGTTACATTTCTTACGCTAATCATTGTGGCTCAACTCCTTTACTAAAACGCTGAATCATTGATAACCCAATAAACAGCATCACTAAGTCACACACAATCAAAAAGCCAATGCTCTCATAGGTCACAACAGACTCACCAAAATAGCCATGGCGAAACATTTCCGTGCCATGAATCATCGGGATCATCAATGCATAATCTTGCACTTGCGTTGGTAAAGAATGAACAAAAAAGAAAGCCCCAGAAATTGGCATCAGCCCGATACTTAAGGTGCTCCACATTTTAGATAACACTTCAAATCGCTGTGCTAAAGAGCATAGAATTAATCCTAAACCCAGTGCAAAAACGGCCATCAATCCCCATGCCATTAACATATAAAAGGGATCTCGTGGAAACTCAATCCAACCAATGAAAATAAATACCGTCATAATCAACAGCTGCGCAATGGTCGCACCTGCTATCTCTAATATCACCCTCGATAAAATCGTATCCAATACTTTCACGTTACGATGATATAACAAACTTAAATTGGCAGAGATCGCCCCCATGGCACGATTTGAAGCATTACGCCACATCATCATCATTGGATATCCAGTAATAACAAACGCAATAATATTCAATGTAGACACTTTATCTGCACGTAAAAATTTCCACATCAGTACAATTGCAAACGTAAGTAGCAAAGGCTCAACAAACAACCATAAAAAACCAATGTTTTTACGCCCATAGCGCGTAATAATTTCACGCATCAGAAGGGCTTTAATTACCCTACCTTGCAATACTCGTGAACGCTTAAAGCTGGTTTGATCACCGTATTTCATTAGTTTTGATGCTCTCTAATACTTGCAATGAGTAAACTTGCAATGCCATAGACTAATAAACCAATAAAGAATGTCGCCAAAATATTATATAAACGATACGGCTCTAACGCCCAATCTGGTTGGCTTGGTTTATTGATCACCTCTAAATAAAGTTGCTGACGATCAACCTCACCTCGTGTATTTTGAAGTGAAGTCATTGCCGCGGTTAGCTGCTGTTGAGCTAATTCGTTCGCCAATACTAAGCGCTGATAATCCGCAGATTGTGTTGCAGTAGAATTACCACTACCGGCAAGCAACTTAGTTTGCTGATCAATTTCAGATTTTAAACTCTTCTGACGCATCTGTAGTGCAGCCACTTGAGGGTTATCTGGCGTAATGGAAAGCAACTGCGCAAGCTGAGTTTCAACTCGGATTAACTCACTTTTCAGCGTTGAAATTAACGATAATTGAACACCAGACTGAGCAGGTAAATCAAAAATCTTATTTTTAATACGATAGTTACCTAGCGCAGCAGCAGTATCTTTTACATTTTTTTCGGCATCAATAACCGCTTGTAAAGAGTATTCAAGAGTATCCTTACGCCCACGTTCATTTAAACGGTTAATTAACTCTTCACCCTGCTTTAATAACTCAATATTAATATTCTGACCTTCTACTGCATCAAATGCACGTACACGCAAAGTGGCAATGCCAGACACAGAGTCCAAATCAATCGTTAAACGCTCTTTAAAATAACGATAAAATGCTTCTTGCGAATCATTAAAACCAAACCCATTAAAACGACTGAGTAAATCACCTTTTGATTCATAGTATTCTTTAACAGGTAATAGCTGCTGAAGCTGCTCTAATGCAGTGCGAGAACGCATATATTCCTGCACCGTATAAGCATCATCTTGCGAACGAGAAAACCCCGTACCCTGCAAAATCGCTCCAAAACCTGTTAACGCAGATTTATTACTTGGTGAACGAACAACAAAGCTCGACTCAGAGATATACACATCTGAAGCAAATAGTCCAAAATAAACACTTGAACATAAAGTAGGTAAAACGACCGTCAACCACAGCAACGGTTTCTTAAAAAAACTTTTCTTTTTAGCCTGAGCCATTATTTACTCCTATAACCCATTGACACTATTAATGGTACTCGTCACTGGCGAAGTAATCGAGAAAATCATTCGCAAGAATTTTTGGAATTCAGCCAGAGGCGCATTTGATACATACACAATATCCTTATCTTGAATTGGGAAGCGTTGTAGTAAAAACATCGATTTAGGATCCAATAAATTCACTTGATATACCGTTGGTACATCTAATCCCACACCATAGCCACGAGATTCCCAAAGTTGCTGTTGAGCATAATCTAACTGACCAAATGGCACATGACGGAATACAAACACGCCTCGAGGATCAGAACGGCTATCAATTAATCCTCCCATTTTACCAATAGCCTCAGCAAGAGTAATGCCTTTTGTTGAGAATCGCATTTGTTGATTCGTGCCAACAGCACCTAAACCAGTAAAGCTATAAGGCGTAGTCAACAATGAAACCACATCTCCAGAACGTAACGTAATATTCTGAGATGGATCTGCAATTAAGGTTTCAAATGCTAACGTTTTTACCTGAGGACCACGCGTAAGCTGAACGGTGATATCCTGAATATCAGCTTGTGAACCACCTACTGCAGATACAGCATCTAATATGCGCTCACTGGCAGACGTCAACGGCATACGCACCGTATTGCCCTGACGGATCACCGTCACATCTGCAGAATTATTGTTTACAATTCTTACCATAGCCTGTGGTTGATTTGCCTTACGCGCTAAACTCGCCACAATTTGCGACTGGATAGCTTCTGGCGTTTTACCTGCCACAGCAATATTACCCACAAACGGCACAGAAATCGTCCCTTTTGCATTGACGGTTTGTGGAGGAAGTTGAGTTAAATGCCCACTGCCCTGCCCCTCTGCACTAAAAGTGCCACCGAATAACACCGCTGGAGGTGCTTCCCAGATTGAGATCTCAAGCACATCACCCACATTAGCAACACCTGCATAACCGGCTTGGCCATGCATACTACTAAAACCAGAAAATAGCTGACTTTCTTGCTGGCGGTATAGTGCTTGAACGGTATTATTATCAAGAGCAACAAGATTAACTTGCGGAAGTTGCTCGTTATTATTTACTTCTGTTACCTTGCTAAAGCTTGGCCCTGACGTTGGAAGGCTCGAGCAAGCGCTAAGAAGTGATAAACATGCAACACCTAACATTCGTTGCATATGTTTTATGTTTAACATGAATTTGTTCCTATGTGACAAATGATGTGACTATTTTACATTAAAATAGAATAAACGGCGGATAATTACTAGACTTTACATTAAAGTGTAGTTTAGATGAGAGTGAGATGATACAATGGAGTGCCGTACTAAAGTATACAAAAAGCAGAGTAAATTATATGAATCGTTCAAACCTTGCATTAAAATTAAAGAATTTTAGAGCAATTTCAGAGGCTAGTATCAACTTGAATGGTATTACTGTTGTTTCTGGAATTAATGGTTCAGGTAAGAGCACCCTTTCTAAAATTCTATATTATTTTTTCAAGATCACTAGTGATTTTGAAGGTGAAGTTAGAAAAAATCTACAACCACATCTATCTCACATAGGGATTGCTTTAGAATATCTTCTGAATTCAATTCCAGTTGAAAATAGACCATTCTCAACAAAAGATATAAGTACCAACTTTCACAATCGCTCTACAAACGATAAAAAAATCATTCAGACAGAAGAAAATTTATCTGCATTTATTGATAAATTAGAGATATATTTTAGTAACCAAGAAGAAGACAACATTAAAAATAATATTGATACTGTAAAGAAATTTCTTTTAGATGAACAAACAAATGCGAATCTTTTTGAAAAGTTAAAAGAACGAATTCATTTTGTTTTCCAAAAAATCGAACAAGATTTAGAAGAAAGGCCGAGCTACTACATAACAAAAGAAATTAATAATCTTTTTAATACTAACCAAAATGCTGAACAACTCGATATTTTTGAATCAAACAACATATTGTTTTCTAATAAAAATAACCATGTTTTAAAATCACTCTTTATCAATAATAGTATCTATATTGATACGCCAATGGCACTAGAAAGTTTCAATACCCAAAATGGGTATTGGAGTGACCTTAATCAACATTTAAAAAAGCGGAGAAATTCTCAAAATAATGAGCTAACCAAAATTATTTCTCAAGAAATATTGGAAGCAGATATTGAACTTGATAACCAAAGTGTATCTGATAATAGATTAGTTTATAAAAGAAATTTAGATAACCTCATTCTTGATCTACAAGAATGTGCAACAGGTATAAAAGCTCTTGGTATTATCCAACAGTTAATAAAAAATGGGACTATCAATGATAAGACATTACTAATCATTGATGAACCAGAGGTTCATCTGCACCCCCAATGGATAGTCGAGTACGCTCGTATCTTAGTTTTAATTCGCAAATATATTGGATGCCATATTTTTATATCTAGTCATAGCCCTGATATGGTTCAAGCTATTCGTTATATTTCGGAGCGATATGAACTTCTTGATGACTTAAATTTTTATTTAGCATGTGAACATAAACAAACAAAACAGTTCGTCTATAAAGAACTAAATCATGATATTGAGCCTATTTTTGAGTGTTTCAACGTATCATTGGAAAAAATTGATAGCTATGCATTGAATGATTGATGTAAAGGAATTTGCCATGATCTATTCCGAAAGCAAAACTCAGCAAGCAATTACTTCTACAGCGCTCAATAAAATTCATGCACAAGAAACATTATGTGATTTTAGAATTTTAGTTAACAGAGATGATAACGAAAGTACAGAGGCTCAATTTATACCATCATCTTATCAAGTTATTGACATGGATAAATTAGAAGCAAATATTGCAAGTTTTTATAGAAGAAAGAAACGAAAATCAATGGACTGTAGTTTTATTGTTGAAAATAATACAAGTATATATACAGTGCTTGTAGAGTTACGTTTAAACTATACCGAACTAGCCAACTTGAAATTAACTGCGTTAAAACAAAAAGTAAAAAACTCCTCTGCTCAAGCAAAACTATTTGGCTATCCTATATATAATGAGCTTTATTTTATATTTCGAAATAATATAAAACAACAGGCAATAAATCGATTAAATAGAATGGTACCTAAGTGCCCTAGCCATTATGAAGTCAAAACCGTTGAAGAAATGGTAGAAATGTTCTTTACAAATTAATAGGCATAATAGACAAAATGGTTGCTAAAAATTGCGGTAAAGCCTTATATTACAAGCTTTACCGTGATTTTTTGAAAATGAACAAAAAACTTGCCTTTCTGCCAAAAATCTAATATTCGCAAATATGGCGTTCGAAATAATATTCAACGCTATAAATGCAATCTTTGTAATAAGACTTTTACCCTTCAAAAGAAATTAGATCCTATTAAGATCTGGAATG
>MQVI01000054.1 GCA_002002485.1 Pasteurellaceae bacterium 15-036681
GCTGCAATGCGTCGTTTAGTACATATCTGCTTTGGGGTGTTAAAAAACAAATCTGTTTATCAACCGCAAACTATTTTAGCTTAGTGCAAAAAACAATTTGACTTTAGGGTTGAGAGACAGTATCTACATATGAGCATTAATCGAAGAAATATCGTAGGGACACGGTGCCCGTGTCCGCACAATCTATTTTAGAACTAATGCGCCTCGTCCCAGTTATTGCCTACACCCACTTCCGCAATTAATGGCACTTTTAGCTCAATTGCTTTTTCCATTTCAGCTTTGATAAGCTGAGTATAGTGTTCTACTCTGTCGGCTTTAACTTCAAATACCAATTCATCGTGTACTTGCATAATCATCTGAATATCATCACAGCCTTCAATTGCACGGTCGATACCGATCATTGCTACTTTGATAATATCCGCTGCAGTTCCTTGCATTGGCGCATTGATTGCTACACGTTCGGCAGCTTTACGGCGCATTTGGTTGCTTGATTTAATATCTGGCAGATATAAACGGCGACCAAATAGCGTTTCCACATAGCCTTTTTCCGCTGCCTTTTCTCGAATATCAATCATAAACTGTTGCACCGCAGGATAACGTTGGAAATAGAGATCCATATATTTCTGTGCATCACCACGAGAGATACCAAGCTGATTAGATAGACCAAAAGACGACATACCGTAAATTAAGCCGAAGTTAATTGCTTTTGCGCTACGGCGTTGTTCGCTAGTTACTTCATCTAATGCCACACCGAAAATTTCCGCTGCTGTTGAACGGTGAATATCCTTACCTTCCGCAAAGGCTTTGATCATATTCGCATCACTGGCTAAATGCGCCATAATACGCAGCTCAATTTGCGAATAGTCGGCAGCTAATACCACATAACCTTCTCTAGCAATAAAGGCTTGGCGAATACGTCTGCCCTGTTCGTTACGAATTGGGATATTCTGTAAGTTTGGATCGCTTGATGATAAACGCCCTGTTGCCGTTACCGCTTGATGATAAGAGGTATGCACACGACCTGTCTGTTTGTTAATCATCTGCGGTAGTTTATCCGTATAAGTCGATTTTAGCTTACTTAGTCCACGGTGTTCCATTAGCAATACTGGCACTTGGTGACCCATTTGTGCTAACTCTTCTAACACTTCTTCGTTGGTTGAAGGCGCACCTTTCGGGGTTTTCTTGATAATCGGTAAACCTAATTTCTCAAATAAGATCTCTTGTAGCTGTTTGGTTGACGCCAGATTAAACACTTGCCCCGCCTCTGAATGAACTTGCTGTTCAAGCTCCGCTAAACGCTGTTCAATCTCTTTTGAGTGATCTAATAATAACTGCGGATTGATTAATACCCCGTTACGCTCTACACGAGATAACACCGATACCAACGGCATTTCGATCTTCTCAAATAGCTCAACTAATTCAGCTTCTTTGGTTAATTCTGCCGATAAAACTTGATGAAGTTTCATGGTAATATCCGCATCTTCTGCCGCATATTCGGTGGCTTTTTCAATCTCAATTTGGTCGAAAGTCTTCTGATTTTTGCCCTTACCCGCCAATTCTTCAAATGGAATAGTGGTGTGGCCTAAATAACGCTCGGCTAAGTCGTCCATATTATGACGACCGGTGCTATTTAGGGTGTAAGACTCCAACATTGTATCGAATGCCACGCCTTGTAACTCAATGCCATTACGAGCAAAGATGGTTAAATCATATTTGATATTTTGCCCGATCTTTTTGATAGCTGGACTGGTTAAAATCGGGGTTAAGCTCGCTAACACTTGGGCTTTATCCAACTGATTTGGTAAAACCTGTTCCACTTGTTCAGCAGGTTCTTCATCACTAAACATATCCACTTGTTGTGGTTGTTCAGCACTCACGAACCCCTTGTGAGTTAATGGAATATAACACGCATCACCATTTTCAAGGGCAAAAGAGATCCCAACTAAATTTGCCGACATTGAATCCAAATTATCAGTTTCAGTATCGACTGCAATCAGCTCTGCCGATTGTAATTTTGCTAACCACTGATCAAATAGCACTTGGCTGTTTACACATTGGTAAGCGGTGCGATCTATCTCAACTTTTGCAAATTTTTCTTCAGAAACGACCGCTTGTTGTGCTGTCGCTTGATAGTTATTCGGAATACGTTCTGGCGAAGTTTGAGTAACTGGGTTCGCATCATTCATCACTTCGTTTAACCAACGTTTAAACTCATAGCGACCAAATAGCTCCACAAGCTGATCACGCTGTTGCGGTTGAGTAAGAAGTTGGTCGTGAGTAACATCTAATTCTACGTCAGTCTTAATCGTTGCTAATAGGTAAGAAAGATCCGCTGTTTCCTTCTCTGCCTCTAATTTTGGGGCGAAGGTTTTTGCACCACGAAATGAAAGCTCTGCGACTTTATCCAAATTAGCGTAGATCTCTTTCATTGAACCGATACCCTGTAATAACGCAAGGGCAGTTTTCTCCCCCACGCCTTTTACGCCCGGAATGTTATCCGACGAGTCGCCTAATAGCGCAAGGTAATCAATAATTAGCTCTGGCGGAATACCGTATTTTTCAATCACACCCTCACGATCAAGCAATGTGTTATTCATAGTGTTAATTAACATAATGTGATCGTTCACCAGTTGTGCCATATCTTTATCGCCAGTACTGATTAATACATCTTTACCTGCTTGTGCTGCTTGTACCGCAAGGGTGCCAATCACATCATCAGCCTCTACCCCTTCAATCGAAAGTAGCGGAATACCCAATGCTTTAATCATTGTGTGTAAAGGTTGGATTTGTGAACGTAGCTCGTCAGGCATTGGCGGACGGTGTGATTTATACTGCTCAAAGAGTTCATCACGGAATGTTTTGCCTTTCGCATCAAACACCACAGCAATATGGCTTGGCTCTACTTGGGCAATCAAACTTTTTAACATATTTAGCACGCCATACATTGCCCCTGTCGGCTCGCCCTGTTTGTTGGTAAGCGGTGGAAATGCGTGGAATGCACGATATAAATAAGAAGAACCGTCCACTAATACCAGTGGATTTTGTGCGATAGTTGCCATTGAATAATCTCTATTTGATAGGTTTAATTTGAAAATTTGTGGGCTATTATAGCGGAAAAGCAAACAAAAATGCCCTTTTACTTTGTGTAAAAAGGGCATTTGTTGAAATAGTAATTACTTTGGATTTTTAGCCTTTGATTTGTCTGGATTATATGTTTTTACTTTATATGCACCGTAATACATTAATCCACTCGCTAAGAACATAAAAATCAGAAAATCAAGGTGTTCAATATTACTTAATGTATCAAAGATCGCATTCATTAATATTCCTCCTCTTGTGTAATAAATCGATTGATATTTTCTCTAAAATATTTAGCGAACAGTAGACCACAATAGGCAAAAATTATCAAGGCTATAATAGCAAACGACTTAAATCCTGTATTTTCCTTTCCAAAAAACACCACTGGCATAGCCAATACAGCAACTTTCGTGAAATCTTCTAACATCTTTGCCCATGCATCTATTGTCTCTTTTTTGGTAGGAAACCGAAATAATCCTAACATATTCTCTCCTTTTACTCGCTTATTTAACTCATTTGACTCAAACAGCATAACCGCTCCCCACGATAAATAAACAAGCAAAATCTATTTTTTCGACAGTGATCGTGAAAATAATATTTTCCAAGAGATAAAAAGCATAATTGCGAGTACAATAGCAAGTTTAAATATTACAGAAAGCAGAATACACAAGCGGTCATTTTGCTTTGATTATTTACCAAATTAAATAAAAGTTAAAAACTATGTCAAAAGATACCATTTTCGCAGCACCTATTGAAAAACTTGGGGATTTCACCTTTGATGAGTCAGTTGCTGAAGTTTTTCCAGATATGATCCAACGCTCTGTACCGGGTTATTCTAATATCATTACCGCCATTGGTATGCTTGCCTCACGTTTTGTGACGGATAACTCTAATGTCTATGATCTAGGTTGTTCACGCGGTGCAGGGATCTTATCTATTCGCCGTAATGTACAGGCGCAAGGAGTAAAAATTATTGGAGTAGATAACTCTGAGCCGATGGTTGAACGTTGTCGCCGTCATTTAGAGGCTTATCACTCTGAGGTTCCCGTCGAAATTTACTTAGATGATATCCGCAATATTGAGATTAAAGATGCCTCAATGGTGGTACTTAACTTTACCCTACAATTTTTACCACCAGCAGATCGCCTTGAATTATTGACGAAGATTTATCAAGGTTTAAAGCCAAACGGTGTATTAGTTTTATCTGAGAAATTTACCTTTGCCAATGAAAAGATGAATGAGCTATTAATTGATTTACACCATACATTTAAACGTGCAAATGGTTATAGTGAATTAGAAGTAAGTCAAAAGCGTACCGCATTGGAAAATGTTATGCGCACGGATTCAATTGATACTCATAAAGCTCGTTTACAACAAGCTGGTTTTTCGCAAATTGAATTATGGTTCCAATGTTTTAATTTTGGTTCAATGGTTGCAGTGAAATAAAGGGCAGGAACGATGTACAGCCCCCTCTTTAGCAAAGAGGGGGTTGGGGGAAATTTGGCAGAGGTGATTTTGCCTCATAATTATCTATTGGGCGAATTGTCATTAGCATCTCGATATTCCAACTAATAAAACACATAAAAATATCAAAGAATTTTTGCATAAATCCCCGCATATTCAATCGTTTTATGCTACTATTCACCTCTATTTTTACATTTAAAATTAACTTATCACTATGGCAACAAAATCAAAATATCAAGATAAACAATTTAACGAACTACATAACGACCTTATTATCGCTATTGAGAAACATAAAGCACCTGTTGATTTATCATTAATGGCACTAGGTAATATGGTGACTAATATTTTAGAAACGAATATCCAAAATCCTCAACAGCGCGAAGCATTAGCAGACGCATTCTGTTCAGCATTAAAAAAATCTTTAAATACGAAATAATATGTTAGAGAAGTTACGCCATCTTTTACCTGAAAATTCTCGTCAATATCGTGAGGAAACCTCCCAACGCATTTCATGGGGACACTGGTTTGCTTTATTTAATATTGTGGTGGCGTTACTGATTTCTTCGCGCTATGCGTTTAATGCTGACTGGCCGAATACGCTATTCGGCAAACTCTATTTTTTTATCAGTCTATTTGGGCATTTCAGCTTTGTAGTGTTTGCCCTTTATCTATTGCTACTCTTCCCTCTTAGTTTTCTCATTAAAAATAACCGAACCTTCCGAGGTATCTCGGTTATTTTGGCCACAATTGGCATGACGGCCCTACTTGTAGATACAGAAGTTTTCAAACGTTTCTATCTGCATTTATCACCGCTAGTATGGGATCTGTTAGTTAATCCTGATGAAGGTGAACTAAGCCGTCAGTGGCAGTTGTTATTCGTACCAATGCCATTAATTCTGTTATTGGAAATGCTTTATTCCCGTTGGTGTTGGAATAAATTACGTAGCTTTAACCGCCAGAAATGGGGTAAATATGTTGCGTCAATATTTCTGGTTTGCTTTATGGGAACGCATTTGTTCTATGCTTGGGCGGATATGGCAATGTACCGTCCCATTACAGCTCAAAAGGCTAATTATCCTTTGGCTTATCCTATGACAGCACGCAGCTTTTTAGAAAAGCACGGTTTAATTGATCGTGAAGAACTAGAACAAAAACTGGAAGAAAATGGCCGTTTAGACGCTTTTTACTTAAATTACCCTAAAAATAATTTAAGATATGGTGAACATCAACAAAAAATCAACTTGCTGTTTGTAAATATGTCAGGGTTATCTAATCAGATGATCGACAGTGGCAATATGCCGAATGTAACAAATATTGCGAGTCAATCTCGCCGTTTTATGCAACATTATACAGGCGGTGATACAACCTCAGCAGGTATTGCGAGCCTGTTCTATGGGATTAGCGGTCGCTATGTAGACTCAATTTTAAATGAAAAAGATCAATCGGTATTAATTTCAACATTACAGAAATTTGACTATCAATTTGGTCTATTCTCTCACAATAGTTTTGCTGAACCTATTTATCAACGCGTACTATTTGCAGAACAAAAATTACCTTATTCTAAGAGTAATTTAGAGGCGATTAATGGTTGGAAGCAGTGGTTAAATCAGCGAAAAATCAATACACCATTCTTTAGCTACTTAGATTTAGCATTGATTCCACACACAGATAAAACACAACAAACTCGAGTTGCAGATTGGCAAATTGGCGAGGTTTGGAAACAGTTAGAAAATCATGACTTACTGAAAAATACATTAGTAATTATCACCGCTAATCTTGCCGACACAAAAGAAGTTTCAGAAAATAGTTTTGATAGTAAACATATTCAAGTACCAATGATCGTCTATTGGCAAGGAGATAAAGGCGATTACACAGCAATATCTAGTCATTTAGATGTTGTTCCAACTCTGCTTTCACAATTTTTTGGCGTCATATCACCTATCAGTGATTATACGCAAGGAATTGATTTGACGAAAGAAAACAACCGCTTGTGGGTATTAAGTTCCAATTACAAATGGAATGTTGCGATCATGTCTAATGGCGAGCAGTATCATGTAGATAATAAAGGCAACTTTGAACACTTCAGCGATAATGGAGAAAAACAACAAAACAATCGACCACCATTAGCGTTATTCTTACAATTAATTCAACAAAGCAATCAATTTGTTGAACAATAGTTCTATGTGAGTAACAAGGTCATTACCTTGTTACCGCCCCTTCAAATTAAACCAATTCGGTAATTTAAACATCGCATCAGCGAATAGCTCTGGGGCGATAGCTCGGCTTTTGCCTTGTTGGATTTGATACACCATATGCGGTTGACTGATTGAAAGATCTGTCGTGTTGTCAGGGTAGGTCAAACCGACCTGTTGTTCTGTACCGAAATAGTAGGTACCATTTACACCATGATGTTGTTGTGAACGCATTGCATTCAACACTTCTTTAAAACTACGCGGTGAAACACTCTGCTTCCACGCATTGGCTAAAATGTTGATTTGGTCGTAAGCCAAACTTGCCTGTGAATAGGTTGGTTGATGCCCAAAGAAATTTTCATAACTTTGGTAGAACTGCTTACCTACATAGTTATTACTCAAACCACTTGTGACCGACCAAATAACCCCTTCACATAAATTCTGTTCAGGTAAAAAACAAGATGGTGCATAAATGCTGTAAATCACGGCATTGATTGGATTTTGAATAAATTCTTTATAGAAGCGGTCAATATCTTCTGCAAAATAGGAGACAAAAACCACTATCGATGGCTCAAGGCTATGCACTTGTTTCATCGCATATTGGAAAGGATCGCAAGAGTGATCTAATTCAATCACGTCGACAATCCAATTTAATTTACGCAATGAGGCAATTAGCGTATCCAAGCCAATATCAATCGGTTGCCATTTTACGTTAAATACGACCAATCGTTTATTACGAATAAGTGCTGGATAATGATATTGATAGGCTTTCAAGAAGCGAACCACACCTAATCCATAATTCACATCGCTTGCACAAACTTGGAAAATGTTATCGATAGTTTCTGTAGAAAGATTTTGAGCACGCTTATTAGATTCGCTATGCGTGGCAATATGCACATAAGGAATGCCTTCCATTGCGATCAACTCATGCACATCTGGCGAATAACAGGCATAACTTGCAGAGATCGCATCCACTTCCTTATCAAACAATTGACGATAGGCACTAAAAATACTCTCTCGATTTTCAACACAAAAGCCTGCAGTTTCAATTTTTAGCTCGCGCCCATTGATTCCACCTTTTTTATTAATACTTTCTACCGCAAGAGTCGTTCCATTCAATAGCTCTTGTGCATCAATCTCACCAATACCCGATTTAACATAAGGCACCCCTATAGTGATTGGATGTGATTTATTACTTTTAATTGCAAAACTTTGCGGTTTTTTAACCGCTTGCAATTCTCTAGCGAGCTGCTCAATTTTATAACTTGCCAAAATAGATTGTTTAAGGTTACCAGGTGTTGGCAAGCAGCAGAGATTTTTACTCATTGCAAACACCGCTAACATCGTGCGATTATCAATCTGTGTTTTCTCGAAAATATGCTCAATATGTTTAGCTATAGTTCGTTCACTAATATAGAGTTGCTCAGAAATATCCTTATTGCTCAAACCTGCGCTTACTAAAGTCAAAATTTCAAGTTCACGTTTACTCAATTCAAAAGGCAAAGTAACCACCTTTACTTGAACTAAATTAAAAGTTTGTTTATGGCGTAAAAAAGAGACCTCAAACCAATCCGATTGGTCCGGGCATTGATAAAAGAAACTGAGAAAATCACGTTTTGAAATTAGCAGTGCTTTAGCATATTCAATAATTGACGATAGAGTGGCTATAAATTCTGCCCCAGACTCATCTTCCCACTCTAAAATGTCACCTTGTTTATCAATCAAACACGACCAATCCGTTCTATTATTCATCAGTTTCTCCCTTTGGAGTGTGCACGATAACAGAAAAAAATATGACTTTTTATGATTTCCCTCAAAAGCCACTCGAAGTGATTATAAAATAAACTACTTTATTGCAATATACGTATTTTTGCGTATGCCAAATTCTTGCTTAATCCTAGCTATCTCATTACAATGAACCAAAATTTTTATATATTCCCAGACTCCGAGCCTGTTGTCCTAAGTCATATACGATATGGACACTGTGCCTGTAATACTTTATTACACAGGGATAGCCGAGAAATTGACTATCCTCTCATACTTAGAAAGGTGTCCTATGCATACTATCCCGATCAAGAATGTCGGTGATGATCTCTCTAATGGATTAATTGACCGATTCCAGCGTCAATATACTTATTTACGATTGTCGATTACCGATGTCTGCAATTTTCGTTGCAACTACTGCTTGCCAGACGGCTATCAGCCGCCAAGCCATAAGCAAACATTTCTCAAAATAGATGAGATTCAACGCATTGCTCGTGTTTTTGCGAATCTTGGCACTGAAAAAATCCGCATTACCGGCGGTGAACCAACATTACGCAAAGACTTTTTAGAAATCGCTCACACTATTTCACAAACTCAAGGTATCCGCCAAGTGGCTCTCACCACCAACGGTTATCGTATGTTGCGTGATGTCGATGCTTGGCAACAAGCGGGCATTACCAATTTGAATGTGAGTGTCGATAGTTTAGACACTCGTCAGTTTCATCAAATTACAGGCGAAAATAAACTTGCTGAGATCTTAAAAGGCATCGACCGTGCCTTTGAAATTGGCTATAAGAAAGTGAAAGTCAATGCGGTATTGATGAAGCAATATACCCCGAAAAATTTCGATGAATTCTTGCGTTGGATTAAAGATAAACCGATTCAAATGCGTTTTATTGAACTGATGGAAACGGGCGAGATGGATACCTTCTTCCAACAACAGCATCTTTCTGGGCAAACGATGATGGAACGTTTAATCCGTGAAGGTTGGCAATTACAGCAAAAAGCGATGTCCGACGGCCCTGCAAAAGTGCTTTCTCACCCTGATTATCAAGGTGAAATCGGTTTAATTATGCCTTATGAGAAGAACTTCTGTGCCAGCTGCAACCGCCTGCGTGTTTCGGCATTAGGTAAGTTGCATTTATGCTTATTTGGCGAAGAAGGTATCAACATCCGCGATTTACTCCAATCCGATGACCAACAAATCCAACTTGAAACTCGATTAAAATCCGCCCTACAAGGCAAACGTGAACATCACTATCTCCACATTGGCGATAGTGGCGTAAGGAATAATCTGGCTTCGATTGGGGGATGATTACCTGGTTCCCTTCTGAGCCACCTGAGCGACTTTGAATTTGTAGGAAAAATTTAGTGTTTGAGCTTGTGTAACAAGCGAGTTTTAAATTTTTCCGTCCAGCAAATTCAAATAAAGCGAAGATAGGGGCGAAGTAGGATTGCCTTTCTTTTGGTTACTTTTCTTTGGCAACGCAAAGAAAAGTAACAGAACAACTATGTTAAATAAACCTATGACTCAATTTACTCATATAAACCAAAATGGCGAGGCGAATATGGTCGATGTTTCGATGAAACAAGAAACCGTTCGTGAAGCTCGTGCTGAATCTTTTGTAACAATGAATCCTGAAACTCTACAGATGATTGTTTCGGGTAATCACCATAAAGGCGATGTGTTCGCAACCGCTCGTATTGCTGGTATTCAAGCTGCAAAACGCACTTGGGAGCTGATTCCACTCTGCCATCCGCTTTTACTTTCTAAAGTTGAAGTTCAGCTTGAAGCTTTACCTGAAACCAACCAAGTTCGTATTGAATCCCTATGCAAATTAACAGGTAAAACAGGGGTGGAAATGGAAGCTTTAACTGCGGCAAGCGTGGCTGCTTTAACAATTTATGATATGTGTAAAGCGGTGCAAAAAGATATGGTGATTGGCCCTACTCGCTTATTAAGTAAGAGTGGCGGAAAGTCTGGGGATTTTAGGGGCTAGAAACAAATAATTAAGGTAAAAATGATAAAAATACTCTTTTTCGCCCAAACTCGTGAGTTAGTTGGGCTTGATGAATTAAACGTAGAAGCCACATTTTCTACAGCCGAAGAGCTTCGCCAACATTTGAGCGAGCAAAGCAATAAATGGGCGTTGGCTCTTGAAGCTGGCAAATTATTAGTGGCGATTAACCAAACAATCTCACCGCTTTCAGCAGAAATTAAAGACGGCGATGAGGTCGCATTTTTCCCACCTGTAACAGGGGGTTAAAGTGGAACAAACGTTAATTAAAGTCCAAGCTGAAAACTTCGACCAAAATCAAGTCTATCAATGGCTGAGCGAAAATCACAGCATTGGAGCGACGACTATTTTTGTCGGAAAAGTGCGTGAAATGAATTTGGGAGATAATGTCTCGGGTTTATACTTAGAACACTACCCCACTATGACTGAAAAAGCACTTAGAGAAATTGTCGATGAGGCTCGTCGCCGTTGGGAATTAGAGCGTATTGCGGTGATTCACCGCATCGGGCAACTTTATACGGGCGATGAAATTGTGCTTGTCGGCGTGAGTTCTGCCCATCGTGGTAATGCTTATCACGCTAATGAATTTATTATGGATTACCTGAAAACCAAAGCGCCATTCTGGAAACGTGAAACCACTCAAGATGGAGATCGTTGGATTGAAGGTCGTGACAGCGATCAACAAGCTGCGGACAAATGGTAACAAGGGGTCACTTTTTAAGAGAGTTTTGCAATGAATTTATATATCGATCTCCAAATCGCAAGTGAAAATAGCGAAAATCTTCCAAGCGAAGAACAGTTCCTAAAATGGGTAAATCAAGCTCTTGCGATGGAAGCTAAAAGCGAAGATTACCTTGAATCTGAAATCACAATTCGTATTGTGGATGAAGCTGAAAGCCACGATTTAAATCTTACTTATCGCGGTAAAGATAAACCAACGAATGTACTTTCTTTCCCATTCGACGTGCCAGAGGGAATTGAGTTACCGTTGCTTGGCGATTTAATTATCTGCCGCCAAGTCGTTGAAAATGAAGCGAAAGAACAAGAAAAACCTCTCGAAGCACACTGGGCACATTTGGCAATCCACGGCACACTTCATTTGTTAGGATACGACCATTTAACCGATGAAGAAGCAGAAGAAATGGAAAGTCTAGAAACCGAAATTATGCAAAGTTTAGGTTTTGAAGATCCTTATATTAGCGAAAAATTGCCTGAGTAAAAAATCTCCCCTAGCCCCTCTTTTTCAAAGAGGGGAACTGTTTCTAAGGTTAAATCATTTTAATGCGACAAATTAGTGTTGTTTCTGACATTCCCATTGAATTAAGCGGGCGTACGCGGTACGCCCCTATACTCTCTTTATCTTCAAATAATAACTCTATCCCCTTTTCCAATGCTAAAACTTTGCTTGGGCAAGAATTTCCCTATGCAATTTATGATATGCGTGCGGAAAATGGGGTTTGTTTAAATTTAGAGGCGTTGGCGATCGTTGTAGGCACAATTCAGAAAAATGGTACGCTGTTTTTGGTTTGTCCTGAATGGGATAATTTAGAAACGTTGATTGATTTCGACAGCCTTCGTTGGAATGATGGTAAGGCAATTGCAAGTCCGAATTTTTATCAATATTTTAAGCAATTAGTTTTACAGTTTGGATTTTCTATAGCAGCAAACCAGCATTGTCGTCCGCATATTAATATCGATATGGACGGATACACTGATCCGTCCCTACAACAAACACAAAAATTAACTGCCGATCAGCAAAACATCTTCGAAAACCTACCCCTTGCAGATGCGGATATTCACCTTATCACCGCCCCTCGTGGCAGAGGAAAATCGACGTTATCTGGCAAACTTGCGGAAAAAATAGCTCAAACGAATTCTGTGCTAATCACTGCTCGTAGCCACTCTGCTCTGCCCAATTTCTGGAAAAATATTGAATCGGCTGACATTCCATTTTTTGCACCCGATAAGTTAATTCAGCTGATAGAATCACAGCAGATCTCTGCAAAACAGTGGCTATTTGTGGATGAAGCTGCAAGTTTACCTTTGCCGATGTTGCATAAATTCTGTAGTTATTTTGACAAAGTGGTACTGACAACTACTACTCAAAATTATGAGGGGACAGGCAAGGGGTTTAGCCTGAAATTTTTACCGCAACTTACTCGTTCTTATCAACAATGGCAATTAACACAGCCGTTGCGTTGGGGAGAAGAGGATAAATTAGAACAATTTATTAACCAATTATTGATCCTAGAAACAGCCCTCCTCTTTAGCAAAGAGGGGTTGGGGGAGATTTTCCAAAATAACAAAATCCCCCTTAATCCCCCTTTTCCAAAGGGGGAAATTGACGAAAAGATCCCATTTTATAACTTACTCGCCAGCGCTCATTACAAAACCACACCGACCGACTTACGCCGTCTGTTTGATGCGGAACAGCAACAGTTCTATTCGATCACTGAAGATCGAAAACTTGCAGCTGTCTGTTGGACTATGCCTGAAGGGGGGATTGATGAAGATCTTACCCAAGCGATTTGGCGTGGTGAACGCCGTCCACAGGGAAGCTTAGTCGCTCAATACCTCTGCTTTCAAGGCAATTTACCTGAAGCTTGTCGCTTGCGTTCTGTACGAATTTCTCGGATTGCCGTTCAACCTGAATTACAAGGGAAAGGCTATGGCAAGCGGTTAGTTCAGCAGATTATTTTGCAAAATATCTCAGAAAACTCACCACTTGTAGATTTTATTTCTGTGAGCTTTGGAATGAGCGATACATTGTCACGCTTTTGGCAAGATTGTGGTTTTCAATTAGTGCAAATTACCCCAACTGTTGAAGCAAGCAGTGGCTATCCAAGTGCAATGATGCTCTACCCGCTTTCAGCACAAGGTCAGATATTTGTACAACAAGCAACTTATCAATTCCAACGAGATAATCTCTTACTACAGAATCACATATCATTGAAAAAAGCTAAGCAGATGCATATTGCTGATTTGGAAAATTATGATCTTTGCAACATAAATGGATTTATCCATGCTCAGCGAACCTTTAGTGCTTGCTATGCGAGCTTAAAAAGGCTCTATTGGTTATATCCTAAAGAGCTTGATTGCTTAACTGAAGTTTTCACTCAAGAAGTTAAGACCCTACCTAATTACAAAAAGCAATGGAGCAATAATTTAAAAGAAACTCTCAAAAGGATAAAACTTCCAAACAAATCAAGCTAAATCTAGGGGCTGTTGATCTTTCGAGTATAAAAAATGAGTGACATAAAAGTCTGATATAATTAAGTTCGCCAAAACAAAAATCAGAACAAACAATTATGTCGCTCAGAACTATTTTAACAGATATTACATGGAACCGCTTGTTTAATTTAC
>MQVI01000055.1 GCA_002002485.1 Pasteurellaceae bacterium 15-036681
ATGGTCGTCGTGGTCTCATCCAAAAAATCACAAAATATCCTGTCCAACTTTGCCAATATCATCAGCAACAAATTATTCGTAGATACCTTCCAAATCGTTCTAAACACCCTGCTAGCAAGCATTTAAGACTTATCTCAAATATGCTAACTGAAATCACTGAGGAGCAATTTAAGGACTTCTTAGAGCAATGGCTAGACACTTGGAAAGATTATTATGATGAACGCTCTGTAAATTTAGAAACAGGACGCTCTCACTATACTCATAAGCGGCTTAGAAGTGCATTTAAGAGCTTAAATAACAATCAAAGTTATTTATTTACCTATCAAAAAGATCCTGAGTTATTGATTCCAAATACATCGAATATGATTGAGGGCTGCTTTGGTAATTTGAAACAATTATTAGGTAATCACAGAGGAATGAATATAGAAACAAAAATGGCAATGATTGATGAAATATTAGGAGTTTAGGAAGCATAAAAAATGGTCATAATACAGATTGTTTTATGACCATTAATTTTGTCCTTTAACGCATTTCTAATTTAAAAAACCATTAAAAATGTCCTTTATGCCAAAAAACCATTAAAAATGTCCTTTATGCCCGAAATTATGTAGTACTTGCACAAATCAAATATTTGAATTCACCACTCTCTCCCTTTGGGAGAGAGACCGCAGAAATTGCGTTCAGCAATTTCTGCAGAGAGAGGGGAACAAGCTTGATATCTAAGGAATATTTAACAATTTCTCTCTCCCTGACGTCGGTACTGAACGCACATTCAGCCTGTCCCTATCCCAGAGGGAAAGGATGTAAATAAAGTTTGTGCAACTCCTACATAATACAAAATATTTCCCTTAATCAGACCGCTTGTTAAATTAGTAATCGTTATGCTTTTTCTACTTCTAAACGCTCAAAGGCTAAGACCTTACTCTCTAAACGGCGAAGTAATACAGTCGCAATCCCTGTAATTACAAGATAAATCACACCAGCAATACCGTAGATTGTCAGTGCTTCATACTCCACGCCATAAAGCTGTCTTGCATAGCCCATAATATCGAGGATAGTGATGGTTGAAGCAAGCGATGTACCTTTAAACACTCAAATAATTTCATTACTATATGATGGCAATGCGCGTTTTAACGCATACGGAATTAAAATTTTAAGTGTCTGTAAGCGATTTAAACCTAATGCCGCGCAGCTTTCCCATTGACCTTTTGAAATAGCTTTCACTGCACCGTGGAAGAGCAAGGTTGAATACGCTGCACTGTTAAGTGCTAAAGTCAGCATTGCACAGAACCATGCATTTGAAAGTAGTGACCAGAAAGGGCTATCTACAATCACTTGGAACTGACCAGGACCTGCATAAATCAAAAAGAATTGAACCAATAATGGCGTCCCTGTAAATAGGGTTAAGAAACCATTCACAGCCCATTTTACTGGTCGATTTTCCATTGAAAGTAGGAAAGTTAAAGCTATCGCAAGGAAAAATGCGACAAACAATGCAACCGCGGTTAAACCTAAGCTAGTTGGCACACCTTGCACAATCACATCAAAGTAATGCTGAAGTTTTTCGATATATTCTGGCGACATTATTTCACCCCTCTTTCAAAATGAGTGAAACGTAGCTCTAAGCGACGAATAATCACTTGACTCACTAAGGTAATCACAAGATAAATCAATGCAGCAAACCCATACCAAGTAAATGGCTCGTGAGTACGTGTATTAATTAATTCTGCTTGACGCATTAAGTCATGAACACCGATTAACGAAACCAGCGCAGTATCTTTTAGCAACACTAACCATTGGTTGCTCAAACCTGGTAATGCGTGGCGCCAAACTTGTGGCATTACAATATGAACAAAAGTATAAGCTCGGCTTAAACCAAGTGCTGCCCCAGACTCCCATTGACCCAGCGGAATCGCTTGAATCGCACCACGTAGTGATTGTGAAGCATAAGACGCGAAAATAATCGCAAGAGCTAACACACCACACATGAAAGGCGAAAGTTCAAGGAAATCACCGGTGATTAACTCTAATACTTCAGGTAAACCAAAGTAGATGAGGAATACCACCAAGATTTCAGGTAAGCCACGCAGTAACGTCACAATTACCGACGTTGGTTTGCGCACACATTGCCATTTGCTCGTTTCAAGCACCACAAAGAGTACCGATAACACCAAGCCAAGCAATAACGAACAAACCGCTAACCCTAAGGTCATTAGGGTAGCGGAATACATTAAAGGAAGATAATCAACAAACATAGTGATTATTTAGTTAGCCATTTATCATAGATTTTTTGATATTCGCCGTTCTCTTTAATTGCAGCTAAACCTTTGTTTAAATCTGCGATAAGCTCAGCTTTACCTTTTTTCACTGCAATACCTAAACCGTTATTGAAGTAACGTTTATCCGTTACTTTTTCGCCAACAAATGCTAATTCAGGGTTTTTCTCAAACATATCTCTTAATACATCTGTATCACCGAAGATGATGTCGATACGACCATTTTTTAAGTCTAAGATTGCATCTTGTAAGCTTGCATAAGAGCTAGGCGCATATTGTTTCGCTTCTGCATTAATATATTGTTGGTAAGTTGTACCGTTTTGTACACCCACTTTTTTCGCTGAATCTAAAGTAAATTTATCTTTTAAAGAGATAAAGCTTGCAGAGCTTTCATAATACGGATTTGTGAAATCAACTTGTTTTGCACGTGCTTCTGTGATGTCGATTGCCGAGATCGCTGCATCAAAACCACCACGACCTTTGATTAGGCTTGGAATTAACGCATCAAATGCTTGCGCTTTGAAGCTACAATTTGCTGCAATTTCTTTACAGATCGCATTTGCAACATCAACATCAAAACCAACGATTTCACCTTTTTCATTGGTTAATTCAAACGGAGGATAGCTAGGTTCCATTGCGAAAGTAATATCTTTTGCATTTGCACTTGCCATTGCTGCACCAGCTAATACTGCTGCTAAAAGTAATTTTTTCATACAGATTCCTTAATGTGAATGAGATAAATAGTGTTTAAATTGTTCGGTTTGTGGATTTTCGAAACAGCTTGCATCACCTACTTCAATGATTTTACCCTGTTCCATATAAACTACTTTGGTCGCTACTTTACGAGCTACCGATACTTCGTGAGTTACAATCGCTTGGGTAATGCCAGTTTGCTGTAACTCTTGAATAATTGACACAATCTGTGCAGTAATTTCAGGGTCAAGTGCTGCTGTTGGTTCATCAAAAAGTAACACTTGCGGCTTCATCATTAATGCACGCGCAATCGCCACGCGCTGTTGCTGACCACCCGATAAATGTAATGGGAAACGATCTGCAAATTGTTCCAAGCGTAAACGCGCTAATAAATCCTGCGCCTGTTTTTTCGCATCCTCTTTGCTTAACCCTAGCACTTTAATCGGTGCTTCGATTAAGTTTTCAATCACAGTAAGATGCGGCCATAAATTATATTGTTGGAATACCATTCCCACTTCTTTACGCAAATGTGCAATCTGCTTTGCGTCTGATTTCGCACTTAAATCAAATTTATGATTTGCGATTTCAAGTGTACCTGTTTGCGGTACTTCCATTAAATTTAAAGTACGAATTAAGGTACTTTTACCTGCGCCACTTGGGCCTAATAAGACGACTGTATCGCCTTTTTCAATGTTTAAGTTAATCTCAAATAGAGCCTGATTTGAGCCATAAAAGAAATTAACATTGTTAATACGAATTGCCATTCGTGTATAAATCCTGTTCTAACGTTAAAAACTGAATGGATATTAATTTTTTTTGCATAATTATGCAAGATCTTTTTACAAAGATTTTTTGATTTTTATTTGGGGTTCATATTAAAATCAGCAATAGCTTTTTATATGCCCGAAATGTGTAGAGACACGCTGCGCGTGTCCGCGGACGCGGGCACCGCGTCCCTACATTCAAGGATAAAATAACATTATATGATTATCAGAATTTTTACTTTCTTTATTACCCTATTTATCGCGTTTCCTATTAGCGCAGGGCTTTTTGACTCTAAACCTAAATTTTTAAAAGGTGAAGAGGCATTTGTTTTTTCTCATCAACAGACAAGTAATGAACTCCAGCTTAATTGGCAAATCGAAGATGGCTACTATCTGTATAAAAAAGAAATTTCAGTAAAAGGTGAAAATCTAGCTGAACCACAATTTCCTCAGGCAGAAAATCACCATGATGAATTTTTTGGTGATGTGGAAATTTATCGTAACCAATTAGCTATTAATGTACCAACTCGAGCTAAAACAGGCACTGTTGAAGTTCGCTATCAAGGCTGCACCAAAGGTTTCTGCTATCCACCTGAAACAGTAAGCATTGAGCTAGATCCACAAGCGGTTAGTTCTGTACAACAAATTGCAAAAAATACGGAAAATCAAACCGCTTCTATTCAACCTCTGGCAGAGCAAGATCAACTTGCCCAAAAGTTATCTACGAATAGTTTTTCAGTATTTTGGTTCTTTGTGTTGGGCTTAGGTTTAGCTTTTACCCCTTGCGTATTACCCATGCTTCCCCTTCTATCAGCAATTGTGATAGGAAATCAACAACGCCCAAGTAGCTGTAGAGCAGTTGCTTTAAGTTTTTGTTATATACAAGGTATGGCATTGACTTATACCCTACTCGGCTTGATTGTAGCGGCAATTGGCTTACCATTTCAGATTGCGTTACAAAGCCCACCAGTATTAATCACCCTTTCAGTGCTATTTATTGTGCTAGCTATGTCGATGTTTGGCTTATTTGAAATTCGTCTACCTCACAGTTGGCAACAAAAGCTCAACAACCTCAGCCAACAGCAACAAGGTGGCTCTTTTGTTAGTGTATTTGTAATGGGTATGATCGCAGGATTAGTCGCTTCACCTTGTACTTCTGCACCGCTTTCTGGTGCATTACTGTATGTGGCACAAAGTGGCGATCTGTTCACTGGCGGATTAGCCCTTTATCTACTCGCATTAGGAATGGGGATTCCTTTAATGCTAATTACCCTATTTGGTAACAAAATCTTACCAAAATCAGGGGATTGGTTATTAAAAGTCAAAAATATCTTCGGCTTTGTGATGCTAGCTCTGCCAGTATTCCTACTTTCTCGCGTTTTTCCACATTATGAAATGTTGATGTGGTCAATCTTAGCCATTGCGTTTTTAGTATGGTTAGGATTGCAATTAAAAGGCGATAAAGTGTGGCAAAGAATCGCAACTATTTTGATTTTGGCAGGCATTGTGGTCTGTGCTAAACCTATTACAGATTTGATCTGGGGAAATAATAACGTTATTCATACCGAACAGACCCAATTTGTCCGAGTAAATTCATTAGCAGAACTCCGCCAAAAACTCGCTGAAAATCCGAATAAAAAAGCAATGTTTGATCTCTATGCAGATTGGTGTGTAGCCTGTAAAGAGTTTGAGAAATACACCTTTAGTGATCCTCACGTAAAAGCACAACTCGATCAAATGTTGATTTTACAAGTAGATATGACGAAAAACTCCGCTGAAAATGATGAGTTGATGAAAGAGTTTAACGTGCTAGGCTTGCCAACGATTCTGTTCTTTAATGAGCAAGGGAAAGAGTTAAGTAATACGAGAGTAACAGGATTTATGCAAGCGAAAGAGTTTGTGGAATGGTTGAAAAATCTCTGATATAAGAGATTGAATTAACCTCTCACTCCGTTTTTACTTCTGCCAAATCTCCCCTAGCCCCTCTTTGCTAAAGAGGGGAACTGGTTCGCTATAAACTTTGAATTTATAGTCAATCATTAGGGTCTGTTTATCTTTCATAAACGACTGCGACGGAGATTATTTTTCGCCAAATCAAGGCGAAAATTGTGCAGTTTAGTCATTCTAAACAAACGGTTTTCAACGCAGAGTTGGCGAAAAATAAACCCGTCCCTTCGGGTTGTGCCTAAAATAGGCACATCCTTCGTTGCAAAACTTGTCAATAGCACCACTATTAACTGCGTTTTTCGCCTAGTCTGTGCTTATTTTAGGCTACAACGCAGTTTTTTATGAAAGATAAACAGACCCTAATATTTGGAATAATGTTACGGATAATAAATTTTCCCCAAATAACTCCTTTTTTAGCAAAAAGAAATAAGAGCTAAAAATTCTAGTTAGTTGAGCTCAGCATTAAAATTAATATTTTGATTACTTATCGTGCCACTCAAATTTTCCTAGAACTGCCCCCCTCTTTAGCAAAGAGGGGTAGGGGGAGATTTGGCAGAGTATATAACCCCTCATATTTAATCAGCCATCAATGTATTCAACCACCGCATTACCCCAAATCTTGCGGATCAATATCCACCGTTAAGCGAATATCATTTCTTAAAAATTGATCCTTAACTAAGTCAAATTGGCTAAGGAGTTGCTGAATAGCGCCACGTTGTGAATGTTGTACCAACAACTGCCAACGGTAATGCCCTGCTTTTTTTGCCATAGGGGCATTAAAAGGCCCTAATAATTGAAAACCTTGCCACTGATTTTGGGTGGTGATTTGTTGCAAACAAGCGGTAAGATCTTGCAAAAAGTTTTCCACTTTTTCGTTATCTCTGCCTGTCGCACGAATTAATACCTGCGATGAAAACGGCGGTAAGCCCATAATCTTACGCATATTCAGAGCTTGATCCGCAAAGGCTAAATAGCCATCATTAAGTAAACTTTTTAGTAATGGGTGATCAGGATAGTGAGTTTGTAACACCACTTCCCCTTGCTTTTCCGCACGCCCTGCTCGCCCTGCTACTTGCACATAAAGCTGTGCTAGACGTTCTTCCGCACGAAAATCTGTTGAGAATAGACTGCTATCCACATTCACCAATGCCACCAAGGTTACATTCGGGAAATGATGTCCTTTTGCCAACATTTGCGTACCAATCAAAATTTGGCTTTTGCCTGCTTGAATTTCACTTAAATGCTGTTCCAACGAGCCTTTTTTAGCAGTGCTATCTCGGTCAATTCGGCTGATATTGTATTGTGGAAAACGCTCTGCAAGCACTTGTTCAAGCTGTTCTGTACCTACACCTGTCGTAATCAAATTGGTTGAACCACAATGCCCACACTGACGTGGAATAACACGTTGTGAGGCGCAGTGATGACAACGCAATACCCGGCTTTTTTGGTGATAAGTAAAGGGCTTTTCGCACGAGTCACACTGGCACATCCAGCCACATTCGTGGCACAACAACATGGGCGCAAAACCTCGGCGGTTTAGGAATAACATCACTTGATTGCCTTTTTCCAAATGCTGTTGCATCTGCATAAGCAATTTTTCAGATAATCCTGCATTGATACGCTGGTTTTTAAGATCGATAATCCCTTGCACAGAAAACTGCGCATTGCCTGCACGAGCTTTGAGTTCCAGCTCAATAAACTTGCCATTTTTCACATTCTGCAAGCTCTCAAAACTCGGGGTTGCTGAACCTAAAATAATTGGAATATTTATATTTTTGGCGCGTAGAACCGCCAAATCCCTTGCGTGATAACGCCAACCGTCTTGTTGCTTGAAAGAGCCATCGTGTTCTTCATCAATAATAATCAAACCAAGATTAGCAAACTGACTAAACAGCGCCGAACGAGTGCCGATAACAATTGCACTTTCGCCATTTTTGGCGCGTAGCCACGCATTTAAGCGTTGGGTATCGTTAAGATTAGAATGAAGTGCGTCAATCTCTACATTAAAACGAGCCTGAAAACGTTGAATTGTCTGCGGAGTTAAACCGATTTCTGGCACAAGCACTAACACCTGTTGCCCACGTTTCAGCACTTCCTCAATCACCTGTAGATAAACTTCGGTCTTACCCGAGCCCGTTACTCCATTCAATAAGAAAGCCCCAAAACCTTCACTATAATTTAAACGACTAACCACCAAGGTTTGTGCTTTATTGAGTACAAGGCGATTTTGGGCGTTGCAAAGCGGTTTATTGCTCAATTCTAAACGCTGTTGCCAAGATTGGCTTTGAAACGGTACTTCGACTTTTTCAATATAGCCTTTTTCGGAAATTCCCTTCCAAGCAGAAGCATTACAAGCGGTTGGTTTTTCAAAAAAATTTGCAAATTGGCTTAATTCTTCCAGTAACTCTTGCTGTTTTTTAGCTCTTGTTAATACCTCATTCTGCAAGGCTTTCTTGCCAATCTCGGTTACCGCAAAATAGTCTGGCAGAGTGCGTTCAGTACTATCCCCTTGACGTAATTTAATAGGTAATGCACTTTGTAACACTTCACCCAAAGGGGCATGATAATAGCGAGCCGCCCAATCAAGTAACTGCCAAATTTCATCATCAAATAGAGAATTATCATCAAGTAATTGCGAAATCGGTTTAAGTTTTTCACTAGGAATATCGCTTGTTTCAGGGAAATCGACCACAATCCCGAGTTTACTTTGGCTACCAAAAGGCACAACAACCCTCGCCCCTTTTTTAACCGTATCAAACGGAATATCAAGGGGAAGTAAGTAATCAAAATAACGAGCCAAAGGTACGGCAAGAGCGATACGAATTAATTTCAAATTGGGGTACCTTAATATCAATATGCCTATCTGTAAAAAATCCCCTTTAAAGGGGATTTGCTAATTAACTTTTACGGTATTTACTATGCTGTTTAACCGCTTTTCTGATCTGACGTGTGCTAGTACGACGACGATGTTGAGCAACCGCAACTTTGGTTTCAGTTTCTGCTGGTAAGCCAACGAGTTCACGTAAGTAGTTTACTTGCTCTAACTCCATCTCTTCCCAACCGCCACGAGGTAAGGCTTTATCTAATTTGATATTGCCGTAACGGATACGAATTAAGCGGCTTACTTGGATATTTTGTGATTCCCACAAGCGACGCACTTCACGGTTACGGCCTTCGGTTAAAGTGACATCGAACCATTGGTTTAAACCTGTACCGCCAACCACTTTAATCTGTTTAAAGTTTGCTGGGCCATCTTCAAGCTGTACGCCTTTACGCAAGCGTTGAAGCATGGCTTCATCCACTTCACCGAATACACGAACAGAGTATTCACGCTCAACTTCACGGCTTGGGTGCATTAAGCGATTTGCAAGTTCACCATCGGTTGTAAATAACAATAAACCAGAAGTATTGATATCTAAACGGCCTACAGCAATCCAACGTGCACCAGAGATTTTTGGTAAGCGGTCGAATACCGTTGCACGGCCTTCTGGATCTGAACGAGTACAAAGCTCACCTTCAGGTTTGTAGTACATTAATACGCGGCAGATCTCTTTCTGTGTTGGAATTAAGTTTACTAAATGCCCATCTAAACGAATTTTGGTGCTTGAGCTAACTTGTACACGGTCACCTAAAGTGGCAATTTTACCGTCTACACTCACACGACCTTGAGAAATAATTTCTTCGATTTCACGACGAGAACCTTTACCTGCACGCGCTAAAATTTTCTGTAATTTCTCACCAACAATTTTTTCTGCTTTTTTATTTTCAACATCTGCAGTAACTACGCTAGCGGTCGGTTTTGCCGGACGTTTTACAAGTGGTTTGCTTGTTGGACGATTTGCAGTAGGACGAGCATTTGTTACTTTCGGATTTGCTGGTTTTGAATTTGCAAATTTACCATTACGCTCAGTACGTTCACTGTGTTGATGACGCTCATTACGATCATTACGTTCGAAACGTTCGTTGCGCCCACCACGCTCATTGCGATCTGATTTTGAGATAAATTGGCTATTTTTTGGTGAATTTTTGTTTGAATCTGAGCGCTTGTTAGCACTCGGTTTACGAAATGTAGTCATATTAGTTCCTATGTCGCTTTCACAAGCGTCGGTTTTCAGTGGAAAGTGGATAACGTAAAGTGGACAGTTTAATATTCACTGTCCACTATCCATTATGCACTATCCGTTATTCAAAAGGTGTTGGATCGCCTGATCCCACACGGATAATTTCTGGGCTATCTTGAGTTAAATCGATAACCGTAGTAGGTGATTGACCTAAGTAACCACCATGAATCACAAGATCAACTTGATGAGATAAATGCTCATGAATTTCATCTGGATCTGATTGTGTAATTTCTTCACTAGGAAGCATCAATGAACAAGATAAAATCGGTTCACCTAATGCATCAATCAAAGCAAGTGCAATCACATTATTTGGTACACGAATACCAATTGTTTTACGTTTTGTCAGCAAGCGACGCGGTACATCTTTGGTTGCTGGCAAAATAAAAGTATAAGCATTTGGCACGTTATTTTTAATCAAGCGGTAAGATTGATTTGTCACAAGAGCGTAAGTCGAAAGCTCTGATAAATCACTACACACAAGAGTGAAATTATGATTTTCAGGCAATCTACGAATCGCCACAATCTTATCCATTGCATGCTTGTCGCCAATTGCACAACCAAGAGCATAACCTGAGTCTGTTGGATAGACAATAACACCGCCTTTCTTAATAATTTCCACAGCTTGATTAATTAAACGAGCCTGAGGATTTTCAGGGTGAATATAGAACATCTGTCCGCTCATAATGGCCTGCCTTGTGCTTAGAAGAATTGTGGCGAGATTATACGCTTTTTAAGAGGGGAAAGATATGGGCTTTTGAGGTGATTTATTATCAATCCGACGAATAAATTTTCATTATTCGCTTGACTTTATTCTTTTGTACTAGTTTAATAGTACAAAAGATTCTAACAAGGACATTCAACATGGCTGTGAAAATTGAACAAACACAACTGCCTTACTACCAAGATACGGCTGCAGTGTTCTATCATTTATGTGGTGATAAACCACATACCCTACTATTAGATTCTGCAGAAATCCAAAGTAAAAACAGCTTAAAAAGCCTGTTATTTGCCAAATCCGCAGTGCATATCGCTTGCGAAGGGCAAACAGTCACCTTTGAAGCATTAACTGCAAATGGCAAAGCAGTATTGCCTTTAATTCACTCTGCATTGAGCAAGTTAAACCCTGCCCCAATTTGCAAAACTTTTGCCGAATCAGACCGGTTGCAAGCTGAATTTCCAACTTTAAATGAAGCACTAGATGAAGATAGTAAACTCAAAACAACTACAATTTTTGATGGTTTACGCTGCGTAAGCCAGCTTTTTGCAGATAGTCAATCGCCGGTCTATTTAGGCGGCTTATTTAGCTATGACTTAGTCGCGCAATTTATTCCAATGGAAAATATCACACTTAATGATGATGGTTTGCGTTGCCCTGATTTTAGTTTCTATTTAGCAGAACAGTTAATTTTTATTGATCATCAAGCAGAAACAGCAACACTTCATTCATTCTGTTTTGATCCAAGCCAACAAGATATTATTCAACAACAAGCGGTAAAATTTGCTGAGAAACTTGCAGAAAATGCAGATAAAAGTCTCGATCTTGCGATTAAAAAAGCCTCTGATAAAGTGAATGTAAATTTAGAAGATGAGCCATTTAAGCTGATTGTGCGTGATCTTAAACATCATATTAATATTGGTGATGTATTCCAAATTGTGCCATCACGCCGTTTTAGCCTAGAATGTCCAAATACGCTGGCAAGCTATCGTCAATTAAAGATCAATAATCCAAGCCCGTATATGTTCTTTATGCAAGGAGAAAATTTCACACTTTTTGGAGCTTCGCCTGAAAGTGCGTTGAAATATTCAGAGGATAATCGTCAGCTAGAGATCTACCCAATTGCAGGTTCTCGCCCACGTGGTTTTGATGAGCAAGGTAATATTGATTTAGAGCTTGATTCACGTCTAGAGCTTGAATTGCGTTTAGATCAAAAAGAGCTTGCAGAACATTTAATGTTGGTGGATTTAGCCCGTAATGATGTAGCACGAGTGGCTGTTTCAGGCTCACGTCGAGTGGCTGATTTAATGCAGATCGACCGTTATTCACACATTATGCACTTAGTTTCACGTGTAATCGGTACACTTCGCCCTGATTTAGATGCGTTACATGCGTATCAGGCTTGTATGAATATGGGGACGCTAACAGGGGCGCCTAAAATTAAAGCTATGCAGTTGATTTATCAATTTGAGCAACAAAAACGCCATAGTTATGGTGGTGCAGTAGGTTATCTTACTTCAGAGGGGAATTTAGACACCTGTATTGTTATCCGTTCGGCATTTGTGCAAGATGGGATTGCTTATGTGCAGGCAGGTTGTGGTGAAGTATTAGATTCGGATCCGCAATTAGAGGCTGATGAAACTCGTCATAAAGCAAGAGCGGTGTTAAAGGCGATTACTCAAGTTAATAGCATTTAATTACCTAGGGCTATTGCCCTAGGTTACGCATAAATTAGCTCCTACGGAGCTGGAATGGTGATAAGAGCTACGGAGTAGCTCACTAATACATAACCTACGGAGTGTAGCCGTAGGAGGAGAAACTATGGCTAATATACTTTTCGTGGATAACTTTGATTCATTTACTTACAACCTTGTCGATCAATTTCGTCAGCTAGGGCATTCGGTGACGATCTTTCGTAATGACTATCCGTTTCAAGCCTTTTTAGATAAAGCGTTAAATACTGAAGATTGCATTGTGGCACTTTCCCCTGGACCGGGTAATCCACAACAGGCAGGTAATCTATTGCCGATTATTAAAGAGCTAAAAGGTAAGGTGCCGATGATCGGGATCTGCTTAGGTCATCAAGCGATTATTGAAGCTTTAGGCGGCGATGTGGTGCATACCGGGCAAGTGTTACACGGTAAAGTTTCTAAAATTGAACATGATAACCAAGCAATGTTCGCCGGAATCAATAATCCAATGCCTGTTGCGCGTTATCACTCATTAATGGGAGATAATTTACCAGAAGAACTTGAAGTTAATGCGCATTTCGGCGATATTGTGATGGCAATTCGCCACAAAACCTTACCGATTTGTGGTTTCCAGTTCCATCCAGAGTCAATTTTGACCGTTGAAGGAACCAAATTATTACAACAATCCGTTGAATGGTTATTAACAAAATAAAATAAGGAACAAAAAATGATTAGTGTATATGGATTAAAAGAAACTTTAGAACCACGCCGAGCACAAATTGCCGAAGTGATTTTTGAATGTTTAGAAATGAGCTTAGGTGTACCGAAAAGCCGTCATGCATTACGTTTTGAGCCGTTAGAAGCTGAGAATTTCTACCACCCAGTAAACCGTACTAACGATTTTATTGTGATTGAAATTAACTTAATGCAAGGTCGTGCAGAGCAGACTAAAAAGCGTTTAATCAAAGGTTTATTTAGCTCATTACAGAGCAAAGTAGGGCTTTCACCAATGGACGTGGAAATTACCATAAAAGAACAACCTGAACACTGTTGGGGTTTCCGCGGCATGACAGGTAATGAAGCAACGGATTTGGAGTATCAGATCCATAGATAATATGTGGCGGGCGTATGCAATACGCCCTTGTATGTTAAATTTATAGTACACTAGCAACACCAAAGCATAATGTTATCCACAGCTTGAACGCCCCTTGTATGTTAAATTTATAGTACACTAGCAACACCAAAGCATAATGTTATCCACAGCTTGAACGCCCCTTGAGAAGAAACTCGTTCTGTAGCGTAGGCGTGGATAACTTCATCAGCAAAAC
>MQVI01000056.1 GCA_002002485.1 Pasteurellaceae bacterium 15-036681
CTATTAAATAGTGAAGTGTAATTTACAGACGTTATTATTGATAAAAATGTATAATGTAATTGGCAACCTACATTACATTTTGTTATTTTCTGAAGTAAAGAAAGATCCAAAGGATTAAATGACTTATCATACATAATAGAGAGAGATTTTAATTTTTCAAAGAACATTATTATTATTTAATGATTTATTGCATTTTATCCAATTTTCATAATTAACAATGTTTATATAAGGCTCTAAATTAAGTCTATTAGCCCAATAATGTAAAGATTTTTGATAAGAATCAATGATATGATGTGGAGTATTGCATGCTCTATTGTATTTATATCCATCAGCTAGAATTATAAATTTACATGGTTTCTCTAAAAATACTGATAGTATTTTAGCAAAACTATAGCATCTTATGAGTGTGTATATTTCTCCTAAATCAGGCAAGTTTCCTTTATTTTTAATAGGTGATAATGGTTTTCTAGATAAAATAGGAAACATTATTTTTATATGAGAATCATTTAATGCATTTTTTATAAGTATTTTAGCAATGTCTCTATCTAAAAAATAATTATGATTCTTAAAAAATGAACTGTCAAATAAGGCTTCAACTGCATAATCTACTTTATCTGGATTTAAGTAATTCTTTTCTGTTCTTTTTATTATGGCTTGAACACGATTTAATATAGATTTCTCTTCTATATCAATAACATCTTTTAGTATATGATTGACAAAAAAATTTTGGTCAATAAATTTGTGCCTTTTACCTAATCTCGAATTTAGATCAAGCTGATGTCGAAGTGATGAAGTGAGCTCAATCAATCTATGAGAACTAGATATCTGAGATTGCTGTGCCGTGTTTAACTGCATATACCTCTCCTTTTAAGATCGAATTACCAATAAACGCTTACATATTACAAAAAAAACATTAAATTGCAACATTTTTTTAACAAAAATAACAATATGATCATATAACTCTATTGCAATTAAGATTCTAAGTCCAAATGTATAGCAAGGCTAAATAAGTAATCCCAGCAACCGTTTGCTTTTCTCATCTAAAAAAACTATACTACACGCCTAGTGCCAGTTAGGAACTAGAAATGTATTACCCTAAAACAGATTTAAAGCTTACAGAATTCACACAGCTAGACCTTGTAAAATTACGAGGTCTGGCTGTTTTTTTATTAAATAGAGATCTTACTTAATCATTAAGTAAGATCTTTTTTTTGCCCGAAATTCAGAAAAGAACATAATTTACACAGAGGATAGCAAGTAATGAGCCAGTTAATTCGTACATTAAAAAGCCATATTCGTGATGAAGTTATCAAAAAAGGCGGTTGGGTGAACTCTCACGCTCACGCAGACCGTGCTTTTACGATGACGCCAGAGAAAATCAAGATTTATCAGGAAGCAAACTTACAGCAAAAATGGGATTTAGTGGATGAAGTTAAGCGCAATTCAACGGTGGAAGACTACTACCGTCGTTTTAGTCAAGCGATTGAGTTAATGATTGCACAGGGGGTTACCGCATTCGGTACTTTTGTGGATATTGACCAAGTTTGTGAAGACCGCGCTATCCTTGCTGCACATAAAGCCCGTGAAGTCTATAAAAACGATATTGTACTGAAATTTGCAAACCAAACCTTAAAAGGAGTGATTGAGCCAAGTGCACGTAAGTGGTTTGATATTGGCTCTGAAATGGTGGATATGATTGGTGGCTTACCATACCGAGATGAATTAGATTTCGGTAAAGGTTTAGAAGCAATGGATATCCTGATGGATACCGCTAAATCGCAAGGAAAAATGTTGCACGTGCACGTAGACCAATTTAACTCACAAAGTGAAAAAGAGACAGAACAACTTTGTGATAAATCTGTAGAACACGGTATGCAAGGACGTGTTGTGGCTATCCACGGTATCTCAATTGGCGCACACCCGAAAGAGTATCGCCAAATGCTTTATAAAAAGATGAAAGCCTGCGATATGATGATGATCGCTTGTCCAATGGCGTGGATTGATAGCCCACGTAAAGATGAGGTTCTACCTTTCCATAATGCCTTGACCCCTGCGGATGAGATGATCCCTGAAGGTATTACAGTGGCAATTGGTACTGATAATATCTGTGACTATATGGTGCCGTTATGTGAAGGGGATATGTGGCAAGAATTAAGCCTACTTTCTGCGGGTTGCCGTTTTACTAACCTTGATGAAATGGCAAATATCGCAAGTATCAACGGTCGTAAGGTTTTAGGGTTGTTATAAAAAATGTAGGGACGCGGTGCCCGCGTCCGCGGACACGCGCAGCGTGTCCCTACAATAGAGAACGGTAATATTCCCAATCAAAATACTGCCCTGGGTCAATTTTACGCCCTGGGGAAATATCACTATGCCCTGCTATGCGTTCAGGGGTGATATTAGGATATTGTTGCATAATCTTTTGGGTTAATTGAGCTAATGCTTTGTATTGCGGTTTGGTAAAAGGTTGATTATTGCTACCCTCCAGCTCAATACCAATCGAAAATTCATTGCATTTTTCTCTGCCTTCAAAGCAAGAAAGCCCTGCGTGCCAAGCCATTTCATCAAAGCTCACGTATTGAGTAATGTTACCCTCACGGTTAATTAAGCAGTGCGCTGAAACACGTAAATCCTTAATCTCCTCAAAATAAGGATGAATGGTTGGGTCTAAAGTGCCCTGAAAGAAGCGGTCGATAAAATCGTTACCGAACTCTTCAGGTGGTAAACTGATATAGTGGATAACCAGTAGTGAAATATCTTGTGGATCGGGTCTTTGGCTAAAGTGTGGCGATACAACTTGTTTTTGCTGTGTCAGCCAGCCTTTTTCGATGGTAAGTTTTTTATTCATTGTGTTATTCAATCCGAGTTTAAGCTACAATAACCAGATTTTACTACAAAGAGATTTAAAATGCTTAGTTACCGTCATAGTTTCCACGCAGGCAACCACGCTGATGTTGTTAAACATATTGTTTTAACCCTAATTTTAGACGCCCTAAAACAGAAAGAAAAAGGCTTTTTCTACCTAGATACGCACTCTGGTGTAGGTCGTTATAGCTTATTAAGCGCCGAGTCTGAAAAGACGGGCGAATATATTGAAGGTATTGCTCGTCTTTGGGATAGAAAAGATCTACCTGAAGAAGTTGCTTTATATATCAATGAATTAAAGAAAATTAACCGTGGTAAATTACGTTACTACGCAGGTTCTCCATTGCTTGCTGTACAACAATTACGTGAGCAAGATCGTGCGTTATTAACAGAATTACACCCAAATGATTACCCATTACTCCGCCAAGAATTTGCTAAAAAGCGCAATGTGGTAACCAAACGTGAAAACGGCTTCCAACAGCTTAAAGCAGCGTTACCACCAAAAGAGAAACGTGGTTTAGTGTTAATCGATCCCCCTTATGAATTAAAAGAAGATTATGAGTTGGTGGTAAAAGCGATTATCGAAGGCTATAAACGTTTTGCAACAGGTGTCTATGCGATTTGGTATCCAGTGGTACTTCGTCAGCATACCAAACGTATTGTAAAAGGTTTAGAAGCAACAGGTATTCGTAAAATTTTACAAATTGAATTAGCGGTTCGCCCTGATTCAGATCAACGCGGTATGACCGCAAGCGGTATGATTGTAATTAATCCGCCGTGGCAATTAGAAAGCCAAATGAAGCGTATTCTGCCTTACTTAACTGATGTACTGGTGCCTGAAGGTACAGGAAGTTGGGACGTAAGTTGGATTACACCTGAGTAAGTGGATAGTGGATAGTGGATAGTGGATAGTGGATAGTGTCGAACTGTTCACTGTTCGTTATCCGTTTTCCACTTGTCTATTCATCATTGAAATAACAATAGGAATAACAAATGGAACAATACAAACACGACTTTATTGAATTTGCACTTAGCCGAAATGTCCTTAAATTTGGTGAATTTACCTTAAAATCTGGGCGCTTGAGTCCTTACTTTTTTAACGCAGGCTTATTTAATACAGGTCGTGATCTAGCAAAATTAGGTGAGTTTTATGCGCAAGCAATTCAAGCAAGCCAAATTAACTATGATGTATTGTTCGGCCCTGCTTATAAAGGTATTCCAATTGCAACCACAGTTGCGGTTGCCCTAGCCTCTCAATTTGATATTGATAAGCCAGTTTGTTTTAATCGTAAAGAAGCCAAAGATCATGGTGAAGGTGGTAATCTCATTGGTAGCCCACTACTAGGTGATATTTTATTGGTAGATGATGTTATTACTGCGGGGACAGCCATTCGAGAATCAATGGAAATCATCAATGCCAATAACGCTAATCTCGCGGGTGTGTTAATTGCATTAAACCGCAAAGAGAAAGGCAAGGGCGAATTATCTGCGATTCAAGAAGTGGAACGTGATTACAATTGCCAAGTATTTTCAATTGTTGATTTTGATGATTTATTACAATTTATCGAACAATCGCCACAATACGCACCACATTTAGCGAAGATGAAGACATATCGTGAGCAATATGGCGTAAATTAAAACTAAGGGCGCAAATCAATCTTATGCGCCCTTTTCATGTAATTAAATTACTTCATCTGCTCTTCAATAATTCCACCACCCAAGCAAACTTCACCTGAGTAGAATACGGCAGATTGCCCAGGGGTTACTGCGATTTGTGGTTCATCAAAGATGACACGAATTGTTTCATCATCAATCGGTTGAATTTCACACGCAATATCTTCTTGGCGGTAGCGTGTTTTCACTGTGCAACGCACGTTTTCACGAATAGGCTGACGATCTACCCAATGTAGTTGGCTTGCGATCAAACCTGTTGAAAGTAGAGCAGAGTTATCGTGCCCCTGAGCAACCACTAACACGTTGTTGATCAAATCTTTCTCAACAACATAGAATGGATCTTCGCTCAATCCTTTCACGCCACCGATACCTAATCCTTTACGCTGACCAAGGGTGTGATACATCAAGCCATCGTGACGGCCCACAACTTTGCCATCAACAGTGATGATATCGCCAGGTTGAGCAGGTAAATAACGTGCGAGGAAGTCTTTAAATTTACGTTCACCGATAAAACAGATACCAGTAGAATCTTTCTTCTTCGCTGTTGCTAAACCTAAATCTTCTGCAATCGCACGTACAATAGGTTTCTCAATATTGCCAACAGGGAATAAGCTCTGTGCAACTTGTTGCTCACTTAGCGTATAAAGAAAATAGCTTTGATCTTTATTTGAATCTAAACCACGTAATAATTTAGGTTGTAAATCTAATGCTGGACGGCGCACATAGTGACCTGTTGCAATAAAATCTGCACCTAAATCTTCTGCTGCATACTCCAAGAAAGCCTTAAATTTGATCTCTTTATTACATAAAATATCTGGGTTTGGGGTACGACCAGCTTTATACTCCGCGAGAAAATGTTCAAAAACATTATCCCAATACTCTGCTGCAAAGTTAATTTTATGTAAGTGAATACCCAGTTTGTCGCATACAGCTTGTGCATCAGCTAAATCCGCTGCAGCAGTACAGTAGTCCGTATCATCATCCTCTTCCCAGTTTTTCATAAACAGGCCTTCAACTTGATAGCCTTGTTGTTGCAGAATAAATGCTGAAACAGATGAATCTACCCCACCCGACATACCGCAAATAACTTTTTTCTTGCTGTTTTCAGCAAGTTGTTCTGGAGTTAAAGTTGGAAAGTGTTGGTTGTAAGTATTTGAAATTAACATAATTCTCCCGTAACTTCGGTTAAGGCGAAGCACATTTGGTGATAAATATGTAAAGTGAGCAAGGACGCCCACCCTACGTGTAAGCAACAAAGTTGCTCTGATAATTAACCCCATACGGCTCGTATGGGGTTATAATTTATTTTACTTCGTAAAACTGTGGCTCTTTTTTCTCAAAGCGTGCAACTTCTTCTGGATCTGCGGTACCATCTTCCATTTTGGCTTTTAAGTTATCGCAAGGCTCTTCACAGTCGCACATTTTTTTCATACCGAGAGCCGTAATACCACCACAGCTACCTTTAATTGTTTTACCTTTAATAATAAAACCAATCGACATCATAAAAATAATGAGGATAAAAGCACCAAAAGTAAATAAAAGAGTTTCCATTAAATTTTCCTATTTTTGTTCAGTTAATTTAGCAAATGCACTCGACATTTTAGTTTCGAATTTATCGCCATTTTTGATAATTAAAAATACTGCAAGCTGATCACGCTCTGCAACTTCTAAAGCTTTTTCAGGGCCTAACACAAATAACCCTGTTGATAAGCCATCAGCAGTCATTGTTGAAGGTGAAATAACTGTAATTGATGCAAGATTATGAGCAATTGGACTTAATGTTTTTGGATCAATAATATGCGATAGACGTTTACCGCTTTCATCTTCAAAATAATTGCGATAACTACCTGATGTTGCCATACCTAAGTTGTGTAAAGGCACTATAATTTGGCTTGAAACCCCTTGGGCAAATTCAGGTTTTTCAATCGCAATACGCCAATCTTGGCCTTGTAAGTTTTTGCCTTTACCACGTAACTCGCCACCAATTTCCACTAAATAATTTTCAATACCATATTGTTCAAGGTGTAATGCTAATTTATCAACACCAAAGCCTTTAGCAATTGAAGATAAATCTAAATATAACCCTGCAACTTTTTTAGTTAATACATTGTTTTCTAGAGTAAATTTATCAATTCCTACAAATTGAGCACGTTCTGCAATTTGTTCTGCAGTTGGTACTTTATTTAAACGTTTATCAGGACCAAATCCCCAGAGATTCACTAAAGGTCCTACAGTCACATTTAATGCTTCTTCAGTCACTTTATTTAATCGAACCGCTTCTTGTACCACTGTTGCAAAATCGCTAGAAATTTCAAAAGGCTGATTAATCTCTTTCATTTGATTGAAGCGACTAATTTGAGAATCCTTTTGATAGGTAGACATCTCATCATTAACTATAGTTAGCAATTCATCTAGCTGTTTCTGCATTTCATCTGGCTTAGCCAAATTTTGGATACTACCATCATCAATGTATTTTACATTGTAAGTTGTTCCCATCGTTTTACCACTTAGGGCAATCTGTTTAGGTTCTTTACACGCTGTCAACAACGTTGCAAATAGTGCTGTTGTTGCCAATGTTAGTAAGGTTTTAATTTTCATTTAAACTCCGTTAATACGAATCAATAATGGAAAATGGATAAAAAGATCCACTTTCCATTATTTGCTCTTAAATTCCCTAATAAATTCGAGAAGCGAACAATGCAAAGCGGTCAGATCTGCAAAAAATTTTGCAAATCCGACCGCTTGAAAAAGCTTTAGGCTAATTAGCCACCGAAATCATCTAATAAAATGTTTTCGTCTTCCACACCTAAATCTTTCAGCATCTTGATTACAGACGCATTCATGATTGGTGGACCACACATATAGTATTCACAATCTTCTGGTGCTTCATGATCTTTTAAGTAGTTTTCATAAAGTACGTTGTGAATAAAGCCTGTGTAACCATCCCAGTTATCGCCTGGTTGTGGATCTGAAAGCGCTACGTGCCATACGAAGTTGTCGTTTTCAGCTTGTAAGCCATCAAAATCTTCAACATAGAACATTTCACGTTTAGAACGCGCACCATACCAGAATGACATTTTACGTTTAGATTTTAAACGTTTTAATTGGTCAAAGATATGTGAACGCATTGGCGCCATACCAGCACCACCACCGATAAATACCATCTCTGCATCAGTGTCTTTAGCGAAGAACTCACCGAATGGACCAGAAATCGTTACTTTATCACCTTCTTTTAATGACCAAATGTATGAAGACATTTGACCTGGTGGCACATCTGGGTTATTTGGTGGCGGAGTTGCAATACGTACGTTAAGCATGATAATGCCTTTCTCTTCTGGGTATGAAGCCATTGAGTACGCACGGATAATTGGCTCGTCCACTTTAGACACATAACGCCATAAGTTAAACTTGTTCCAGTCTTCGTGGTATTCTTCGTCGATCAACGATTTATAATCTTCGTATTTTACCACATGAGCAGGTGCTTCGATCTGAATATAACCACCTGCGCGGAATGGAACTTCTTCTCCTTCAGGAATTTGAAGTTTAAGCTCTTTGATAAAGGTTGCTTTGTTATCGTTAGAGATAACAGTACATTCCCATTTTTTCACACCAAAGATTTCTTCTGGAAGTTCAACATCCATTGAGCTTTTCACATTTACTTGACAAGCAAGACGATAGCCTTCTTTCGCTTCACGTTTAGTAATGTGAGATAACTCAGTTGGAAGAATTTCACCACCACCGCTTTTAACTTTAACAAGACACTGACCACAAGAGCCACCGCCACCACAAGCAGATGATACGAAAATACCTTTGCTTGCTAATGCGCCTAATAATTTACCACCAGCGGGTAAAGTAATTGCTTTTGAAGCGTCATCGTTAATTGAGATTGTGATATCACCAGAGTCCACTAATTTAGATTTAGCAACTAAGATAAATACTGCTAGCACTAAAACAAGCGCGGTAAATGCCACAATACCGAAAATAAAATTATCCATTCGATATGCTCCTTATAACTGAATGCCTGAGAATGACATAAAGCCAAGCGCCATTAAGCCAACGGTAATAAAGGTGATACCTAAACCACGTAAACCAGCTGGTACATCAGAGTATTTCATTTTCTCTGTTAAACCTGCTAATGCTACGATAGCTAACATCCAACCTGTACCCGCACCGATACCATATACTACAGATTCTGCAAGATTGTATTCACGTTGTACCATGAAAGATACACCACCGAAAATCGCACAGTTTACTGTAATAAGTGGTAAGAAGATACCTAATGCACTGTAAAGCGCAGGGAAGAATTTATCTAAAATCATCTCTAACACTTGTACAAGTGCAGCGATTACACCGATGAAGGTGATGAATTTTAAGAAACTTAAATCCACGCCTGCAACAAGAGCACCATCTTTTAATACGTGTGTATACACGATTTGGTTAGCAGGTACCGCAATACCTAATACCACGATTACCGCAATACCTAAACCAAATGCTGTTGAAACTTTCTTTGATACCGCAAGGAATGTACACATACCAAGGAAGAAAGAAAGTGCCATATTTTCAATAAATACAGACTTAACAAATAGACTTAAATAATGTTCCATTGATTACTTCTCCACTTGCTCTGGTTTCCAAGTTCTTAAACCCCAGATTAAGAATCCGATGATAAAGAACGCACTTGGTGCTAATAGGAATAAACCGTTTGCTTGGTACCAACCGCCATCTTGGATAGTTTGGAAAATTGTTACACCAAATACTTTACCTGAACCAATTAGCTCACGAACAAATGCAACAATAATAAGAATTGCACCATAACCAAGGCCGTTACCTAAACCATCAACAAAACTTGGTAATGGAGGCTCTTTCATTGCAAATGCTTCTGCACGCCCCATAACGATACAGTTAGTAATAATTAAACCAACGAATACCGATAACTGCTTAGAAAGCTCGTAAGCATACGCTTGTAACACTAGGTCAACAAGCGTTACTAATGATGCAATTACCGCCATCTGTACGATAATACGGATACTATTTGGAATATAGTTACGGATTGCAGAGATAATCGCACTCGAACAAGCTGTTACTACACATACCGCGATAGCCATTACTACTGCAGTTTCCAACTTAGTTGTTACCGCTAATGCAGAACAGATACCTAAGATCTGTAATGCAATAGGGTTGCTATCAGCAATAGGTGATAACAATAATTTTTTCATATTTGCATTAGCCATTATTTAGCCTCCGCTGCTTTTAATTTAGCAAAGTATGGACCAAAGCCATTCTTACCAAACCAGTAGTCAAATGAACCTTGTACACCGTTAGTTGTTAAAGTTGCACCAGATAAACCATCGATACCGTGGTCTTTATCTGCTGATGCACCTTTACCAATACGGATTGCAAGTTGATCTTGGTCGTTGTAAAGTTTTTTACCAACGAAGTGACGTTGCCAGTTAGGGTTCGCGATTTCTCCACCTAAACCTGCTGTTTCACCTTGCTCGTAGTAAGTAATACCTTTCACTGTATTTAGATCAGGCTCTACTGCTACGAAACCGTACATTACAGACCATAAACCATTACCGTACATAGGTAATACTAATTGGCTTACTTTACCTTCAGCATCTTTTACAAGATACACTTCAGCGTATTTAGCACGAGCTTTGATACCTGCTTTATCATCTTCAGCGTTGATTAAAACATTTTGAGCAGGATCTTTTGCGAATGCTTTAGCATCAAAATTAGCTACTTCAACATATTCACCTGTTGCTAAATCAACAACTTTTGGTTCAATATTGTCTGCATAGATTTTTTTGATTTCAGCACCTTTTGCTTTTTCAGGTAATAAACCTGTTACGCTTAAGATATTTTTTTGCTTGTCTAACAGTTTTTGTTCGTCTTGTGTTGATTTTAGACCTACTGCTGCGCCTGCAACAATGATTGAGCAGATAAAGCTCACAAGCACAACAACAAGTAGTGTGCCGCCAACACTATCTTTATTAAACTTAGCCATTGCGTGCCTTCCTACGTTTGATGTTACCTTGAACTACTAGGTAGTCGAAGATCGGTGCAAATAAGTTAGCAAATAAGATCGCTAACATCATACCTTCTGGGTATGCAGGGTTTGCAACACGGATAATCACTGCCATAGCACCAATTAACGCACCGTACCACCATTTACCTTTGTTAGTAAATGCAGCTGATACTGGGTCTGTCGCCATAAAGAACATACCTAACGCAAAGCCACCTAATACTAAGTGCCAGTGCCACGGCATAGCAAATAATGGGTTAGTGTCTGAACCGATTAAGTTAAATAAGGTTGCAGTTGCAGCCATACCGATCATGACACCCGCGATGATACGCCATGAAGCGATACGTGCGAATACAATGATACATGCACCGATAGCAAGCATTAAGGTTGAAACTTCACCCATAGAACCAGGGATGTTACCTAAGAATGCATCCATCCAAGTGATAGTTTCGCCTGTTGCAACGTGTTTAAGTGCTGCTTGGCCACCTTGCGCCCATTGTGATAATGCCGTCGCACCTGAGAAACCATCAGCTGCAGTCCACACTAAATCACCTGAGATTTGAGCTGGGTATGCGAAGAATAGGAACGCACGACCTGCTAATGCAGGGTTCATGAAGTTTTTACCAACACCACCAAACACCTCTTTCGCTACTACAACACCGAATGTTGCTGCTAAAGCAGCTTGCCATAGTGGTAATGTAGGTGGAACGATTAATGCTAATAGGATAGATGTTACAAAGAAACCTTCATTGATTTCGTGTTTACGTACCATTGCAAATACAACTTCCCAGAAACCACCTACTGCGAAAATCGTTAAGTAGATAGGTAAGAAGAAAATTGCACCGATTACCATTTTTGATAATACGCCAGCATCTTGCGATACAACACCTAATGCATTTGCAAGACCATAATGCCAGTCATTTGCAATGCTGTTTGATAAGTTTTGTGCAAAATCACCTACATTTAATGCAAGAATTGATTGCGCACCAACGTTATACATCCCCCAGAACATTGCTGGGAATAGCGCTAACCAAACGATTAACATCATACGTTTTGAGTCAATCGCATCACGTACGTGTGAGTCTTTTTGAGTTACAGCACCTGATGTATAAACAATTGAATACACCGCTTCAAATAGGGTGTACCATTTTTCATACTTTCCGCCTTTGTGGAAAGCAGGTTCCATCTTATGGAAAAGATCTTTTAAAGCCATTTGATTAACCTTCCTTCTCGATCTTATCTAATGCTTGACGTAGCATTGGACCATATTCGTTTTTGCCTGGGCAAACAAAGGTACAAAGTGCTAAATCTTCTTCATCTAGCTCTAAACAACCTAAAGCTTGAGCAGAATCTGTATCGCCAGCCGCTAAATCACGAAGTAATAGCGTTGGTAAAATATCTAATGGCATTACACGCTCATAAGCACCAATTGGAACCATTGCACGATGACCACCATTTACAGCAGTTGTGAAATTAAATAATTTCTTAGTAAATGCACCAAATACAGTTCTCGTAATTGAGAATTTGTGTGAGTATGGCGCGATCATACCGAAGAACTCTTGTTCACGACCTTCAGCTAACACAGAAACTTGTAATGCGTAACGACCTAAGTAATCGTGAGCACCTTCAGCTTTTGCACCGCTTAATACAGAGCCTGAAATTACACGGTTTTCGCCTTCAGCTAATTCGCCTTTTACGATATCAGAAACTTTTGCACCTAATTGAGTGCGTACTAGACGAGGTGATTTAACTTGTGGACCAGCAAGTGCCACAACGCGATCAGTGAATAATTCACCTGTTGTGAATAAACGACCAATAGCGATCACATCTTGATAGTTTAAGTACCAAACTGATTTGTTTAAGCTAACTGGATCGATAAAGTGAATATGAGTACCACTTAAACCTGCTGGGTGTGGGCCTGCAAAAGCAGTTACTTTTACATTTGCCACTTCCGCGCTTGGTGTTGTGCTATCTGGCGCACGACATAAGTGGATAGTTTTTTCACCATTGAATAAACGGCTTAATACAGTTAAACCATCAACGAAATCTTGTTTATGCTCGTTTAATACCACTTCAGGATCTGCTGCTAATGGGTTTGTATCCATTGCATTTACGAAGATAGAAGAAGGCACAGCGTCAAGTGCAGGCACTTTGCTGAATGGACGAGTGCGGAACGCAGTCCATAAACCAGACTCGACTAAGTTTTGTTTAACTTGTTCACCAGTTAAAGATGCTAACGCAGAGCTTTCACAGCGATTAAAGGTAATTTGCTCATCACCCGCAACTTGAATGATGACTGACTGAAGAACGCGTTTTTCGCCACGATTAATCGCAACGACTGTACCGCTTGCTGGAGCTGTAAATACCACGCCTGGATTCTTCTTATCTTCAAAAAGAACCTGACCTTTTTTTACTACATCGCCTTCACGAACTTTCATTGAAGGACGCATCCCCACATATTCTTCGCCAAGCACAGCAACTTCACTAACGGTATTGCCGTTATGGATTACTTGCTCAGGTTTTCCCGCGATAGGGAGATCTAAGCCTTGTTTGATTGTAATCATATTGTTTGCACTACTTTTCTTTGGGTTAAAAATATGATTGCAGAAACTGCAATCGCTTTATTGAGCCGCAGACAAAATAAGAAAAACATTGGTTCCCCACAATTCTTATTAAGCTACATTAAGTTCTCAAATTCGGTTTTTTATCACGTAAGAAAATCGGATAAAAATAAACGACTTATTCTATCGGAAATTCACAAAAATTTCTAGATTAACCACATTTATTTAACATTTACCCCTTGAAAATTTGCAGGGCAAGATCGCACTTTTTTCAAAAATATGATCTAATAGCATCATTATTTATTAACAGAGCAACAAACAATGACCCTATTTGAAATTTTTGATGAATTAGAAGACCCACGCCGAAACATTAACCG
>MQVI01000057.1 GCA_002002485.1 Pasteurellaceae bacterium 15-036681
ATACATAATAGATGATGAAATATTATAAGACGTAGGGTTGTTTAAAATACTATTCGTAATATAAAGCTTTGGTTTATATTCTGAGAAAATATGTTCTAATTGATTAATATCAGGTCCATCACTATTTCGTTTAACGGTTAATATTTTTATATCTAATTGATGTAAGCAACCCAACAGCCAAAACCAACTAGGATCATCAACCACAACATAATCTCCAGCGTTAGTAACTGTTTTTATTATAGTTTGTATCGCTGAAGATACACCCGGCATTGTTATTACTAAACTAGGATTAATAGAAACCCCTAATTGATCCAGTTGCTTAGCAAACATCTCTCTTAGAGGATAATATCCTTGAATATGCCCATAAGAGTAAATAAAGCTCATATCTTCTTTTGTTACCTTGCGAACAGCATTAGCAATAACTTCACTATCTAAAAGCCATTCGTTAGGCAATAGTCCACTTCCTGAAGCCTTATTAATCGGCAATTCACCAAATAAATGAGTCATTAACCACCCAGTATCCAATACATCATTAATCAGTGCGGAAGATACATCGAACGCCTCTGTTTTGGTTGTTGGCTCACATACAAAATATCCTGCACCAGCAACAGAACGAATTAATCCTGTAGAAACGAGTTGATCATAGGCTGATGATACCGTAAATGTTGAAACTGAAAGTTTATTTGATAAATATCTGATAGACGGAATTTTATGTCTTGGAAGGTATATACCTTGCTTAATTTTGTCTTCTATCCATTCATAAGTTTGCTGAACTTTTGTTTTTTCCTTCATATAGTTCCTTGAAACTGTGCTGATAAATTTCCTATACAGTAATTTGATATTAATACAAATTGAGTAGGTTGTGTAGAAAAAATATTTCTTATAGTACGCAGGCAAAGTCGCAGTATTCAAATGTAATGATTAGGAGTTTATATGAATAGATATATTTTTTTCGTTCTACTTTCGATTTGCTGTTTAGCACTAGGCGGTATATTTGTTAAATTAAGTACATTTCCCCCCATTACAACGGGGATGTATAGGGTACTATTCTCTTTGCCCATTTTCTTTTTATTATCTTATTCATCTAAGAGTTCTCAAAGAATGGCGAACAAAGATAAATATATCGCAATATTAGCAGGTAGCTTTTTAGCAATGGATTTAATTTTATGGAATATATCTTTTTCATATACTACTGTTGCAAATGCTAATTTGCTCGCAAATTTAGTTCCATTTACCGTTGTACCAATATCTTATTTCCTTTATAAAGAGAAAATAAGTAAAAAATTCATTATTGGATCAAGTATTATTTTACTTGGCGTTATGCTACTAATGGGCGGTAAAATTACTCCAACGTTAGATAATTTCAAAGGTGATATTCTAGCAATCTCTACTTCATTTTTTTACGGGCTATTTATTATCACTGTATATAAATTACGAGAACGTTTTTCTACTATTCAAATTATGAGTTATGCAAGCATAGGTTGCTTAATTGTATTGCTACCAGTAGGTTTAATTGTTGAGGGAGTATATATACCTAAAACATATCAAGATTTTTACCCATTAATTGGTCTTGCATTGCTTTCTCAAATTTTAGGTCAAGGAGGATTAAGTTATTGTTTAGGAAAGATCAAAGCGAGCTATGCTTCACTATTAGTTCTAACACAACCTGTTATTTCAGCAATTTATGCTTATCTTATTTTTAATGAAAATTTATCACTAATTGAAATTATTGGTATGTTTATCATTTTAACAGGATTACATACAGCAAATAAGAAGAATTAACATTTAAAAACGGCACGCTAATACGTGCCGTTCTATTCAAAGCCTACTGTTTCTCTTCTTTTTTGATTAAATCATCTGGAATAAAGCCTTTTTGTACTTTTTCCATATGTGGAAGATTGTGGGCGATACCTTTGTGGCAGTCGATACAGGTTTTACCTTCTTGCTCCGCTAATGCGTGCATATTCGCTGCAACGGTTTTTTGCTGTGTGAAGTCCATATCTTCAAAGTTATGGCAGTTACGGCACTCTTGTGAGTTGTTAGCCTTCATACGTGCCCATTCACGCTCTGCCATTTCTAAACGGTGTGCTTCAAACTTCTCTTTCGTATCCACTTTACCGGTAATATGCGCCCAAACTTCTGTACTTGCTTGGATTTTACGAGTCCATTTTGGGATAAATTCGTGTGGCACGTGGCAGTCTGAACAGATTGCTTTTACACCACTACGGTTAGAGAAGTGCGCAGAAGCACGGTATTCAGGTACTACGTCATTCATATGGCAGTCTGAACAGAATTGTTCTGTATTGGTATGCTCTAAACCTTTGTTAAAACCGCCCCAGAATAAGATACCGCCAATCGCAGAGATCAGGATTAAAAATCCAATACCCATCTTGCTTGGGGTTTTGAACCAAGTCCAGAATTTTTTAATTAAACTAAACATTGAATTTCCCCTTATTTAGCTTGAGTTTGACGGATTGTGTCAAATTTGTTTTGAACGATTGGATTTACATCCGTTTGTTGTACGTGGCACTGTAAGCAGAAGTAACGACGTGGCGACTCGGCACTCACTTTGTTACCATCACGATCTAAGAAATGGCTCTCAGGTAAACGAGTTGCACCCGTTGTTTTAGACGGCTCTTCTGCGTGGCAGGCTAAACATTGGTTCACGTTTTTGGTTACCTGTAAACCACGAATACTGTGTGGTACAAGTGGCGGTTGATGTGGGAAAGTAGTTGGGATTGTGCCCACATCTTTTTGGGGATTTGTATAAGCAGGGGCAACGCTTTCAGCCGTGTTGTCGATAGACGACGGAATTTGCGTATTTGCCACTGCAAAACCAGCAACAGCTGATAATAATAGAGCAAGATATTTGTTCATTGGGTTCACTCCATAAAGGAAATTAAATATTTTTTACTGGCACTTGTTTCTCAAAACGAGTTCCAAATGCGAAAACATTTTCAGGGCAGACATCAATACAACGTCCGCAAGTAATACAATCATTTGCAAGTACGATTGTGCTATCTTCGGCTTTGCCGTGTAGTGGTTTGCGTAGTACCTGTGGCTCTGGGCAGACGTTATAACAGTCCATACAGTTATCGCAACGACTGCGATCAACCACATTCACTTTAATCACGCTTTTTGAGCCGATTAACGCATAGGTTGCACCGATTGGACAAAGATGTCCGCACCAACCGTGCTCAACCACTAATAGATCAAATAAAAAGATAATCAGCACAAGCCATAAAGTCGCACCTAATCCGAATACGAAAGAGCGACCTAAGGCAGCAACAGGGTTGATCCACTCCCACAATAGCGATCCTGTTACGGCACTACCGACTAAGATCATCGCTAAAATGCCATAGCGTAAGTTTCTTGAGATCTTCGCTGTGCTACGAATACCTAACTTACGTCTTAACCACGCTGCTGTGTCGGTTACCATATTCATTGGGCAGACCCAACTACAAAAGGCTTTGGTTGCAACAAGCGCATAGATTGCGACGATAATTAGCGCACCGATAATTGATGTCCATTCAGGTAGGTAACCTGTGGCTAATACTTCCGCCATCATTAATGGATCGGTCATCGGCACCGTATCGAGTAATAAACTACCGCTGTAATTACCTTTTAAAATCCACACATTCCAGAATGGTCCGCTTAGGAACATCAGAATAATGCTTAATTGACTTAAACGGCGTAGGATTAAAAAGCGATAAGCACGCCACCAACCGAGTTTTTGACGAGCTTCTAAGCCTGCATCTTTAGGTGAATTAGCCATTATTTCACTCCCTTAATATTTAAATCTAAGTTCGGGAAATGTTCTGCTTCTGGCACCGTTGTCGATTTTGGCACATAGTCATAACCGGCACGATTTGGCGTTGCCACTTTCACATTCGGTTTTACTTGCATCTGTTGATAAACAGGCTCAACTTGACCTTCTGGCATACGAGCTTCAAACGCAGGTTTTAAACCATCAGGGTGTTGATCTTCCAATAATGCTTTACCTGCATTCTGTTTCTCTTTCCAACCTAGACGATAATGGCGACCTAACATACCTTTGGCAATATCCATTGGTAGCACTTTAATCGCAGCTTCTTCCAGTACACACGCTTGTTCACACTTACCACAACCTGTACAAGCATCAGAATGCACCGTTGGGATTAATTTTGCGTGAATATTGGTTCTGTCATTGTGAATACGCTCAAGGGTAATGGCTTTATCCACTAGCGGACAAACTCGGTAGCAGACATCACAGCGTAAACCTTGCCAGTTTAAGCAAGTTTCGTGGTCAAGTAATACCGCTAATCCCATACGAGCATCGTTAATATCTTTAAGATCTTCACTTAATGCACCCGTTGGGCAAGCATTCATACACGGAATGTCCACGCACATTTCACAAGGCTTATCACGTGCGACGAAATAAGGCGTACCCGCTTCCATTGGTGAAATCAGTGACGCAAGGTGCAACATATCGTATGGACAGGCTTGCACACATTGGCCACAACGGGTACAAGCACTTAGAAAGTCTTTTTCGTCTAATGCCCCAGGGGGACGTAATGCAACCCCTTCTTTTGCTTTCGCCTGCTGTTGTTGCAATCCTAAAATCAAACCTGCACCACACACACCTGCGGCAGTACGGGTCGCATTTTTTAGAAATTGACGGCGATTTGCATCCAGTTTCATACTGTTCTCCAAAGCATTTTATTTAGAGAGAGAATTTGCAAAATTTTTTAAAAATCGCACCGGTTGTTCTCTCTCTACGATAAATTATGCTTTAACAACCTTAACCGCTGTTTTCTTGAAGTCGGTTTCGCCTGAAATTGGGTCTGTTGCATCTAAAATTAATTTATTCGCTAACTGACCTGCATCGAAGAACGTTGTGAAAATTAAACCTTCTGGACACTTGTTACGACCACGAGTATCTAAGTGAGAAATCATCTCACCACGACGTGAAATCACTTTCACTTTATCGCCGTGACGTAAACCACGTTTTTTCGCATCTGTTGGGTGCATCCACACTAAGTTATTAGGGAATGAACGGTGTAATTCTGGTACACGACGTGTCATTGTACCTGTATGCCAGTGCTCTAAAACACGACCTGAAGACATCCATAAATCGTATTCTTCATCTGGGCTTTCCGCAGGCGGCTCATAAGGTACACCTAAAATGACCGCTTTCTTATCTGGGTAACCATAGAAGCTCACACCCTCACCTGCTTTCACATACGGGTCATAACCTTCACGGTAACGCCATAAGGTCTCTTTACCGTCCACTACTGGCCAACGTAAACCACGTACTTGGTGATAAGTTTCAAAGTCTGCTAAATCGTGACCGTGACCACGACCAAACGCTGCATACTCTTCAAATAAGCCTTTTTGGATATAGAAACCAAAATGCTCTGCTTCATCGTTTAAGTACCCCGGAATATTAGTTGGTACTTGGAATTTATCTACTGCACCATTTTTATAAAGCACTTCAAATAATGTTTTGCCACGGTATTCTGGCATTTGCGCTAATAGTTCTTCACCCCATACTTCATCAGTTGTGAAGTATTTAGAGAACTCCACAATCTGCCATAAGTCTGAACGAGATTGCGCTGGGCCTTTAACTTGCTGACGCCAGAATTGAGTACGGCGTTCAGCATTACCGTAAGCACCTTCTTTCTCAACCCACATACAAGTTGGAAGAATTAAGTCCGCCGCTACCGCAGACACTGACGGATACGGATCTGATACTACGATAAAGTTTTCAGGGTTACGCCAACCCGGGAAAATCTCTTCATTAATATTTGGACCACCTTGCATATTGTTGGTACAAAGCTGCCATAAGAAGTTAAGTTTACCGTCTTTTAGCATTCGGCTTTGCATTACCGCAGGATAACCCAGAACTGTTGGAATGGTACCTTTTGGTAATTTCCACGCATTTTCCACAATCTCAACGTGTTTAGGGTTAGTTACCACCATATCCGCTGGTAAACGGTGTACGAAAGTACCTACTTCACGTGCTGTACCACAAGCTGACGGCTGACCGGTTAATGAGAATGGGCCACAGCCCGGTAACGAGATCTTACCGGTTAATAGATGCACGTTATACATCATGTGATTCACCCACACGCCACGAACATGTTGGTTAAAGCCCATTGTCCAGAATGAAACTAAAGTCTGATCCGGATCTGCGTACATTTTCGCTAAAGCTTCTAACTGATCTTTTGGCACACCTGAAATTTCGTGTGCTTTTTCTAATGTATAAGGGGCAACGATTTTCTTAAATTCTTCGAAATCACTGTCATACATTTTGCCAGCGGTTTTCGCATTGGTATCTTTTTGTAATGGGTGCTCTGGACGTAAACCGTAACCGATATTGGTTTCACCACGTTTGAATTTAGTGTGTTTGTTTACGAAATCCCAGTTTACTTTATCGTTTTGGATAATGTAGTTAGCGATATAGTTTAAGATCGCTAAATCTGAATGTGGTTTGAAGATAATTGGCGTATCCGCTAACTCAAATGAACGGTGTTCAAAAGTTGACATTACCACCACTTTCACTTTGTCATCTGATAAACGACGGTCTGAAATACGGCTCCATAAAATTGGGTGCATTTCTGCCATATTTGAGCCCCAAAGCACAAATGCGTTGGTTTTCTCAATATCGTTATAACAGCCCATAGGTTCGTCCATACCGAAAGTACGCATAAACGCAACCGCTGCTGACGCCATACAGTGACGCGCATTTGGATCGATAGTGTTAGAACGTAAACCTGCTTTCCAAAGTTTAACTTTTGCTACACCTTCAAAGATTGTGGTTTGACCCGATGAGAACATACCCACCGCATTACCACCTTTCTCTTTTAAGGTTTTCTTCACTTTCTCTGCCATAATGCTGAAAGCTTGATCCCACGAAACAGGGGTGAAATCACCTTCTTTGTGGAATTTGCCGTCTTTCATACGTAGCATTGGGGTCTGTACACGGTCTGCACCGTACATAATTTTAGATAGGAAGTAACCTTTGATACAGTTTAAACCACGGTTTACTTCTGCATCTGGGTCACCTTGTGTTGCCACAACACGGCCGTCTTTAGTACCCACAAGTACGCTACAGCCTGTACCACAGAAACGACAAGGGGCTTTGTCCCATTTAATGCCGCTGTCATCTGCTTGCACGTTTTTCACAGGGATCATAATCCCTGCCGCCGCAGCAGCTGCCACAGCCGCATTAGCTTTCATAAAATCTCTACGGTTAAGTTCCATAGTAACTCCACATTTCTTTTAAAAAGAATTCAAAAATAATAGGAAATGAACCTTAAACTGCTGGCTCATCAATATAATTTGAGATAAGTGATACCACGATCACTCCATCAATATCTTTCACTTCATCAATGCGATCCGCTAAAGCTAACTGTCGATCGCTTTCAATAGTAACCACAAGTTTACCTTCTTCAGCCTTCTCACCATGTATTTCAGCATGTGCGATTTTTAAGATATCCGCTTTCACTTGCTCTAGCTTTGCTGGTTTTGCTTGCACCACAAGGCTACATACATACCAGTTCACACTTTCATTTAAATTATCTGTCATTGTTGTTCCATTAATTGAATGGTAATAGCATTAGTTGGGCAAACCGAAAGACAAGCACCGCAACCGTTACAACCGGTCAAATCTAGCTCAAGTTTTGCAACTCCACCGATTTGGCGTTTAAAACGAATCGCTCGGCTTTCACAACTGTCTTCACAACTGCGACACTCAACATTCATCTGCGCTAAACAGTTTGGTTGAATTGCTACCTTATGTAGCCACGCCACTTCGCTGGTATCTCGGAAAACATCCGCTTCACATGCCTTCACACAATCTTCGCAAAAACTACACTCCTTGCGTCCCAGTGAAAAATTCACTTCAGGGTATCCCCCCGCACCACGGGTTAAAATTCCCATTTCACAGGCAGAAATACACTTATCACAAGCGGTACATTTTTCTAAGAAATTAGCGAGATTGCTCCAAGGTGGACGAATTGCATTATGTCCTTGTTGCTTGACTTGCTCAGTTTTGAGCGAGTTTAAGAAGTGCCCACGTAAAAAACTGCGTCTTGGCAACGCATTATCAGTTAAATTAGTCAAAAAGTTGATTAAATTAATAGGTTATTATTAATAAAGGCGAGCATTATAAAGTGTTATTGGTTTGTGACGAAATGTTAAATATACGAAATTTGATAATAATCAAACAAACGAAAGGGATAACGTATAAAAGTTATCCCTTTGATTTTTAATAATATTTTTGATAATTATTCTTATTTAGATTATGTTAACGCTGACGTGCTTTAAAACGTGGATTGCTTTTGCAAATCACATAAAGTTTGCCCTTACGGCGTACTACTTTGCAATCTTTGCTACGTGTTTTTGCACTTTTTAATGAGTTTAAAATTTGCATTTTGAGTTCCTATTATTTCTTCGCGGTTAAGCTTGCCATGCCTTTAAAGCGTTCGTTAAATTTGCTTGCACGACCTTCATTATTCGTTTCACGACGTTTACCTGTATAAACAGGGTGAGATGCCGAAGAAGTATCTAATGGATAAAATGGATACTCTTTACCATCTTCCCATACCATTGTTTTGGTGGTTTTCGCGCAAGAGCGAATGATCCAACCTTGTTGTACACTACCGTCATAAAATAACACTTCACGGTAATTTTCTGGGTGAATACCCTGTTTCATAAGTTCTCCTAGAATTAGTTTCAATAACCATAATTTAAATATGGAAATATTTTGCCTTAAAAACACCAGTTAGTCCATAATTATTTTATGGTTTTATTAAAAAAGTTACAAAGGGATAACAAAAATGCGAATTAGATCGAAGTTTCTTTTGCGGAAATATGCTAGGCTAATACAACTTTTCACCGATCAAACAAGGAATAAATTATGTCTAGACAAGAGTTTTTAATTGCCCCTTCAATTCTTTCTGCGGATCTCGCTCGCTTAGGTGATGATGTTACAGATGTATTGAATGCAGGAGCAGATTTAATTCACTTTGATGTTATGGATAACCACTATGTGCCAAATCTCACTTTTGGCCCAGCAATTTGTAAGGCATTACGCGATTACGGCATTACCTGCCCGATTGATGTGCATTTAATGGTGAAACCTGTTGATCGTTTAATCCCTGATTTTGCCAAAGCAGGCGCAAATATTATTACTTTCCATCCTGAAGCCAGTGAGCATATCGATCGCTCATTACAATTAATTCACGATCATGGCTGTAAAGCAGGCTTAGTATTCAACCCTGCAACGCCATTAAGCTATTTAGATTATGTCATGGACAAAGTCGATGTGATTTTATTAATGTCGGTAAACCCAGGCTTTGGTGGACAGGCATTTATCCCTGCCACTTTGGATAAGCTACGCCAAGTTCGCCGCAGAATCGACGCAAGTGGACGCAATATTCGTTTAGAAGTGGACGGCGGTGTGAAAATTAATAATATCGCAGAAATCGCCGAAGCTGGCGCAGATATGTTTGTGGCAGGCTCTGCAATTTTTGATCAACCAAACTACAAAGCAGTGATTGATCAAATGCGTAAAGAGTTGGCGAGTGTTTAACGTAGAATGGGTATCCTTGTCCATCATTACATAACACATTGATTTTATTGGTGGGTAGAGATACCCACCCTATGATCTCTTTATTTATTGCTATGATCTCTTTATTTATTGCTAATTTCACCTCTTTCAGCTGCGAGACCAAAGATTGTGCCTCGTTCTGGATCATTATATTCATTCGCAGTAGTACCGTTTGTTTTCACTGTTGATGAGAATTGCTTATACATATAAGCCTTACCTGCAATTTCTTCTGCGTTTGGACCAAAGAACTCTAATGAGTATTTACCTTTAGTGCCATCTTGCATTGCAGCATCAGCTTGGATAGAGTTACTTAGGATAGAGCCTTTTTGTAACTGAATTTCTGCAAGATCAGCTAGTCCACGAATTGAACCTGAACCCATTTTATCGGTGAAATTAACTGTGTAATTTAAATCCCCTGTAATATCCGTATTAAATGCTTTACCTGTGTAAGTTGCGTTACCTGTAGCTGGTAAAGTTTCTGTGCGTTGTCCATCAATACGATCAATTCTGAAACTGCCAGCCCATGGTTCATCACTAGGCGAGAATGCAACATTATTTCTGCTATAAATATGAGAGTAATTTTGTTTATAAATATAATGATTACTTGAGATAATACCATCTGATTCATCTGCTGTAACAGTTAAAACAGGAATAGTATTTAAACCAATTTGTAGGGTATCAAAAAAGCCATCAGCATAAACATTAGGAATACTAAAACCTCTCATTCCGCTGTGCTCTAAAGCTAATTTTGCTTGTTTATTAATTTCGTTAATCACTTGAGTCTTTCCAGCTAAAGCTTGTTCTGCTTCTTGTTGAGCCTGTTGTGCATTCGCTAGATTTGCTTTTGCAGTGGCTAATTCTGATGCGGTTGCTTTACTATCAGCTTCTGTTTTTGCTAAAGCCCTCTCAGCATCTTGTTGGGCCTGTTGTGCATTCGCTAGATTTACTTTGGCAGTGGCTAATTCTGATGCAGTTGCTTTACTATCAGCTTCTGTTTTTGCTAAAGCCTGCTCAGCATCTTGTTGAGCCTGTTGTGCATTCGCTAGATTTGCTTTTGCAGTGGCTAATTCTGATGCGGTTGCTTTACTATCAGCTTTTGTTTTTGCTAAAGCCTGCTTAGCTTCTGCTAAATCACTATTTGCTTTATTAGCTGCATTTTTAGCTGCTATTAATTCATTATTTAATTTAGTAAGATTTTGCTGCTGCTCTTGTTGAACTTTTTCTAATTCTTTATTCTTTTGTTCTAGATCTACTTTCGCTTTTTCTAACTCCGCAGATAGTGATTTTACCTGTTCTGATTGAGTAGCCTTTGGTTCCGATGTATTCATAGTTCCATTACTACTGCCACCTCCACTACTACAAGCTGTTAAACTTAATAGAATTAAACTTGCTAATGTTACTTTTTTCATAGACATCTTACATTCCTCCAAATTAAGATAAAGTAAATTAAGGTAAAGTATAAAAACAAGCCAATTATACTATATCAATAAAACACTTTAAATTATAAATTGAATTATTTATTAAAAATAATATGCTCTATTCATAATGCTCAAATGCATACTGAATCAGATAAAACAGGTTTTAGTAAGAGATTAAAGGTCGCTTTAGAGTTAGCGGGGCTTGAAAATTTATCACTTGCTGAAATCGCAAATAAATTCAATTTACGTCACCCAAATAAGCCTATTACACCGCAAGCGGTGCATAACTGGCTGATTGGGCAGTCTATTCCTACGCCTGATAAAGTAGAAACTTTGTCAAAATGGTTAAATATTAGTATTGAATGGCTACGCTATGGTAGAGAGGATGTAGAAGGCAAAACCCTTTCACAAGATGAATTGTTAATGTTGAAATATTTTCGTAATTTACCCGCCAAACGCCAACAGGCAATTTTAGCGATGCTACACGAGTTTCAATAAGATGAATATTGGTGCGCTTATGCACACCCTACCTTTTACAATATTTGTTTGATAAATTCCCTTAAACTTAAACAGATAATTCCTTCAAAACTATTTCCCTCAAATTCGTCCATTGTCACAACATATTTTGGGTAATTATCTTTAATCATCAATAAATTACCAAATTCTCGTTCTAAAGTTTTTTCTTCATTAATAGAAAGAGCAACTTGAACATAAATCCTCTCGCCCTCTTTTTCGGCAACAAAATCAATTTCTTGAGTAGAAATCCCACCAATTTTGACGTCATAACCAGCAATTTTTAGATGATTAAAAACAGCATTTTCGAGTAGTTTTCCCCTGTCTTGAATGCGATAACCAAGTAATGCATTACGGATACCAAGATCTTCAAAATAGTATTTTTCGCCGATCTCAAAAATTCTTTTTCCTTCAATATCATAGCGTTTCACTTGATGAATAAGAAAAGCATTTGAAAGATATTCAACGTAATTTTGCACTTGAGTTGATGTTGTTGCGACTTTCTGTGACTTTAAGAAATCACTAATCTTCTTCGCTGAAAAGAGATTACCGATATTAGAGGCAAGAAAGAGCGTTAACTGCTCTAAGAATTGAGAATTACGTAAGGCATAACGATTAATCACATCTCGGATAACAATTGTCGAATAAATATTACGCAAATATTCAAACACAATACTATCGCTTAGTGGTAAATCTTTTAGATAAGGTAAACCACCATATTTTAGATATTGCGCTAAAGATTTATCACCCTCTTCCAACTGCATAAAATCAAGAAACTCAGGATAAGAGAGGCTATACACATTGATTTCAATTGCTCGCCCACTGAGATAACCTGCAATATCACGTGAAAGTAAATTAGCATTACTTCCCGTACAATAAATATCGAGCTGATCATCGAGTAAAAGAGAGCGCAAAGCCATTTCGAATTGACTAATCTCTTGGATTTCATCAATAAAAATATAGCTCATTTGGGTTGGGGATTTATGTTGTTGAATATAGTCATTCAGATCTTCTGCCGTTTTAATATGGCTAAAAGCAAGATCTTCTTTGTTGATATAGATAAGGTGAGCCGTTGGATCAATCCCTTTAATCTCTTGCATAATTTGATACAAAAGGAAACTTTTACCGACACGTCTTTGCCCTGTAAAAACCTTAATCAAATTTTTATTGATAAAGGGTTTCACTCTATCGATATAGATAGCACGAGAAATCACCTTTTTATTTAGAATTTTAGTTAGCATCGTTTCACCTAATATCTTTCAAATATAGATGAAATAATATACTAAAAAACAAAAAGTTTCAAGTATACTTGAAACTTTTTGTTTTTTAGGGAAAATTTTATTTATAAAAAGAACTTATACGCTCTCAGTCTCTTCAAAATAC